>DLMG01000131.1 GCA_002479245.1 Verrucomicrobia subdivision 3 bacterium UBA7542 | reverse complement strand
TGATGCGGAAAAATCAGGTCCTCACCGCCGAGATGCAAATCAAAGCTCGGGCCGAGTATTTTCGTGCTCATCGCACTGCACTCGATGTGCCAGCCGGGGCGGCCTTCGCCCCATGGACTGGGCCAGAAAACGTCGCCGTCCTCCGGCCCGCGCGCTTTCCAGAGCGCGAAGTCGGCGACGGATTCCTTGGCGTATTCGTCGCTCTTGACGCGCTCGCCCGCCTTCATTTCATCGAAATTGAGCTTGAGCAACTGGCCGTAGGTGCAACCGCAGCCGCGGTATTTTTCGATGCTGAAATAAACCGAGCCGTCCGCCGCTTTGTAAGCAATGCCGCGTTGGACCAGTTTTTCGATGAGCGAAATTATTTCGGAGATGTATTCAGTGGCGCGCGGGGTGTGGTGGGGCAGGCGGCAATTGAGCGTTTTCAAGTCCTCAAGGAACGCCGCTTCATATTTGCCGGTGAATTCGCGCAGGGAAGTTTTGGTTTCCCGGACGTGTTTGATGATTTTGTCCTCGACGTCGGTGATGTTCATCACGTGCGTGACGGCGTAGCCCTTGAATTCGAGGGTGCGCCGGACAAGGTCGCCGAAGACGAACGTGCGCCAGTTGCCGATGTGGGCGAAGTCATAGACGGTCGGCCCGCAGCAATACATGCCGACTTTGGGGGGAGCGAGCGGCGCGAACTCCTGGATTGAGCGCGACAGCGTGTTGAACAGTTTTAAGCCCATTTGCGTCCGCGCAAATTAAGCTGCGGCGCGCGAAAGCAAAAGGGGAAATTTATTGGACGTCGCGCGCTCGTCGCGCCGAAGCGGCTGGCCGCGTCGCAACGCAGTGAAGACGGAAGCGAAGGCGGAAAGGACGCGAAATTGGCGAAGGCAGTTTTGCAGCCTGTCTGGGTTTATTAGGCAGCGTCATCGTAAAAACTGTAATCCACCTACCCAGTAGCCAATGCCGGTCACAATAAATCCAACGGTCGCTATGACCACCGGCTTCCATGCCTGCTTCACATTCAGGAGCAGGAAAATCCAACTGACGAATGGAATAAACAAGCACCCGAAAAACCAAGCGAGACTCCGACGATAGGCAATGGCAAGCAGCATAGCTTCCCCGGCGATCCAAACAATCAAGCCGAGTCCGAAAACAATGGAACCAGATATCAACATCATTTGAGTGATGCTCTCGCTGCCTAACAGTGAGCAGGCGGCGCTGTTTGCAGACCGTCTCGTTTAATCGTTGCGACTGTATTTCGCGTTTAAGTTTCTGTCCAGCGCGTTCTTGAATCCAAAAAAACGCTGCATTGAGCGCCGTAGGCGCGGCATCTTTGTAGTTTAACCCAAACAAAATAAAAAGCTCCGTCAGGAGCGGCATATGGTGATGTCGCTCCGCTGGAGCTTAAAATTTATGTTTCCTCAATATTTTTAATGGGTGACGTGATGTGAAAAAAGGACTCTTCAAGTGCGGCCACTAAATCAGGGATGACGTCCGCCCTCACCCCGGCCCTCTCCCCCAGGAGAGGGAGAATTATTCGCCGCGTTTTGAACCATGCAATAGGCTGGGTTATCCTGTGTCTTACGGCAAATGACACAGAATCGGCGATAGCAACGAGGATCGAGAAATTGTCCAGCGACGTGAATCGCTCGCCCTCTCCCCGGGGGAGAGGGCTGGGGTGAGGGCGAGCGTGAACACCAACTCCAATGAAAACGTCGAGGAACAAAATGTGTTGAGACATTTTCTACACAGGATTCGCCCCAGGCGGGGCAGGCTTTTCGTCGTCGCTTTGCGGGTTCGGCTTCAACCGCTCGAACCGTTCGACGAACAGGAAAAACACGCCCGGTCCGAAGCAGAGGAGCATGACGGAAATGCCGGTGGCAATGCCCCAGAACGTGCCGGCGGGCGCGCAACAGTCGCCGCGCCGGCGCACGATGATATGGCTGGGAACGGCGACGAGGAGTTCAAGGATGCTGCCGCGCAGGAGCCAGCGCGTGCTGCGTTTGAACAACGCATCCGGGTCGTCTGACTTGGCGAAGCTGCGAAAGATGACGGCCCAAATGATCCAGAAAGCCAGCCCGGTGATGACGGCTCCAAATTCGATTTCAAAGTCGGAGGGCGACACCTGATTGGGCTTGAACGGCAGGAAGTAACCGAAAAAATTAGTGCCATCCTCTTTGAAGTAGAGGCAAAGAATCGAGAGCAGCCCGGCGAAGCAGAGATTCGCCAGAAAAAACGCGGTGACGATGACGGGGGTTTTAAGCGGACGACGTGCGGGCAACCGGCGTTCGGCGATGTTAATGGGCAGCAAGAGCAACAGTGCCTGTCCGGCAACGAGCACGGCGAGCCAGAGCCAGTAGCCCCAACGCAGATACATTTTCAGCGCTTCCTGTAAACTGACGCCCTTGTCTGACCAGCCATTGAAGGCAATCCAGAGGGCAGGCACGGTCAGCACCAACAGTGCGATGGCATAAAGCAGGACGGTGAATGCGGCCCAGCGTTTCATGTAACGGCTGAATTCAGCCATCAAGTTCAACACCAAGCCAGCGACATCGGCGCATGATTTTTTAAAATCCGGTTTTAGCCGCTTGCAAAATCATCATTCCAGCGTCAGACTTTCCCAAACAAGAGTTAATAACCGACATCAAAAAAAGAAACACATGAACAAAGAGGCAAAGCTGGAGTTGGACGGAAAAGTATATGCGCTGCCGACGGTCGAAGGCAGCGAAGGAGAAAAGGCGGTGGATGTTTCATCGCTGCGCGCGAACACGGGCTACATCACGCTGGACGATGGCTACGGCAACACGGGTTCGTGCGTCAGCAAAATCACGTTCATTGATGGCGAAAGGGGGATTTTGCAATATCGCGGCATTCCCATTGAAGAACTGGCGGAGAAATCCACTTTCATTGAAACCGCCTACCTGGTCATTTACGGCGATTTGCCGAATCACGGTCAGTTGCGGCGCTTTTCGGATTTGCTGACGGAGAATCAATATCTCCACGAGGACATGAAATTTCATTTCGAGGGTTTTCCGACGGGTGCGCATCCGATGGCGATCCTTTCGGCGATGATCAACGCGGCCAGTTGTTTCGATGAGGAACTCATGAACTGGCAATGGGGAAAGGCGAAACAATTCGACCTGTATGTGGCCAAGCTGCTTTCGCAGGTGCGCACCATCGCGGCCTATTCCTACCGCAAGTCGCGCGGGCTGCCGTTGGTTTATCCGAAGCGGGCCTACAAATACACGGCCAATTTCCTGCACATGCTGTTTTCGATGCCGTATGAGGACTACGAATTAAGGCCGGAAGTGGTCAAGGCGCTGGATTTGATTTTCCTGCTGCACGCGGACCACGAGCAAAATTGCTCCACGTCCACCGTGCGCATGGTGGCGTCGAGCCAGGCGAACCTGTTCGCCAGTTGCGCCGCGGGCGTGTGCGCGTTGTGGGGGCCGCTGCACGGCGGCGCGAACCAGGCGGTGAT
>DLMG01000127.1 GCA_002479245.1 Verrucomicrobia subdivision 3 bacterium UBA7542 | reverse complement strand
GGCGAATCTCCCAAGGTATTTAGTGATCGGCTTGCTTGCCGTGCGGTGTGAGCAGTTCGACAGAATCAGTTTCGTCGTCGCTGCCGATGCCGAACAGCGCAGCCTGCTCCGCGGCGTGCTCACGCATCTGACGCAATTCCTCCGCTTCGTCCACCACCACGCCCGCCAGCGGCGCCGGCGGAGTCAGCACCAAACGTTCTTCCGTCTCGCCGACGGAATTAAACGGCTGGCCCAACTGTTTCCAGGCCGGGGCCAGTCCCGGTTTTCGCGCCAGCAGGTATCCCGACGCCCGCGACGCCGGGAATTCAAAAGCGCCGTTGGTGCCCGTGGTGATTTGTTTTTTCAATTCCAGAGGATTTGCCAGAAACGGATTTCCCTCATAACGCCAATACTCCACCGTCGCGCCGGCAAGGGGGCTGCCGGCGGTGTCGGTGACCGTCCCGGAACAGTTGAGTTTTTGCGCGCCGGCATTTGTGCCGGTATCCGGCGCTTTTTGAATAATGGTCCGTAGCCGTTCCAGCGTCTGGGCGTGCGTGCTGACGCCCAAAAACACCAAAGCGGCAGAAACCAGAAGGAATTGCCGTGTCGTTTTCATGCGATGATCAAATTATTTTTTTGCTTCGAGCGTCAACGGACTCGTCAGCACCTGGAACGGGCTGAAAATTTTGATGTTGCCAACCAACGGACGCTGAACATTTTTGGGCTCCCGCCATGAGAGCGAACAAACGCCGCCTCACCCAAACTCGAACGTGTTCGTATAACACAACGTCCCGTCGGCATTGGCCAGCATCAATTTCGGCCCGCGCGGGCGCTGCCCGTCACGCAGCATCTCGATGGATTCCTTCTGTTGCCCCACGAAACTGAGGTTGAAGGCGACCTGGCGGTTGGGGTTCTCGGTCGCCTTGAGCACGGCTTGCACCGGCTCGCCGATTTCCAGCACGGCAGTTTTGTCGGCAGCGACCTCGAACCCGGCGGTTTTGGGGAAATTATAGCCGGACAGCGTCCACGCCGCGCCTTTTTCATCCTTGCGATTGATCGTCCAGCGAAAGATCCGGTAATTGCCCGCCGGCAGGGTGAATTCGCCGTTCACCGGCTGGCGCACGAAATGGCCGTTCCCGCCGAACGCGGCGAATTCGGAAATGTTTTCCGGCACGCGCACCTGGCCGAGCGTGATCCCGCCGGGCGGGACCTTTTGCACCTTGACGAACGCGCCGTCGCGGGCGGCTTCGATCCGGAAAAGCTTTCCGTCCACTTCCAGCATTTTGCCCAAAAAACGTTCGCCGGTCTTGTCGCCCTCGACCTGGACGCGGTCGCTGTCATAAGGATCCGGTGCGACGTCGTTAAACGTGCCGTTGACGTTGCCGTCAATCAGTTGGATGCGTTTTTTCACGCCGTCGAAATTCACCACGCCTTCATACCAGCCGGCGGACGATGCCAGCAATTGCGCGGGACTCTTTTCGTATTGATAGAACCGGAACACGAGATGATAGGTGATCGGCCCGTCCTCGCCCTTGAAAACAACGGGGGCCGGCGGAAAAAAGGCGAAGTAGGAATCCAGTCGCGCCTGGATGGGCGTTTTGTCGTCCAGCCGGCCATTGCCGTTGCTGTCAATGTACAGCCGGTCATACGGCCCGGACTTGCGTGTGCGGTCGAAGCAGAGCCAGCGGCCGCCGGCGGGGTCCATCGGCGTGGACCAGCGCGCGAAATAGGGCGGCGCGTTCAGCTTGGGCAGGGCGACGCCGGGTGGCGGATTGGTGGTCAGTTCCATCTGGTGGTAGGCGCGGCCCTCGGCGCTGGTATGGTATTCCAGCCACTGCTCGGTTTGCGCGAACGCGGTGCCGGCGAGAACCATTCCGGCCAGAATCAATTTTCTGGAAAGTTTCATGATGTTAAGGTTGGCTTTTTGTTCATCAAGTTCAAGCTTTCAATTGGTCGTCGGGCAAAGGCGCATTCAGTGGCGGCGGGGCCTCCGGTTTCACGTGCAGCAACGCCTTGAGCCGTTCGCGGAAAAGTGAGTTGGCGGAAGACAGAACCAGGAACGGGAACAGCGTGACGAACCCGGCTGCCGTCAGAACCAAAACCACGACGAAGAATTCCTGCCACGGCAACCGACCACCCGAAACAATCATTGCGAAGGCAAAGACCGGTGTGAGAATCACCAGCCAAAGCGCCAGCAGTGACAGGAAGATCCAGAGGTACAGCCCCAAGGGACGATAGCGACCCCGGCAGGCCAGCCCGGCTAAAAAGATGGCCAGCGCAACCACAAGAACGCTGAGGGCCAGCGGAACCAGCATCACCAATACCAGGGAGGCCCCGTCCACGGTCCAATCCTGTCTGACCAAAAAACTGAAAAGGCTGAAGCCCGCCAAGGTGGGCGCGAGGCACAGGAAAGTGACGAGCCGATGGCTGCGCGCCAGTTGGTGCGCCAGCAGCCAGACGGCGGCAACGCCAAAGGCCAGCGAACCCGCCATCTCAAGAAACATGTCTGCCGTGCCCGAGGGCAGAAATTCAAAGGCTGACTGCGACAATTGTTCCATGGCCGCCACACATCCGAGGGGCAGCCAGATCCACCATGCCCGGCCGCAACGGTTTGGCTTGGTCAATAACAGCAGCAAAACCGCCAGCCACGGCAGAAATGAAGGGATGAGACTGGGGACCGTCCAATGGTAACTGACCGGATCGCCTTCCTTCGCACCGAGGCCTCCGAGATCGGAAACGGCCACGATCTTCAGTTCACCGGCGGACGTGAGAGGCACTCGCCATGAGTGCGAACAGGTGCCGCCTCAGCCAAATTCGAATTTGCCCGACACGATTTTCCTGTCGCCCTTGTACACCGCGAACTCCGGCGGCTGGGAGCGATTTTGATTTGCCAGTTGGTAGGTTTCGCCGCCCGCACCAACCAGTCGGTAATCAAGGCGCAAATCCCGCCCGTGACGGCTGGCAGTGACGGAATTGGTCAACGGCCCGCCCGCGTCCAACACCGCCGGGGTCTTGTCATCCACGGAAATCCGCCAGCCAACTAGCGTTAGGCCGGGATTGCAGAAGGCCTCGGCGCCATTTTGTTCCAGCAGGATGTCGGGTCGGTTGTAGCTGCCGGTCGGGACTTTTACGCTGGCTGCCGGTTGATCGAGCACCACGAGATACGGTCCGCCCGACAAGACAAGCCGTTGAATAAATTTGCCGGCGATTTTCAATTCGCCAAGCGGGACGGTTTGTTCCGTGAATTGGAGGGCGGGCTTCGCTTCGCCGTCCTGCGGTCTGGCCACCAGGTCCAGTTGATAGGCGTGGCCGTCAACAAAAAGTTTCCGTGAAAAGGGAACGGTGACGAGCGAACCATCGTAGGTGTTGAATGACTGGTTTCGTTTTTCCCAGGGACGCAGCAGCAACCGGCCGTTCTCGAACGAACCCGATTGGTTCAAGCCATTTTGGACGATGCCCACCTGCCAGTCCTGTCCTTGCAACGTCACCTTGCCCTGCCAGAACGAGCGCAACGCGAGGTTGCAACTCGGTCGCGGAAGGTTGTCATAGAAGGTGATGTCCGCCAGCACCTGGCATTTGCCGGATGCGGTGTTGAAAAGCAGGTGGATGTTCGTGAACGTCTGATAATAAACCGTCCTCGCTGTGCGCGCCAAAAAAACGCCGGAGGGATCGTCGGTCAAATCCTGGTTGTGATTGAGGTCGAGGTAAAGTTTTCCGGCGGCTCGGTCCCAGGCAAAAGCGATTGAATTGCTGTCGCTGCCGCCGGGCTGGAAGGTGCCGCGCACAACTTTGTTCCCGGCGAACGCCGGTTCCTTTGTGAACGGGGTGGATCGATTGACAACCGGGAGGCCGCAGTTAATTAAGCCATACCCGACCTCGCTATAATCGAGATGGGCTGTTTGAATCTGTCCGGATTGAGAATTCGCGGCAGCCGTCGCTTCGCCGCCGGAGGCGGCATTGACCATGAAGCTCGCTCCGAAGAGAAACACACCCAAAAAGACCACGCCTGACCGGATGATTTCTTTCAGCGCCGAACTCATGGTTATCCAGTTTGTCGCCGTGATTGGCATTACAGCGGGTCGTGGCCTGTCAAGCAAGCAGATTCCTTCGCGCAAAAACGCGGCGCGTTCAGGCGCTGTCTGTTTGGAGTTCCGCGTCTACGCGGCTCGGGCGAACAGCAATGTTAACCCATCGCACCCTTTCCCAATCCGGTACCCTGCCGGGAACGATCCGGAACAACGGATGCGGCGCGGGAATTTTTTTCGGCAAAAGATCGCGGTGTTTTTTTGGATCGCGTTTTTTCAACTTCCGTTTCAAATGCCGCCACTCATAAAGCAACTGGCCGCGCGTTTCCTTCAATTTGCCGCGAATTCGCCGCGCGCCGATTTTGGACGCGTCAAATTTATAACCGCGTTGCACAGCTTCTTCATGTACCGCCGCCAGATAACTCGCCAGTGCGGCGGGCGGATTGGCCAGTCCGGAAAAGCGGCGCAATTGCGGATGATGCTTGTACCCACGGGTCGCACCGAGCAAAACTTTTTGCGCCAGCAACGCTTCGCGCCAGAGCGCCACCAGCCCCCGGGCGTCCAGATACTTCGGGTGCAGCGTCCACAAGCGCATGGGGAATTTTTGGCAACTGCATTTTGGAAGTCGCGGTTGAAATACCCGCTTGCCCGCTTCGTCCTGAACTTCAGCATCCTGGGAGCGCTGGCGTCCCGCCGGCTTGTTGTATGACGGTGGCTGCTCCACTGGCCGGCGAGACGCCAGCGTTCCCAAGGCTTGCAGACTGTTCGGAGTTCCGCCTTCAGGCGGCTGGGTGGTGGTATTTACCTGAACCGCGTAAACGCGGAACTCCAAACGGTGCCAGAGTTAGAGACATCCGAAATCACTTCAAACGTTCCGTCAAATGTGGCATCTAATCCCTGTGCGACGCATCGGAACCATTCTGGCAGGCTGGGTTTGCCTCGCGGCCCTCACCGCCAGCGCAGCCCACACGCAGGCGCGGCTGATATTGTCCGCCGACACCGCGCGTCCCGGCGACACTGTGCTGGCCGGCGTGGATTTGAAAATGGAGCCGGGCTGGCACACCTACTGGAAAAATCCCGGTGCTGCCGGCTACGCCACCAAAATCGAATGGCAATTGCCGCCCGGCGTCACCGCCGGCGAAATCCAATGGCCGCTCCCGGAAAAATTGCCGCCGGTCGAAGTCACCACCTACGGTTACGACGACGAGGTTGTCCTGCTCGTGCCGCTCAAGCTCGCCGCCGATTTGAAGCCCGGCCCGCTCGATTTGAAGGCCAAGGTTTCCTGGCTCGAATGCAAGGCAGCCTGCATCCCCGGCAATGGCAACGTCGAAGCCACCCTCAACATCAGCGACCAAACCAAAGCGTCCGCCGACGCCGCGCTCATTGAATCGTGGAAAAGCAAGGTGCCGCAAACCAACGGCTTTTATCAATTTCAAGCATGGTGGGAAAACGTGACTAACGATGACACACGATCATTTATCATGAGCAACTGGCGGGGCGGCGCTGACAAAAATATAAAATTTGCCTCGGTAGATTTTTTTCCAAACACCAGCGACAACTTTGAAGTTCAAGCTGCGACGGAAATCATTTCCGCCTATTCCGCCGACATTTGCCTTCGCAAGGCTGTAAAAAAATTTTCCGGCGATTGGCCAAAGGAAATTTCTGGCGTGTTGGTTTTGCAAATGAGTAATTCGCGCGAGGGATTTGAAGTCAAAATGCCCGTCAGCGACCAAGCGCCCGCCGGTGAAACAATGTCCGCGCAATCGCCGCCGGAGAGTGGGACGGGCTTCCAGCCTGTCCAAGCAGGCAAGATGCCTGCCCCACTTTCACAGCCGCTCTGGAAAATGCTGCTCTACGCCTTCATCGGCGGATTGATTCTGAACATCATGCCGTGCGTGCTGCCGGTCATCGCGCTGAAAATTCTCGGCTTTGTCGGCGAATCCAGAAGTGACCCGCGGCACGTGCGCAAACTCGGCCTTGTTTACGCGCTCGGCGTGCTGGTGTCGTTTCTCGCGCTCGCAGCCATCGTCATCGGCGTCAAGGCTGCCGGGCACCGGGCCGGCTGGGGCATGCAGTTTGGCAGCCCGGTTTTTGTCGTTTGCCTCACCACGCTCGTCACGCTCGTGGCGCTGAATCTATTCGGCGTATTTGAAGTCACGCTTGGCGGACGCGCGCTCGACGCGGCGGGCGGACTGGCGTCGAAGCATGGCGCGGCGGGCGCATTTTTCAACGGCCTATTAACAACGGTGCTCGCTACATCTTGCACTGCACCTGTTCTGGCCACGGCACTCGGCTTCGCATTCAGGGAGACAGCGCCGGTGATTCTGATGATGTTTCTCGCTGTCGGTGTCGGACTCGCCGCGCCGTACGTTGTGTTGAGCTGGAATCCGGCGTGGCTGAAATTTCTGCCCAAACCCGGCGCGTGGATGGAAAAATTCAAAATCGCCATGGGTTTCCCGATGCTGGCCACTGCTGTGTGGTTGTTCCTGCTGGCAGCCGGGAATTTCGACAAAAGCCGTACACTTTGGTTTGGATTGTTCCTCGTTGCCTTGGGCCTTGCGGCTTGGATTTGGGGCGAGTTCGTACAGAGAGGAACAAAATGCCGCGGACTGGCGAGGATCGTCAGTATTCTTCTTGCTGTTGGAATTGGAACTTATGCTTTTTGCCAGACACCGGATCAAATTGAGTGGCATTCGTGGAGCACCGCAGCGGTGGCCAAGGCACAAGCCGCAGGCCGGCCTGTGTTTGTGGATTTCACCGCAGACTGGTGCGTTAACTGCCAAGTCAACAAAAAGACCAGCATCGAAATCCCGTCCGTGCGCGCGAAGCTCAAGTCCATGAACGCCGTCGCCCTGCTCGGCGATTACACGCGATTCCCCGACAATATCACGACCGAATTGAACCGCTTCAGCCGCGCCGGCGTGCCGCTGGTTTTGGTTTATCCCCGGGACCCCGCCGCGCCGCCAATCGTCCTGCCCGAAATTCTGACACCGGGCATCGTGCTCGACGCCCTCGACCGCGCGGCGCGGTGACGGATTGTATTTGTGGCACAGACGTCCACGTCTGTGACTCCAAAACACAGGCCAGAGGCCTGTGCCACCTTGTTTTGCCGGAGGTTTTGACACTGGGTATCGTGCTCGACGCCCTCGACCGCGCGGCGCGGTGACGGATTGTATTGTGGCACAGGCGTCCACGCCTGTGAGCCCAAACACAGGCCGAAGGCCTGTGCCACTCTCCACACACGGCGCATTGACTTTTGAACGAAACCGCCTAGATTGGTGTCTCTAAACCAAACAATTAATAATTCTAAACCTATGAAAAGAGCATTTGTATTATTGACGGCAATGACACTGGTTTCCGCCGCGCTGGCCACCGAAATCAGCAAAACCGCCCCGGATTTCACGGCCACGGACATCAACGGCAAGGCAATCAAGCTCAGCGATTACAAGGGCAAGATTGTCGTGCTGGAATCCTACAACTCCGACTGCCCGTTTTGTAACAACCAATACAAGACCGGCGCGATGCAGGAGTTGGAAAAAGACATGGCCGCCAAGGGCGTCGTGTGGCTCATCGTCAATTCGGTGAACCCCAATAATCCCAGCCATCGCACACCCGACCAGGCCAAACAGGAAATCGCCGACAAAAAAATCATTGCGACAGCCTGGATTGATGACAGTTCCGGCGCGGTTGGCCATCTCTACGACATGAAAACCACGCCGGACATGTATGTGATTGATAAGAACGGTGTGCTGGTTTATCAGGGCGCGATTGACAACAAACCCGATCCGCAGCATGACCCACACACCGCGCGCAACTATGTCCGCGAGGCCGTGGATGCCCTGATGGCCGGCAAACCGATTGAGGTGAGCCAGACCAAGCCCTACGGTTGCGGCGTTAAATACGCGAATTAAACCGCTTTTAAGAAAACAGTGCCAAGGAGTGGGCGCCATTAAACCGACGTCCTTTTTCTTTGACCCAGGTCAAACATCGGCTGATACGATCCAGGGGTTCAGTTCCTGGGAGCGCTGGCGTCTCGCCGGCGAGTTCTGGTTTTGGATCCCGACTGGCCAGCAGAACGCCGGCGCTCCCAAGAGGTTCATGGGGGAGATAAATCAAGCTTACCCCACGAGCGCGTGTTGCTTCCGGACATGCTCGAATAATTCTTCGGCCACGATATAGCCGGCGCAATCCGCCGCGCCGCAGCGGCAGGGATGTTCCCGGTAATCCTCCAGATCGTAGCCGTAGTTGAATGTGATTTCCTCACCGGCCCGGATGTCGCGCCGCGCCACAATCCAGATGCACCCGCCGTCCGGTTTCGCCTCGCAATTCGGGTCGCAACTGTGATTCAGGAAACGCGCCGGGTTCCACGGCACATTGCCGTCGAGGTCGTGCGCGTCATCCAGCGAGAAAATGTATTCGTTGGCGGATTCGCACCGGCGCAGCGATTCGGCCTTGGTGATCTTTTCGCCTACGTATTCGATGACGCGCGTGCCGGCGGCAATGTCCATTTTGGCAAATCCACCGGTGCCGTGAATGACCGATTTGTGAAAGCAAACCAAAGCCATTTCCGCAACGGTTGAACTATTCAATGCAGACTGCATGATCACAAGTGACCGGTGCCTGATGCTTATTTGAAAAGCTGAACCTGTGTCAGGCCGGCAACGCGGGCCAGTTCCGCCTGGGCGGCGTCGCACGTGATGAACACTTCGGCGCGGACGTGTTGGGCGGCGGCAACGTGGACAAAATCCCAGGTGCCGGCGGCGGAGTTTGGAGCGTGACGCGCGCTCAATTCATCGCCCCATTCCAAAAGATCGGACAAACGTTGGAGGCCCAACTTCAGCCGTTGTGAGGTTTCGCTGGCACGGTAGGCCTGCCAGGCAATGGCGGCGTATTTGCCGGAGAGACGGCGAAGATTGTGCCGCAATTCAATTCGCAGCAGCGGATTCCAGCAAAACTCCGGCGCGCGTTCCCGGCTCCACGTTGTTACCGCCGGGGCAAATTCATCCGCCGGGTTGAACCAGGCGATCAGCGCGGAAGTGTCGGCGTAAATTTTCATCGCCGACGGCGCTGGCGTTCCTGGAGAACGGGATTCGGCAGGCGGTCGGCGGCCTTGACGCTTTTTTGCGCCTGCCACACTTCGCCCATGATGTCCGCCCAGCCGCGCGACTTGGGGACCGTCAAAGGCTCAATCCGCCCGATGGTGCGGCCATTGCGGGTGATGACCAAAGATTCGCCCTGCTCAAGCTGGTTCAAAACCGCTTTTGTTTCCTGGTGCAACTGTTTTGCCGTAATCGTGCTCACGTGGAAAAAGTAACACCTCAAAAGTGTCACCGCAAGACTTTAAAAGCAAGGCCAGCCGCAGCCGGGCAGTTCGATGGAATTGGGTCGGGCCATGCGACATCGTAGCAGCCGATGTGAATCGGCTCAAACTTTTCGGCAATGCAGAAAAATTAAACCCTCCCTCACCCCGGCCCTCGGACTAACATCCCGATTCGGAATCGGGACAAGGAGAGGGAGAATCATCCGCCGGCTCAGTGAAACACCTACGACTGAATTTACCGGATGGTTACCCGCAAAATAAAAACCTGACTACCGCTGTTCCTTCTCCCGGGGGAGAAGGTCAGGATGAGGGCAAGTGCCCAACCATTCTCAACTCTTCCGCCATTCCTTTTTCGGCGGCTCGGGCAAGCCCTGCGCCCGATAAGCCGTGCGGAAATGGACCTTGGCGATTTTCGGCAGATTCTCTGCGCCCTGCTCCACCACAAATTTCTTCGCCGCCTCGTCCACGGCTGTCGATGCGCCTTTCGGCAGTTCCACATTGAATTCCTTTTCCAGTTTCGCCAGGCCTTTTACAAATCCGTCCCGCGCCAGGATGGATGCCGCCGCCACCGCCAGGTCCTCTTCCGCCCGATGATACTGCACCAGTTCAATCTCCCGGCCCAGCGACATCAACGCCTTCGCCACCACGTCCTTGCTGGACGCGAACTGATCGCTGATGGCCTTGACCGGTGCGGGGTTCATTTGATGTCGCTGCCCCATCAAATTTTCAATCACGCGCGCGTGGCCCCACGCCAGGATCGTGTTCACGCTTTTCATTCTGGCATAAAGCCGGTTGTAAGCCTCGTTGCCAATCGTGACGATGTTCACCACACACCCGGGGGTTTTGCGGATCAGTTCCGCCAGCTCGCTGATTTTCTTGTCGCTGGAAATGTTTTTGGAATCGCGGATGCCGGCATCCTTCCACGCCTTGACAACATTTTCGTTGATGTAAACCCCGGCGATGCACAGCGGACCGAAGAAATCGCCCTTGCCGCTTTCGTCCACGCCGATGCGCGGCAGCAGCAAATCGGGATTCAGCACCGTCTCGTATCCCAGCCGCGCCTGCTTCAGGACCTCCGGCTCCAGCACGAACTCGATGAATTCCTGAGTCCCCTTCCCCTGCACCACCAGCTTGCCGCTTTCGTAAAAGACCACGTTGATTTTGTCCTTTTCGCCGGCGAACCGCGCGTAGGGCACCGCGCGAAATTTGAAGCCACGCGAGCTCAGGGCGGTTTCAAGCGCCGACGCCTGTTCGTCGGTGAGCTTGCCCGTGTAGGAAGTCAGCGGTTTCACTGAAAAAGGATAACCACAAAGAACACAAAGAACACAAAGTTTTTTGCACGACAGGTTTGGAGTCCCGCCTTTAGGCGGTTCTTCGGAAAATCGGCAATGCCGCCTGAAGGCGGGACTCCAAACGGGAAGACATCCCGACGATTGCATCCTGCCGCCGTGCCCGTAAAATTCAACTGTAATGACACGCAGAAAGAACCGGCGCGTAACAAATCCGAAATCGTCACGGATTGTTCCAGCCTTGCTTGACTGGTTCTCCGCCAACGCCCGCGACCTGCCGTGGCGGCGCACGCGCGATACCCTTACAATTGTCCTCAAGCCATTTCAGCCAATTTCCGTGTCTAACCAACTTTTTAACCTCAATCAACTGCCGACCGGCGGCGATGGCGGCGGCGATTGCCTCCATGCCATGTTTTTTCGACGACCGATCAGCGTCTTCAACGGCCCTGTGGATGTCACCGGTCACTTGAAAACC
>DLMG01000125.1:1351-16505 GCA_002479245.1 Verrucomicrobia subdivision 3 bacterium UBA7542 | reverse complement strand
TTTCGGCGCGACGCGGAGTTGAGGGTTGAGGGATGGCCGCGTAAAAGGCTTCCAACTTCGCCGAGGCTTCCGCCTTCGCCAAGGCTACGGTGGACAGGTCGATGGACAAGTCGCCTCACGCGGCGGCGGGAACATCGAACTCCGATAAATCGCGAGCAGGCATTCAGCTTTAAACATCGAGGAACGAGGACGAGGACGAGGACGAGGACGATGGGGCTATCGCCCCCCGAACACTCAACGTTCAACGCTCAACGCTCAACCCTCAACTTTGATAGATCGCGAGCAGGCATCGAACTTTCAGAATAAGTCGGGGGTGTTGATCCTGCGGCAGATTGGCTACAAACTCTGTGTGCTCTTTGTCCACCCTCCGCAATATCTGCTATGGAGGACGGGTGCTCTATGCGGTTAAATACCCGAAGATGAAGCTCATCCCAATCCGGGTCGAATGCTACGCCGGAACCAAGGCCGACGAGTCGCCACGTCGCTTCTTCCGGGAAGCACAGCCCGTCGAGGTGGAGGAAGTCCTCGACCGTTGGCATCAGGTCGAGAGCAAACCCGAATGGCCTCGTGCCGATTATTTCAAAGTGCGTGGCGCGGACGGGCATGAGAATCTGTTGAAACACGATCTTGAAGCGGATGAATGGTTTCTAGGAAGGCAGTGGTAATCATGCGCACAGTGCCCATTCACGAACTGCTGAACCGCATCCGCTGGGACGCGGAGTTTGCGCACGGGAACTTCGAGCTGGGTTACTTTGACCGGGTTGAGGAGCGGATCATCGTGGTTCCGTTTGCGGAGATAAGTTTTCCCCGCGAAGATCCGCAAGCGTTCCGGCTTGTGGATGGGGAGGGGCGGATTCATCGCGTGCCGTTTCACCGCGTTCGGGAAGTGTATAAAGACGGCCAGCGCATTTGGCATCGGCCAGAGGGGAAGGCCGCGTAAAGCGCATTGAGCCACGCGGCAGGCCGCGTAAAAGACTTCGTCTCACGCGGTGGCGGGAACACCGAACCCATCCTTCGCTCTGAAGCTACGGAGGGCAGGCATTCAACTCTCAACTCTCAACATTCAACCCTCAACTTCAAACGGCGCAGTCAGAACAGGTCTATTCGATTCGGCCCAATATTCTCAGCAATCCGTCCAAAATCGTGATGGGATGCGGCGGACAACCTGGGATGTAAAGGTCCACCGGCACAACCCGGTCAGCCCCGTTGCGCTGCTCGGGATGGCCGGCGTAAGGCCCACCCGAAATGGCGCACGCGCCCACGGCAATCACCAGCTTGGGCGACGGCACGGCCTCGTATGTTTTCCGCAAAGCCAGTTCCATATTCTGTGTCACCGGCCCGGTGATGAGCAGTCCATCGGCGTGGCGCGGCGACGCGACGAATTGAACGCCAAACCGCCCCAGGTCAAACACCACCGTGTTCAGCACATTCACGTCAGACTCGCAGCCGTTGCAGCCGCCGGCACTCACCTGGCGCAGTTTGAGCGAACGGCCAAAAATCCGGCGCGTCTTTTCATCGAGCGCCCGGGCCAGTTGAAATTCTTTTTCACCGAGGACCAACTCTTCCCGACGCGAAGCCGCGAGCCGATGCTCGGTGGTAAAGCGGATCGCGCCTTCCGGACAGGCCCGCTCGCATTCCGGGCAAAAGAGGCAGCAGCCCAGATCGAGCCTTGGCCCTTTTTCACCGAGTGTAATTGCATCCGTTGGACAGGCGTCGGCGCAAATGCGGCAACCGGCCGGGCATTTCGCGGCATCAATTGCCGGCCGTCCGCGCAAACGATCGGGCAAAACCGGCGGCAGCTTCGGGAAACCGATGGTGCGATGCTTCTGTTGAGCGCGGGCCAGCAATGTATTGATCATAAGACAATTCCAGATTCTGGAACTCGAATGTGCCGTTCAATGGTCCGCGCGGTGCGCCTCCGGGCGCTGCCCACGGAGCGCGAGTTGTCCCAACTCGCAGCAGTCACTTGCGCGCAGAGCGATTCGTAAAACTTCCCAAGCCGACAGGTGCCTCCGGAACTGCTGCGGCTTGGGACAAGCCGCGCTCCAAAAACAAAGTCTCCCGGCTTTCGGTCCTCGGGCTTTGGACTTCTTTCGGATTTCGGGCTTCGAATTTCGGGATTACAGATCATGGCCGCAATAGGACAGGTTGAAGCTCTTGTTGCAGAGCGGGAAATCGGAAATTTGCTGGTTCCGGAGCGCCAGGGCCAGCCCCATCCAGTTGTGGAACGAAGGATCCACAATTTTGTAGTGCGCAAAGCGGCCATGAGCATCCGTCAAAGCCACGTGGCAGATTTCGCCACGCCAGCCTTCGGTGAGCGACACCACGGCGGAATTGGCGGCGAGCGTGCCGATTTCCGACCGTACCGGCCCGTCGGGCAGCGCCTTGAGCTGATCGAAGACAAAGGCGATGGAACGCTGGATTTCCATCCACCGCACGTAGGCGCGCGCAAAAACGCTTCCCGTGTGATACGACGACACCGGAATCTGGGCAAACCGGTAAATGCCCGAAGGAAACTGGGACCGCACATCATGTCCCAGCCCACTGGCCCGCGCCACCACGCCGACCAGCCCCAGTTCAACCGCCATCTCGCGCGAGACCGGCCCCGCGTTTTCAAACCGGGCACGGACGGATGATGTGTCCCAGAGCAACTCCACTGCGTTCGTCACATCTTTGTGCGCTTCCGCCAGACGCTCTTCCAACTGCTTTTGCCGGGCTTCGTCCAGGTCGAACAAGACACCGCCGGGACGAATCAACCCGCGCCCAAACCGGTTCCCGCAAATCAAGGCGGTCAGGTTCAGGAAATCGCCGCGAATCCGCCCGCAATAACTCGCCGTTGGCAGATAACCGATGTCGTTGGCGAGCGCGCCGAGATCGCCGGTGTGGTTCGCGAGCCGTTCCAGTTCGAGTGCAATGGCTCGAAGTGCCTGCGCCCGTGCCGGCACGCGGCAATCCGCCAGCGCCTCGACTGCCTCGCAATAGGTGAGTGTGTGACCGATAGTCGTGTCACCGGCAAGTGTTTCCATATAGGAAATCGTCCGTTTGCCCGGTCCGCCGATGAGGGCGCGTTCGACACCCCGGTGCTGGTAGCCGAGCGAAATCTCCAGGTGATAAACCTTTTCACCGTGGCACTGAAAACGAAAATGTCCCGGCTCGATGATGCCGGCATGCACCGGTCCAACCGCGACTTCATGAACTTCGTCGCCGGTCATCGTAAAGAAATTCGTGACCCCTGGTTGAATGGGTATTTCTACAGGGCGGTTCCAAGCGTCGCGACCTTTGCGGTAGGAGTGATGGAAGCGGATCGGCTTTAGCCAGGGATGGCCTTCGGGCTTGACTCCCCACTGTTCTGCAATTTCGCGCTCGAACCAATGCGCCTGTGGGCAATCGGGAGTCAATGCGGGATAGGTGTCCCCAACGCGTGTTGAAGTCACGGCCAGCATTCCTTCTGCCTCCTGTGCCAGCACCGCGAACAGCCGAAGATCGCCCAAGCCCGGCGCTGCGTGGCGGCCTTGGACATCGGCCTCTTGAAGCGCAACGCCAAACAAGGCGCTGAGGCGCGCGCCAGCTTTAACCGCCGACACGATCGCGTCTCGAAAGTCTCCGAAAGCAACCAGTGGCAGGTTGGCCAGGTCCACCTTCTGCCCGTTGCGAACAGTTGAAATGGAATTAGCGGTCACGGCATTATTCCTCCCGGAGAACCGGCAAGCGCCGGACTGACGTGGCGGATGACATCGGCAGCGGCGTTTAAAGCCGTCTGTAACGGTCCGGGCATCCATAGTCCCAACACCAGCAAAAATACGAGCGGCACCACGACCAACAACGTCTCCAAAGTTCCAGCACGGGCTGGCTGGACTGTGGAAGCCGCCTTTCCCCAAGCCAACGGAATGGCGTGGCCCAAAGCGCCCACAAAAACCACCCCGGCTCCGAACAAAAACAAGACCAGCGCCAGGATGGCTCCTTTGTCCACGGCCGCCTTGAGCATCTGCAGTTCGCTCATGAACAATGCAAAAGGCGCCACGCCGATCAGCGCCAGCAGGCTCCCGAACAATCCCATCCCCCACACTGGCGCCACGCGCATTACACCCGCCAGCTTGCGCATGTCGTGCGTGCCGAACATCTGCCCCAGCCGTCCTGCCGCAAAGAAGGCGAGCGTTTTGCAGAGCGAGTGGTTGAGGGTGTGGAAGAGCGCTGCGAATGTTCCCAAGCCGCCCAAACCCACGCCGAGCGTAATGATGCCGATATGCTCGACACTGTGATAGGCCAGCAGCCGTTTCAGGTCATGTTGAAACAGAATGAACGCCGCCGCCACCAGAATCGAAATGAGGCCAAACCCGGTCAAAAGCCGCAACCCCCAGCCCGTGTTTCCCGTGCCCGCCTCGACAATTGGCACGTAACGCATCACGCAATACAAGGCCGTATTCAACATGAACCCGGAAAAGATCGCCGAAACCGGCGCCGGCGCCTGGCTGTGCGCGTCCGGCAACCAGTTGTGCATCGGGGCCAGACCCGCCTTGGTGCCGTAACCGACCAGCAGGAAGATGAAAGCGGCTTTAAGGCAGGCCGGGTTCAGTGACCCAGCGTGCGCCTGCAGCCTCGTCCACAACAGGACTTCCGGCGCGCGCAGACCAAGCCCGTGCGCCGAGGCTCCGACCAGCAGCGTTCCCATGAAGGCAAATGCGACGCCAACGGAGCAGATCAAAATATACTTCCACATCGCTTCCAGTGATTCGCCCGTCACATGCACACAAATCAGAAAACCGGTCAGCAAGGTGGTCGCCTCGATCCCCACCCACATGATCCCGAGGTTGTTTGAAATGAACACCAGCGTCATCGCCGCCAGTGCTCCACACCATAAGCTGGCAAATAACCGCGCTTGTTTCAGCGTCAGGTGACCCTCCCGCAGCTCTACTCTGAAATAAACCGAGGCGTAGGCTGAACTTAGCCCGTAGATCAACAGCATGACACCCAGGTTGTAGGCTGACAGGGCGTCCAGATACAACCATTCCGCGCCCGCTGACACCGGGCCGGACATCAAAACTTTTCCCGCCACATACCACCCCAAGGCGACGCTGATTCCGACACCTGCACACATGGCGCCCAGGATCGTCCGCACCGAGCGCAGCAGGAGCGCCAAGGCTCCCGTCGCAGCCGGAACCAAGATCAACAACCAAAGTAATGCTTCGTGTTTCATCAACCGTCAGCCTTTCAGTCGATCCAGCCGGTCCACCTCAATGTGGTCGAATTCGCGGTTGATGTGGTAAACCGCAATCCCCATCACAAACACCGCAACAAACGCATCCAATAAAACTCCCAGTTCCACCAGGAACGGCGTTTCAGCGACAATCCCGACGCCAAACGTGTAGATGCCGTTCTCCAGGACCAGAAATCCCAGCACCTGGTTTACCGCGCGTTTGCGGGCAACAATCAGAAACAATCCGGCTAAAATGGAAAACAGTGCCGAGGGCACCAGCAGCG
Source organism: Verrucomicrobia subdivision 3 bacterium UBA7542 (assembly GCA_002479245.1). GTDB lineage: Bacteria > Verrucomicrobiota > Verrucomicrobiia > Limisphaerales > UBA11358 > UBA11358. The sequence goes on along the minus strand of DLMG01000125.1, from coordinate 11,027 downwards.
ACGACGGCTCGACGGTCGAGACGGGCAGCCGCCCGCCCAGCCAGAACGACGCAGCCAGCGCCGCCAAACCAATGAGAATCGAAGTGATGTAGGCGACATAAGGCTCGACTTCGCGCGTTACCTCCGCCTCGCGCAATGCACGGAACAACAACCAGGGGAACACCACTCCCTTGAGCGCGACGGTTCCCACCGCCAGCGCAGCAAAGTGCAATGACAACTCATGCACGTGCGCCAAAACCGGCAACAGACCCAGCATTACACCCTGCGCCGCGACGACGCGAATTGAAGCGCCGAGCCGGCTTGAACCCAGCAACTTCAAGTTTGTCAGCACGACCAGCACGAGAATCAGGTCCGTCATCATAGGTTCACCTCAATGTCAGGATCAGTGCCACAGTCGCCACCGCGCCGGCACCAATGAGCAGTTGCGGCACAACCAGCAGGCGCAACCGCGCCATGACGGATTCGATCACTCCAATCACAACCGCCAGCCCGAACATGCCGCCCGACACCAGGGCAAGGCTCAGCCAGGGATTCCCGCCGGAGGACGGAAGCACCATGCTCAGCACCAGCGCGCCGAGCATCCATAGCTTCAACGCGGCAGCATAAAGGATGAAGGCGAAATCCGGCCCGCTGTGATCCAGCACCATCACCTCGTGAATCATGGTTAATTCGAGGTGGGTGTTCGGGTCGTCCACCGGAATGCGCGCGTTCTCCGCCAGCAGCACAATCATCAGCGCGATAATCACCAGTGCCAGCACCGGTCCGCCGTGCAGCCAATCGGCACCCGACACCGGCTCAAACATCGTTGAGAGTGAAAGCTGCCCGGTTTGTCGCGCCAGCGTCGCCAGCACGACAAACAAGGCCGGTTCGGTCAGTGCGGAAAAAAATACTTCACGGCTCGCGCCCATGCCCTCAAAGCTCGAACCGGTGTCGAGCGCCGCGACCACAGTGAAGAATCGCATCAACCCCAGCAGACCGGCGAAAAGCAGAAAATCCGCCGGAAACGCGATGAGCGCCGGGAAATTCCCCAGCGGCACCAGCGTCGCCGCAACCCAGGCCGCCGCCAGCCCGACCATCGGCCCGGCGCGAAATATCCAGGTTGTCGTGCGGCTGTAAACCGCGCCCTTTCGCAGCAGCTTCCACAAATCGTAATAGGTTTGGAGCAGCGGCTGACCGCGTCGTCCGGCAAACAATGCCTTGGTGCGGTTGATGACACCGAACAACAATGGCGACAAAATCAACGCCAGCAGCAACGGGATGAAAGAAAGGGCGTTCATGGCTCAACGTAATTCCCAAATCAGCAAAACAATCAGCGTCACCGCGATGTAAAGCACGTAAAGCTGGACTTTGCCGTGTTGCACCCAGCGCAACTGGGAGAGCCATTCGTTGATACGGCCAAACACGGGCCGATACACTTCTTCGTGGGAGATGTCAGGTGTCACGGTTTTCAGCGCCGCTTCTTCCGGGAAAAAACCGCGTGGGGGCGAAATTTTTTTCTTCGTGCCGAGCAACGGCCTGAACAAATCCATCAGCGGTTGGGCAAACGATGAGGCGGTGTATTGCATCCGGGCGGTTGGCTGCGCGTAGCCGCATCCCCAAGTGACATTCGTTTCCACCCGGCGGCCTGCCAGCAGACCGCGCCGCAACAGGATCAATGCCAGCAGCAACAACAGAAAGGCAACGGTTCCGATTACAACCCATGCCAGCGGGCTTGCCACGGCGGCCAGATTTTCGCTGACCGCTGCGGGTTGCAAGTGTGTCAGGTTCTCCAGCACCGCCTGCAAACTTCCAACCACGACCGGCGCGAACAAACCGATGAGAACGCACCCGGCCGCCAGTATCAGCATGGGCAATCGCATGGTCCAATCCGCCTCATGTGCATGCGAGACGTGTTCACTGCGCGGCTCGCCGAGAAAAACAATGCCGAACGCCTTGGTGAAACACGCCGCCGCCAGCCCGCCAATCAGCGCCAGGCCGGCAATCAGCGCGAGCAACGGCACGGCGATCGCCCCGCCCGTTGAAACGCCGCCCTTGAACGCACCCAGAAAAATCAGAAATTCGCTCACAAAACCGTTCAGCGGTGGCAGACCCGAAATGGCGACAGCGCCAATGAGGAAAGTCGCCGCCGTCCACGGCATCCGTTTCAGCAACCCGCCGAGGTGGTCAATTTCAAGCGTTCCGGTGCCGTGCAACACCGCGCCCGCGCCGAGGAACAACAAACCTTTGAACAAGGCGTGATTGACCACGTGCAGCAATCCGCCGCCGAATCCCAGCACGATGAGCATGGATGAACCGGTGCTCATGCCCAACAAACCGGTGCCGAGGCCCAAGGTGATGATGCCGATGTTTTCCACGCTGTGATACGCCAGCAGCCGTTTCAAGTCATGTTGCGCCAGCGCAAACAACACGCCGAGCACACCCGAAGTCAGCCCGATACCGATGAGTGCCCACCCCCACCACAGGGGTGGCCTGCCTGCCGTAGCCCCGGCGCCGGCGGGCGCGCCCAGAAATGTGAGCGCACGCAGCAATCCATAAATTCCGGTTTTGATCATCACGCCCGACATCAACGCCGATACGTGACTTGGCGCGGCGGGATGCGCCTCTGGCAGCCAGACGTGAAATGGCATGAAGCCGGCCTTCGTGCCGAACCCGACGATCGCCAGCAGAAAGAGAATGTCAGCCAAACCGCGTGTTTGAATGCCTTTCTCCGCCCAAACAGTGAAATCCATCGAGCCGGTTTCGCGCGCCGTCAAAAGGAAGAACACCAGCAGAAAGGCCGTGCCCAAGTGTGTTGCCACAAAATAAATCCAGCCCGCCTCCCGCACGGATTCGCGTTCATGCTCGAACGTCACCAGGAAGAACGACGCCAGCGCCATTAATTCCCAGGCAATCAGAAACAGCACGGCATTGCGCGCCAGCAGGACGAGCATCATGCCCAGCACCAGCAGGCAGTAGAAAAACCAAACCGGGCCAAGTGAGCGGCGACCCTGCCACGACCGCAAATAACCCACGCCATAAATCGCCGAAAGCGCCGAAACCAGCAATGTCGGGAAAAGAAACCACGCCGTAAGTGGATCCAGTTCAAGGAAGAATTCTCCAAAAGGCACCGACCAAGGCACGCGCACGGCTTCGACTGAACCTCCTGACAACACGTGAATCACCGGGACGCAACCCAGCACGGAAGCAATCACCACCGATCCGGCGCCAAGCCAGGAAACATTCCGGTCCGGACGCCCCAACAGCAGCACCGCCATCGCGCCCAAAAGCAGAAGGGCCATCGCAAACAACAACCACGTCACCGCACCGCCTCCTTCTGGGTTGCGTTCACGGGAACGCGGAGGCTGTCACTGATCCGCCTTGCCGAAGCCAGGATTTCGTCGCGGCCCGCCTGCCTGATAATCAGCGCTTTGAACTCCGGGTTGCGCAACGCGAACGCCAGACGCGAAAGCAGATGCAGATGCGCCTTGACCATCGGGCTGATGAACGTAAACAAAGTGTGGACCGGCTGTCCGTCCAGCGCCCCAAAATCCACCGGCGTTTCAAGAAAACATAACGTCACCACCGGCTGCGGGACATGCAGCACAATGGGATTTCTTACATGCGGAATGGCAATGCCGTCACCGACCGCGGTGGACTCCAGCGCCTCGCGCGCCAGCAAAACCTGCAACAGAAATTTACGATCCACCTCGTCCGGCAGCCTGAGTACTTCGACCACATTGCGGAGAACCTCCGCCTTGTTCCTGCCGGCCAAACGGTAAAAAACCCCGCCGGATTCAAGGGCATCGGACAATTCAGGAAGCGGACCCGATTGACTTTCCGGTTCCTCGAAAATGCGGGGAGACACGTTGATGCGGTTTGCCGTCGCCCACTCAAGCAACTCAGCGCGATGGAAGCGATACTGCCCGTTCAGCCGATAACCAGGCAGTTTACGCTCATCAATCCAGCGATAGACTGTCTTTTCTGAAATATTCAGCAGGCCGGCAACTTCTCTGACTGTAATTTGCATTTTTTCTAGATGCCCAAACGACTCAATTCACTTTGGACATTATTAGACATATTCCGATTCATGCCCATAAATGTCAAGCCGCAACTGGCGCAATATGCATGCGCGTCGAATACACTCTCGCTCACTCCGCCTCAATGGCAAACCTTGGGCAGCGCCACTGCAAAAGCCCATACGAAACTTTGTCGCATTTACGACAAAGTTTCGCATAGCCGGTTCATCGTCCCCTTAGACGTCCTAAATTGGAGGGCGAAGCTACGACCGTTTCAAGCCCGCGGATGGGCTACCAGCCTTCAGGGAGCCATATCAAGGGCGAGTTGCCCAAAAGAACGGACACTAAAACGGAGCGCGGCTTGTCCCAAGCCGCAGCCGTCCGGGACGCGAGGGCAGAAATTCCCACGCCCACCACCGCCTGCCACCAACTGCGGATTGAGACAACCCACGCTCCAACTTTTAGGCAATGCGCCCTCGAATCCGCACCTTGTCTCAATCCGATTCACTGGTGAATGACGAAACGACAGATTCAAATAAGAGCGTGATGATAGCCGGCTGGTTGTCAAAAAATCCGCCAATCCGATTCGATCGGACTGTTTTTTTCTGACACTCCAACGTCGGCATCTTGAATTCGCGGGTCAATTTCCGCGCCCACGAATGCATCGTGTCACATTTTTTCAAGCTTCCTGCCGGCTCGCGACGCGCACTTCACCGGATTTTGTTATTTGCAAACACAATTTTGCCCCAATTCATCAATAATCAAAAAGGGCACGCACCTTGCTTAACTGAGCTTAGTAGTATGCGGAACTGTACGTGTTGTAAAATAGTTTTGATTCTTAGGATTCTTCTCGTGAGTTCTTCGGCGTTCCTCACCCAATTCACCCGGATTGAGGCTGGGGTTCTTTATGCCAGCCCCTGCACGCTGGCTTGGAATTACAGCCCGGATTCCTCGGTTGCGGGTTACGCGCTTTACTACGGGATTACGGGTTCGGGGGCGACCAATCGCCTGGATGTGGGCATGACCAACATGGCCACGCTTTACAATCTTCTGGCATCTACAAATTACTTTTTCTATGTGACCGATTATGACTGCAACGGCATCGAAAGTCCCCCCTCAACCGTGATGTACTACACTCCCCAAGCGCTGTCAGCGGTGAAACTGACAGCATTGGCGAATGGAACCATGAGTCTTTCCTTTCAGGCGGCGCCGGGCTCGGTTTGCTTGGTTGAATACACCCCCTCACTCAATCCGGCAAAATGGAAAATTTGGGGCAGTGCGACGGCAGATTCAAATGGAAATATTACGATAACCGACCAAGTGTCGGGAAACACACCGAGCCGATTTTATCGGGCCGTCTTTTATTCCAACCCGCAGATTCTGTCGGCTTTGGCGATCACCTGTTCAGCCACGGGAACCATAACCCTTCAGTTTCTTGCCACGCCCGGCACAGTTTGCCGGGTGCAATATACACCGTCGCTCAATTCGCCGCAGTGGCAAACCCTGGGCAGCGCCACGGCGGATTCAAACGCAAACATTGCGATGACCGACCAGGTGTCGGGAAATACACCGAGCCGATTTTATCGGGCCGTCACACCTTGACGTTTCCTACGCCCGCGGGTGCGCGGCGTCGTAAGCTTTCTTCAACCGCTCGGTGGTGACGTGGGTGTAAACCTGTGTCGTAATGAGATGCGCGTGGCCAAGCAATTCCTGCACGCTCCGCAAATCCGCACCCGCATCCAACAGGTGCGTCGCGTAACTATGCCGCAATTTGTGCGGGGTCAGGCCGGGATCGAGTCCGGCAATGGCGAGATATTGTTTCAAACGCCGGGACAACTGAATCGGCTGGAGCCTTGTGTTCTTTTTTGGTTCCGCAAAAAACACCGGTGATTCTCCGGACGGCGGCCGCTTCAACGTGCTCCAATAATTTTCAATCGCCTGCAACGCCGGTTTGCCAATCGGCACGAGCCGTTCTTTTTTCCCTTTGCCGCGCACCCGCACCAGTTGCTCCTGCCAATCCATGTCCTCCACCCGCAACCCGCACAATTCGCTCACGCGCAATCCGCACGAGTAAATCGTTTCCAGCACTGCGACATCCCGCAGACATACACTGGCCGAAATCGGCCGGCCCGGCCCTTTGCGCCGGGGCGTGGCCATGAGTTTGACCGGCGCGCCAAGCAAATCGAGTATTTGCTGTTTGGTCAGATACTTCGGTAATCGCCGGCCCGGCTTCGGCAGCGCCAGATTTTTTATCGGCGACGTCTCGACCACACCGTGTCGAATCAGAAACTTGTAAAACGTCCGCAATGCGCAAAAGCGCAGTTGAATCGCCGCGCGACTCAAATTCTGCCGGCCCAAAAACCGCAGGTAACCGCGAAAATCATCGCGTTGCAGCTTTTCCCATGCAGGCGGTTCCTGTTGTTCCTCGCGGTGCCAGTGAAAAAATTCCAGCAACGCCTGCCGGTAATTCCGCTGCGTGTAAACCGACGCCCCGCGGTCCGTGGCCAGATGGGTGAGAAATTTCCGGATCCACTGGTCGTGGCCTTCGGTTGCAGATTTGGCGGCGCTTTCCATTGCGAACGCAGGTTACGCTGATGGCGCGGAGAAACTCAATCTTTTGGTAATTGGTCGGGGAGTGACAACCTGGGAGCGCTGGCGTCCCGCCGGCGTTCTCGAAAAAAGCAACTCATCAACTCGCCGGCGGGACGCCGGCGCTCCCAGGTACTGCACGGCGCGAGTTCAACCGTTCACTTCGATTCCACTTCCCCCTCGCGCGGCGGAAATTCAAACGTGACCTTGCCCTTGTCGTCCATCACGAGATAGGCCGGAAACGGTTTCCCGGCTTTGGAGATGAACTGGTCGAGCAAATCGGTCTTGTGCGCGGCCAACAGTTTTTGCGCCTGCGCCGGCTCAATTGGCTGCTGCAAAATTTCCCGGTTGATCCTGAATTTACACGGCCGGGCGTCCGCCTGCGACTTCTCGCACAGGTAACCCACTTCGGTGTCGAACACCCGGCCGCCACACTTCGGACATTTGCCGAGGGGCGCCCTGCCCGTAAAATCCATCTTCGGCAGCGGCACCTTCGAGGTCGCGCCCTTCGTTTTCGTTTTGCGTTCGCGCGGCGCGAATTCAAACGCCGTGCCGCCGTCCTTGATCATCAGGAACGCCTCGAACTTGCGGTTGGTTTTCTTGGAGATAAATCCCTTGAGCAAATCCGTTTTGCCTTCGGCGAGCAATTTCTTCACCTGCTCCGGCGCAATCTCCTGCTGCAGGATGATCTTACCGGTGCGGAACTTGCAGGTCCTGTCCACGCCCGTCGCCTTCTCGCAAATATAACTCATCCCGGCGTCGAACACTCGCGCGCCGCACTTGGGACATTTGCCCAGCGGTTCCTTGCCGGTGAAATCCACCGGCGCGGCGGCCTCGCCATCCCTTGTCTGGCCGTTGCCGAAGTCAAATTCGATCTTGAACTCGGCATTCAGCTTCAGCACGGCGGCGAACGGGAATCCCTGTTTGCTGCGGAAATTTTGCAACGGCCCGACCTGTTTTTCCGTGATGAGCTTTTCGACTTCCTCCATCTCAAACATCCGGCTGCACAGTGTTTTCCAGACCGCGAAGTCGCACTTTTCGTTGACGCACTGGAATTGCTTGTATTTTTCGTGGACCTCGCCGCCGCACTTCGGACACGGCACCTTGAGCACGCCGAAATCGCCGGGAATCGTGTCTTCCTCGAATTTTTTGGCGCGCTCGACGATGTGCCGCGTCATGTCGGCAATTTCCAACATGAATTCGGCGCGGCTCTTCTGCCGGCGCTGGATCTGGCGCAGCTTGAATTCCCAATCGCCGGTCAGCTCCGGTTTGGTTAGTTCCGGAATGCCCAGGCCGTTCAGCAGTTCCATCAACGAAAACGCCTTGGCCGTCGCCTGCAGTTCGCGCCCGTTGCGATGGATGTAATCCTCGTAAATCAAGCCTTCGATGGTCGCCGCGCGTGTGGCCGGTGTGCCCAGGCCTTTCTCGCGCATCGCCTCGCGCAGCTCATCGTCCTCCACCAGTTTGCCTGCGCCTTCCATCGCGTAAAGCAATGTCGCTTCCGTGTGGCGCGGCGGCGGTTTGGTGACATTATCTTTTACTTCAACCCCGCTGGTGGCGACTTTTTCGTCCGGCTTCACCGGCGTGAGCGTCGGCGTGTCGTCCACCTGCGCCTCCTTGCCATAAACGGCCAGCCAGCCCGGATTCACCAGCACCTTTCCGGCGCTCTTGAACGGCTCGCCTTCGACGCGCGTGATGCGCGTGGTCTCCAGAAATTCCGCCGCCGGATAAAAAATCGCCAGGAACCGCTTCATCACCAGGTCGTAAAGTTTCTTCTCCGCATCGGACAAGCCCTTCGGAGGTTGCATCGTCGGGATGATGGCGAAGTGGTCGGAAACTTTTGCGTTGTTGAAGATGCGTTTGTTGGGTTTCACCCAATCGTGTTCAAGGATATTCGAGGCAAAGCTCCCGTAACGGCTGGAAAATCCGCTACCGCCGACGGCGTGATCCGAATGGGTGAATTGCCCGGGAGTTTGAGCCACCAGCATCTCCAAAGTTTTCCGCACCGTGCCGATGTAATCCTCCGGCAACGCCCGCGAATCGGTGCGCGGATACGTCAATACCTTGTGCCGCTCGTAAAGCGCCTGCGCCAGGCCCAGAGTGTTCTTTGCGGAAAAACCGAAGCGCGAGTTCGCGTCGCGCTGCAAACTCGTCAAATCATACAGCAACGGCGAAAGCGACGTGCTCGGCTTGCTTTCCTCGGTGACGATGCCGGGTTTGCCAAGACATTTGTCGCGGATGGCCTCGGCCCGGGATTTTTCCCAGACGCGCTCGGGCTTGAGCTGGTCGGCGTCCAACGTGCCGCCGGCATCTTGCCGGCGGTTCTGATCTTTTCCAGTTTGTTCTGCCGGCGAGACGCCAGCAGCACGTTGTTTGTCAAATTTTTCATCGAACCAGCGTCCGGTATATTGCCCCGCCGCCGCGTCGAACGTGCCGATGACCTCCCAAAAATCGCGCGACACAAACTTGCGAATTCTCGCCTCGCGCTCAACCACGATGGCCAGCGTCGGCGTCTGGACGCGACCGACGGTCGTCTTGAAAAACCCGCCGAGCTTGGAATTGAACGCGGTCATCGCGCGCGTACCGTTGATGCCGACGAGCCAGTCGGCCTCCGAACGGCTGTACGCGGCGTCGGCCAGCGGCAGCAGGTCCTTGTCTTCGCGAAGCTGCGCAAACCCTTCGCGGATGGCCGCCGGCGTCATGGATTGCAGCCAGAGGCGTTTGATGGGCTGCTTGGCCTTGGTGAATCTGACGATGTTGCGGAAAATCAATTCCCCTTCGCGCCCGGCGTCACAGGCGTTCACCAGCGCGTTCACGTCGGCGCGCTTGATGAGCTTTTTCAGGACCTTCAACCGGTTTTCAGTTCTCTCAATTGGCTGCAAATCGAAATGGGGCGGGATGACCGGGAGGTGTTTGAACGTCCATTTGCCGCGCACGGCCTCGACGCCTTCCGGTGGCACGATGGTGAGCAAATGGCCGACCGCTGACGAAACGACGTATTGGTCGCTTTCGTAAAAGTCGTCCACTTTCTTGAATCCGCCGAGCGCCTTGGCGATGTCGCCGGCGACGGACGGTTTCTCCGCGATGATGAG
>DLMG01000125.1:0-1273 GCA_002479245.1 Verrucomicrobia subdivision 3 bacterium UBA7542 | reverse complement strand
TACACCGGGCGCGGCAAACATGCGAAGAAAATCTTTTTTGTCAAACCTAAGATGCCTCACCCCAACCGCCGAGACGGACAAAATTCATGAAGCCTTCGCCCTGCCGAAAGATGTTTTTTACGCCCGCCCTCACCTATTTCCTCTCCCCTGGAGAGGACATTGCTGCGAACGATTTTTAAACATTTGGATGCTGGTCGCGCGAACACTGCTGACGGTGAATTGGAAGTGAAACGGAAAACGATTCACCTTCTCCTGGGGGAGAAGGAGAATTTTCCGCCGACTCACAGCACAATCAGCGTCTGCATTTGCCGAACCGGCGTTTGGAAAACCGTGCAATTCCTGTTCTTGCGCGCGGGCGCGAAAACGTTATAATCGACATCAATGAAACTGGCACTGGCAGCTCTGGTTTATTTGGTGATTGCCCTGGTTTTGGGCCTCGGAATTCTGCTGCTGGTGGCGGGCAAACCGTGGCCGCTCATCATCGCCTTCCTCATTTACGTCGTCGCCTTCGGCAGAACCTGCTGCCTGTCGCAACATTGATTTTGGGTCTTGGGTCTCGGCTCTTGGGTCTATAGCAGTTCCAGTTAACATTGGCACAGTTGGCTGTGCCTCTGGGGAAAAGCGGTCCCGCTGCATCGGGGGCGCTTTGCAAGCAGACGAAATGTCCGCGACATTTCCGCATGAACACTTTTGTGTGCCAATTAGAATATGAACTGCCATGGAAAAGCGGTTCTTAAAAAGTATGGCGGGAGCGGGGCCGACTCAATGATTCCCGGCCCAGGATGGCGCAACTGACGAAATCGTCTGATTCCAGGATTCAAAACAAGCCCACGGCGAATTCAGGAGCCAACTTAACCTTCTCCGTTGGCGTCGCTTGGTGCTTTCGAGCAAACGCTGCACTCGGATTTTTCCGTTTTGTGTGAAAAACGGGGATTTTCGCTCGCCAATGGCTTATGCGCCAACTGTTTGCCCGGCTTCGTGAATGCGCCATGAAACAAGCCGTCTGCTCGAAAAAAATGTTGACACTTTTCCGTGTGTGATATAAATTATTACAAGTTCATTAACAACCAATAAAAACCCAAAATAATTGCCATGAGCATTTTAAAAAATAATCGTCGGCTGTCCGGTTCATCGGTTCAATCCGGCGCGCGTTCGACAAACTCAAAAGTTATCCCTCGGGTCTGCGCGACCTTTCTTGCCGGCCTCATCTTGTTCTTGTTCGCCGGCAGCGCAAAGGCCGCCGCCCCTTACAACGTCCTGGTTAACCCGGGGG
>DLMG01000126.1:2618-5777 GCA_002479245.1 Verrucomicrobia subdivision 3 bacterium UBA7542 | reverse complement strand
GATACACGAACACAAGGCGGATGTGTTAAAACATCAAGGGAATTCAGATGGCGCCCGGCGGCCATAAACTTTTCCCGATGTCCGTGCGGAAATAACTGCCCACCACCCTGATTTTGCGGATGTTCGCGTAAGCCCTGGCAATCGCCGCGTCGAGCCTGGGCGCCAGCGCTATCACGTCCGCAATGCGATGGCCGGTGGACCTGAGCTTTTGGTCCGCGCCGCGGGCCACCTCGTTCCACCAAACGTCGCAATCGAATTTCCCGTCCACTTCCAGCGGCAGATGCGGGCTGCGCACCTGGATGAAGGGATAACCGTAACCGGCCAGCGTGAGCGAACAGCCGAAATTGAGCTTTTCGTTGAACTGCAGATCCAGCTTCTGATTCTGCGCGGTTCGCAAGACGATGTCCGCCGGATTTTTCAGCATCCGCAAAATCATCGGGCCGGAGGTGACCCCGATGCGGACATTGTATTCGATGACGTGCCATCGGCCTTTGCGTTTCACGGCGGTGACCTGCAATGGCCCGTTGAACTTCGCTGCGCGCAGCCACGGCAGCAGCGGATGGATGAGCTTGCGCGCCAGTCCGTATTTGTCGTTGGGATCGCGTTCGACCAGGCCGCCCAGCGGCGCGCCGGCGACCACGCCCTGGTTGCCGTTGAAGGCGTATTTGTATTCCTGGTTCGTCACGAGCGAATAAATGTCACCGCCGCTCACCAGCACGATGTGCCCCACCTCGGCGCGGCCCAGGTATTCCTGCAAAAAAACGCCCTCGGCATAATTGACATGCTGCAGCCATGCCCGCGTGTCCTCGACCGTTTCGCACAAAATGGTGTGAATCGGGCTGGTCGGCGAGCAGAGCGGATTTTTGATGACGAATGGCCGCGGATGTTTCGCCAGGATTTTTTCGGCAGCTTTTTGATTGGACGCAACGTAGGCCGGCGGAAAGGGAATTTTGAAGTCCGCGCACAATTTTCGGGCGAAGTCGCGTTCGCGCTCGATCCGCATCGCTTCGCGCGTGGGGCTGAAAATGCCGGCGCCCGATTGCAACAAATCCTCCGCCCACGGTTGCAATGCCCAGTCAATGGATTGCGGGATGACGACCTCCACGCCGTTTTTCTTGATGAGCGGAACCGGGCTGGGAAACGCGTCGCGCGAAAATGTCGGTCCGACCAGCGACGGCGGGAAATGGCCGTAATTGCGGGTGAGATAAGTCGAGACGCTTGCGCCCGTGTCCGCCAGCGCCCGCCCAAGGCTGTGCGCGAACGACCCGACGCCGAGAATCATCACCGATCTGTTCGCGCGCCGCCGAACTGGAATTTTGGCTGCCATGTGAAATTCGCCTGCGCGCCAATGTTTCACAAACTACGCCCGTTGCGCAATGCCAAGCTCGCCTCGACTTTGCCCGTCGATTTGCTACGTTGGTATCGTGAGTTTTGTCGCTGAATTCAATTCGTTGCCGCTGGAATCGCTCGTGAAGCGTTCGCTGTCGGCCGGCATCCAGGCCGTGCGCGAGAGCATGGCGAAAACAAAGTTGTCGCTCGCCGATTTCGCGCATTTGATTTCGCCGGCGGGCGGGGAATTGCTGGAACACATGGGCCGGCGATCGCACGCGATGACGCAGCAGCGGTTCGGCAAGGTCATCCGGATGTTCGCGCCACTCTACCTTTCCAACGAGTGCGTCAACAATTGCAAATACTGCGGCTTCTCGCGCGACAACCCAATCCTGCGCGTGACGCTGTCGCTGGACGAAGTCAAGCGCGAGGCGGCGGCAATCAAGGCGCAAGGCTTCCGCAATATCCTGCTGGTCGCGGGGGAACATCCGAAGTTCGTTTCCAATGATTACCTCAAGGATTGCATCGCCGCGTTGCATGCGGATTGGCCGGGCATTTCGCTCGAAATTGGGCCGATGGAAACGGCGGATTATCGGCCGCTGGTCGAAGCGGGCGCGGACGGCCTCGTGGTGTATCAGGAGACCTACGACCGCAAAGTCTATGCGGACATGCACACCGCCGGACCGAAACGCAATTTCGACCGGCGGCTCGAAACCCCCGAGCGCGCTTACGCTGCGGGATTCCGGCGGCTCGGCATCAGCCCGCTTTACGGCCTGGCCGACTGGCGTTACGAGGCCATCAGCGTGGCGGCGCACGCGGATTATTTGCTGCGGAACTGCTGGAAGGCACAGTTGACCATTTCGCTGCCGCGGTTGCGACCGTGCGCGGGCGAATTCCAGCCACTCACGCACATGACCGACCGCGACCTGGCGCAACTCGTCTGCGCGCTGCGGTTGATGTTTCCCGATGTCGGCCTCGTGCTTTCGACGCGCGAGCCGGCAAAGCTGCGCGACGGGCTGATTCCGCTGGGCGTGACAATGATGAGCGCGGGCAGCCACACCGAACCGGGTGGTTACACCGGCGCGGGCAGGGAAAAAATCCATCACACCGTTCGCGGAAAAATTGTCGAACTTGGCGCGCCTGTGTCGCCGAAGCTGCGAATTAGCAGCGAAGGCGCAAGCGAATGGGCGCCAACACCGGAAAACGCAACGAATGCGACCGGACAATTTCAAATTGCCGATGAGCGCTCCGCCGGCGAAGTGGCGGACCTGATCCGGCGGCTGGGTTACGAACCGGTGTGGAAGGATTGGGACGCGGCGCTGACGGCTTGAAATGGAAAACATCCAACTCCGATAAATCGCGAGTAAACATCGAACATCCAACGCCCAACATCCAATGAACTCTCGCCGGCAAAATTGGCATGGATGTTCAGTATTGGTTGTTGGTTGTAAAAAATGAATCAATTTGTCACCGCCAACGGAAAGTCAATCGAGGCGAAGCTGCCGTGCTCGATCGAGGAATTTTTGGTTGCACAAAAACTGCTGCCGCGCAGTGTGGTGGTGGAGCACAACGGCGAGGCGGTCGCGCCGTCGGAATTTTCCCGGCGCCAGCTCAACGCGGGCGACCGGCTGGAAATCGTAAAAATCGTCGCCGGCGGGTAATGGGGAGAGATTTCCCCAAAACAAGTTTCGCGTGCTAAACCCCTGAATCGTAGCAGCCGACGTGAGTCGGCTCTGACATCGCTTTGGACAAGATGGAGCGGACTAACGTCCGCTGCTACGAGGTTCTTGGGTGCCGTGTCGGTGTGCCTGATTTAAGTTTGGGACGGCG
>DLMG01000126.1:0-2551 GCA_002479245.1 Verrucomicrobia subdivision 3 bacterium UBA7542 | reverse complement strand
GGTGTCGCGCTTTGCGCTTTCGGTTTGGGCGGTCACGGGTTTAAGCTGTGGCCATTATGGACTGGCTGCACCATTTGATCTGGCACGACATCGTCTGGCACAACGATAAATTGTTCGGCATCCAATGGAGCGTTTGGAAGGTGATTGGCTGGTTGGGCAACGTCACTTTTTCCTCGCGGTTTATTGTTCAGTGGTATGCCACTGAAAAGAGCAAACGTGTAGTGATTCCCGTCATGTTTTGGTGGTTGAGTTTAATCGGTTCCCTGCTCTTGCTGATCTATGCCCTACGCAAGGTGGATTCAGTTTTCATATACGCGTATTTGTTTCCCTGGATTCCATATACGCGAAATTTAATCATCCACTATCGCCACAAAAAGGCGCACACGGATTGCTCCGGTTGTGGAAACAGTTGTCCGCCGCAGTCGAATTTTTGTCCGAACTGTGGCGCGCGGCTGATGCCGACTACTTCTTAGCCGGCACCACTGGTGTGGCGGCAGGTTGCGTCGCCACAATCCCGTATTTTTTGAGAATCGGCTGGAAGTCGGGATGGGTGACGCCGTAAGCCGTAAGTTGCTTCACGAAATTTTCCATGGCCGGCTGGTCCCGTTTGAATGCCGCTATGATTTGGGTGGCCTGGGGTTTGATGATTTCAATGTCTCGACCGGTAAGTTTGGCCTGCCGGTACAAAACGACAGTGAGCGTGCCACTAACCACGACGAGGGCGAGCAACAGTGTGAAAACCTGATGTCGCAAAGCGACAATCTGATCCATCAATTCGGTTTGCACAGGGGGATTTGTTTCAGATTCATTCATGGCAATTAGCGGTTGGCGGGTTTGGCTGGGGGGGGCTGCAGGATGCGAAGGATTTCCGAGTTCGGATTTTGCTTGCTGTAAGCGACCGCGTCGTTCGCGAGCGCTTCGACGCCCAGGCGGTAGCCGTTGGCCTGGGTTGCCTGCATTTGAAGGGAGCGCAACTCGCGCGTGCGGAAAATCGTCTGCAGCGCGAAAATCACGCCCAAAATCGCCAGCACCGCCAGCACAAGATTTAAAGCGGTCGTAATGTTGTCATTTTTCATAAGATTACGGTGACTTTATCGAAACGGCGGCGGATGTCCACTGATTTTTTGCGGCAAAAATGAATTGATTTTACGTGGGGCGAATGGTATCACTTTTTGTAATTCAACGACGCATAGTGGCTAAAGAAGAGCCAATTGAATTAAGTGGAAACGTTACCCAAGTGCTGCCCGGCACGATGTTTCGGGTGGCGCTGCCCAACGGCCACGAAGTGTTCGCGCATATCTCCGGCAAGATGCGCAAAAATTTCATCCGCATCAGCGTCGGCGACAAGGTCAACGTTGAAATGTCCCCCTACGATTTGAACAAGGCGCGCATCACGTACCGGCACAGCTAAACCCGAAAGAAACCCGAAATCTCAAGCCGGAAAACAAAGCGGTGGAGGGAAAATATCGTTTGCCCGGGGGCTTGCCTTTCGGACCCCGGCCATCGGGCTTCTTCCCGCCGCGCCGTCGCACCATCGCCGCGGGTCGGATCTTGGATTTCGAACTTTGGCACCTGGCTTAAGAAGCCTGTTGCGTGAAATATCCGCCAAGGCCGCAGCCATTTTCTTGACGCAACCCGCAACCCGCAACACGATTGACTGATGCAAATCCATTTCTTCGGCGCGGCGCGCACCACGACCGGCTCGATGTATCTGTTCGAGGTCAACGGCAAACGGCTGGTGCTCGAATGCGGATTGTTCCAGGGCCGCCGCGAGGAATCCATCCAGCGCAACTGCTGTTTTCCCTTCGATCCGAAGCAGGTGGACGCCGTGGTGCTCAGCCATGCGCACATTGATCACGCCGGCAACCTGCCGAATCTGTGCAAGCAAGGGTACTCCGGCAACATCCATTGCACCTTCGCCACGCGCGATCTTTGCAGCATCATGCTCGTGGACTCCGCGCACATCCAGATGGACGATGCCGCATTTGTTTCCAAGCAGCGGGCGAAGAAAAAACTCCCGCCGGTCGAACCGCTTTACACCATCGCCGACGCGGAGAAAACGCTGCATCAATTCGTCGCCGTTGGCTACGAACGCCCGTTCCTGGTCGTGGACGGCGTCACCGTCACGTTTCGCGACGCCGGGCACATTCTTGGCGCGGCGCAGGTCATTTTGGATGTGCGCGAAGGCAATCGAAAATTCCGTTACCTGTTCAGCGGCGATGTGGGCCGCGGCAACGATGAAATTCTCCGCGACCCGCAACCCACCGAAAACGTGGATTATCTGCAGATCGAATCCACCTATGGCGGTCGCGAACATGCCGTGCGCACCAACGCCGACGAAACCGTCGGCCGGCTCGTGCTGGAGACCTTGAATCAAAAAGGCAAGGTCATCATCCCGGCGTTTTCGGTCGGACGCACGCAGCAGATTGTTTACGTGCTGAACCAGCTCACGCTGGCGGGCCAATTGCCGCGCGCGCCGATTTTTGTGGACAGCCCGTTGAGCGTGAACGCCACGGAGATTTACCGCCTGCACCCGGAATGTTTCAACGAC
>DLMG01000281.1 GCA_002479245.1 Verrucomicrobia subdivision 3 bacterium UBA7542 | reverse complement strand
ACCCAGCGACGTGGCTATATCCGGGACGAAGTGCGTCCAGGTGAAGTGACCCTGCGTGAAGTTCTGCTCCGCGAATGGGAAATCGTCCAGACCGCGAAAGAGGGCGTCGGTGATTGTCTCCCGCTGGTTGCGAATCCCCGTCCGGCGAATCCGCAACTCGACAATGAACAACGCCAAGCCCTCGAATCGTTGCTGCGTTCGACAAATGGAGTTTCTGTTTTTCGTGGCGGTGCGGGCACGGGAAAAAGTTTTGTCCTTCGCGAACTGGTGGAACAACTGCGGCAGTCTGGCCGGGGCGTGGTCGTCCTCGCGCCGCAACGTCAGCAAGTCGTAGAAATGGAGAAGGCCGGATTCCCGTCGCCAACGACGGTCGCCAATTTTCTCATCAAGCGTGAACTGGCTGACAGCGCCGTCATCGTGGTGGATGAAGCGGGACAGATTGGCGGACGGCAAATGTTGGAACTTGTCCGGTTGATCCATGAGCGACACGGACGGCTGGTTCTCTCCGGCGACACCCGGCAACACGGTGCGGTTGAGGCTTCGGATGCCTTGCTTGCCATCGAACGCCATGCCGGTGTGAAACCGGTCGAACTGCACAAGATTCGACGGCAAGACCCGGCGCTCGGTCGCGATGTCGAGGAACGCAATCGCATCAGGATGTATCGAAATGCAGTTGAAGCGGCTGCGGCGGGCAAGTTGAGCGATTCTTTTGAACGCCTCGACAAAATGGGCGCAATTGTCGCGTGTGGCATCGGGGAACAAGCCGACAGGCTCGCCGACGAATATCTCCGGCTCGCAGAGCAAAACGCTTCGGCAGTCGTCGTCTCGCAAACTTGGGGTGAAGTGCATCACGTCAACTCGCGCGTGCGTGATGCGTTGAAAGGCAAAGGATTGCTTGGCGCGGCTGACTCGGCTGTTCAAGCACTGGAGAGGATGGACCTCACCAACGCCCAGAAGCGCGATATGCGTTTTTATCCGCAAGATGCCGTCATTGTTTTCAATCAGAAAGTCCGCAATGCCCAACCGGGCGCGAAGGGCAAGCTGGCGGGAATTTTGAAATCGAGCGTGCTTGTTGAAGTCGGCGGCAAATTCGTGATGGTCTCGAACCGATTGCTTGACCGTATCACGGTCTGCCAGGCGCGCGAGATTTCTGTCGCTCAAGGGGACCGCCTGCATCTCAAGGCCAATCGCAAGCTGGCGTCAGGCGGGCGTGTCACCAATGGTGAACTCGTCACCGTGAAATCTGTCCGCGCCGATGGCGGACTTGAACTGACTGATGGCCGCGTCTTGGACAAATCATTCCGTGAATTTCTTCCCGGCTACGCGGTCACGTCCTATGGTTCACAGGGCAAAACCGTGGATTACGTCCTGTTTTCCGATTCGACGGTGAAGCCGGCAACGAACGCGCAACAATGGTATGTGACCATTTCGCGCGGGCGGCGCGGCATTCGCATTTTCACGC
The DNA here is from genome assembly GCA_002479245.1 of Verrucomicrobia subdivision 3 bacterium UBA7542. Lineage (GTDB taxonomy): Bacteria > Verrucomicrobiota > Verrucomicrobiia > Limisphaerales > UBA11358 > UBA11358. The sequence continues at coordinate 6,587 of DLMG01000281.1, read as the reverse complement.
CGGACAAGCAGCAACTTCGTGAGAATATCACCCGCTCCGGTCATCGGCCACTGGCGATGGAATTTGCGGCCGGTTTTGCCCCGCGCGGACAGCATCGGCTTTGGAATCGCCTGCACGGTTATCTAATTCGCTTCGGTCGTCGAGCCGCTGAACGAATTTTCCGTCTCCATCTGGCTCAACAACATCAACCAAAACATCAAACCATACAAAAACATGAGCACAAAAACACCCGAATGTTGGGCCAGCGACCCACAGGCACGCGGATTACGCATTGAAGTAACACCAGAGCGTTCACTGTTGCTGCCGCACAATCATTTCATCTTTGCGGAACTCGACAGCGGCGGCGACGAGCAAAACCTTCAGCTCGTCTTCACTACGCACGAGATTACCGTTCGCGGACATCATTTGCGACGGATTGAAACGGTCTTGCAACGGATGGAATTGTCGCTGCTTGCCAAATTGCCAGGCAATCAGCGGAAACTGATCACGGAAGGCCAACCGGTGATTCTTGAAATCGTCGTAAGTGAAATAGACGCGCAAGGTAAGTGCTCCCAAGGAGACAAGGAATCGCCTAACACGGCTTGATTGGTCTCCAAGCATTGCTCAACACACGCCTCGTATAGGCATCACGCATGGTCACTTCGGAACGGGGGTCAGAAAATCATCTCTTAGCTTGTAAGCGACTGACGAACCTACAGCTACCAGAACGTCCAGCAGAATCATCGCACTTTGGCGAAGTTTGGGCTCGATACGTATCCGGCGATTGCCGCCGTATATGAGGCGAGTTAAGATGGATTCGAGATAGAACACGGCTGTCTCTGAAAACAGCGCAACTGCTTCTGTCGGGGGCAATTTCGCGGCGATGCTAAGGAGCGCGTCTGGCAGCGCTGGAGAACCAATTGTCGCGAGGAAGTAAGCATAAGTCTCGAAACCTTGTTGGCTTGCCGGAAGGCGGTCAAATAGCATCCGTATGCGTTGCTCTTCACCGTGGAGCGGCTTCCAGTCGCGTGCCTCCCCCCAATTATCGCCAAGGAAAAGCTCCCGCATGAGCTTGGCGGAATCTGAATGTTTATCGTCCACCGAAGTCGGCAACGAACTTGCGGAGAAATCATCCGCAAACCTTTGCCAAAGTGACCAAAGTGTAGAGGCCGGAATTCGATCGCCTTGACGGATCACGAGCCATTTTACGAACTCAGCCGCCTTTTCTGGAAAGCGGGTGGCAATGGTGAGGATCGGTTCAGAAATGGCAATAGCCTCCTGCGCGGGCAGTTGAAGGACGAATTGAGTCAGAGAGTCCACGCAGAGATGTTCCACTCCAGAGTCCAAAACTTTGTCATCGTTTGAATTCCCGGCACGTGACCGTTGTCGCTCATTATCTGCCTCCCACCTCGCGGCGAGCATTGTGGCATCGCGCCTGAAAAACTCGCGAGCGAGCGCGTCAGCAGTTTGTTCTCCGAGAATCGTAAAAAGGTGTGCCGCAATCTGTCGCCCTGGCCAATTTGTTAAGTCAAGTTGAAGAATTGCCGCATCGTCGCCAGATTGACGCTTTTCCACGAATCCGCGCAAACGCATTTGTAGGTTCGCAGCGAATTGGTCTTCGGCTGGCCTATCTCCAAACGGTTGCCGACGTCGCTCACTCCAAAACTGATGCTGTTCAGTCGCTTTCAAAATAAGCGCATGGATGCACGTCAGGGCTAACGACCGGTCAGTCTTCCACAAATAGATTCCAATGCCCTGAATTACATATTTCACAACCTCATCCACGGAATGAGTCACGGCTTTTGCGAGAGCTGGTAATAATCGAAGACTGATGGGCGGCTGTAACTGCTTTTCAAACAATACTGGTAAGATAAAAGCCGCAGGGCGAGCTGCATTCATAGGGTTCATCGCTGCTATCTTGAATTGATCAGTGCTGTTTGCGTCCGCTTCAACCGAATCGCAAATCAACAGTATGCACCATTTCTGTTCGGTGTCGCTCAACTCGGCCCAATGGTCGCGGATGCACACAGCGGCAATGTAGGCTGGCCCAGCGGCGGCGATTGAAGCGTGAACTTCGTCAGTGAATCCACTAGCAGACACCAGTTGTGTTTGTGCCGCAGCAAGCTTTGCCTTCCACTGTTTAGGGTCAATGCTATGCTGGCTCTTGCCCGTAAAGACCGACTGTCCCCAGACGACCAAGTTCATTGCCGTCTCCCAAGCATCTCTCTGCGGTTTCTTCGCATCAATCATCTCTTGGAGTTCAGGCGGCGGTGTTGAGGCTTGGATAAGCACCTGCCCATCTTCAGTTTTGCCTGCTACGACAAAGTTTCGTGTATCCATTTGGTGAAGCCTGAACCGCCATACCTTTGCGCCTTCATCCTGCTCGCTTTCTTTAGGAAGTTCCGCTTTGTAGGCGTCAATCAGTTCCCAGACACGTTCACGAACTGGAAACGTTTGCAACATTACGGCTAGGTATTCGAGATTTTGCTGGCGATGCGGCAGTTGCGCAGATTCAGCACGCTCCTCATCATACAGTTTCTTCTCGATGCCAAGCCACATACCCGAATTTAGCCGGGGATTCATGGATTCACTTACCGACCGATTCAAATCAGACTCGAAGAAATATTTGCAGGTTAGAACCGTAAATGCCGCGTCGCCCGCCTGGTCTGGATAGGCTGTCGCTACGCTCGCAACAACCGCCGTTACTGCGATATTGTTGCTTTGATGTAAAAGGCGATTCAAAATGTCTGACAAATCAGATTCTCTACGCTTTGCTTTTTCCAACAACCATCGTTCCAGAGCCATGAGGGCACTCTTCAGAATATCAGGGCCTTGGGTGAAATCTCGATACAGTTCCCATAGACGGCCATCTCCATACTGCTTTTGTGTTGTGCCGTCTGGAAAGCGAATAGAAACGCGTGTAGGACCATGCATTCCACGTCTCCGATTGGACGGATGTGCGTATGCTTCACACGCTCGGTTAACAAATTTCAAAATAAAATCGAGACCACGTTGAGGGTGGTGTAAAAGGAATTTGAAAAAAGTCCCGTGATATGCGCTCGCTGGGTAATCATCCGACGACAGCCTGAAACCGAGTCCGAAAGCGTCATTCATTGCGTTCATTTCATATCCCGACCCAGATGAGAGAGCTTGCTCCAAGGGAAGATGCAATCCCAGCGAGTATTCGGCAACACTGACAGCCAAGTCAGGCATGTCGCGGCAGAGGGCATCCGCGTAAAAGTGATTAAACATGAGCTCAAGCAATTCTCTATAATCGTGATAGCGCTCCTTGTCCTTCATCGCGGTCATCGCCATCTGCGATAATTCTGGTTCAGCAGCCAGTGGCATACTGAGCAGAATTTTGAATAATCGCTCGCGACCGTCGCGAACAGGACAACGCCAAGACTCAACTTTTGGTAACCAATACAACGCCAACTTTGCAATGGACTTCGCACCTTTTGGGTAATGCACGCCCCACCGTGTCAATTGCACCCAGTCTTCCAAGAAACGAAGAACGAACGGGAAATCTGTTTCACCAAATAGTGTCCGAGATGTCTCCATCAACTCTGCCGCGCCGTTCCAACCATTTCCACGCGGCAAAAAGACATCACCGGTTCCTTCAATTCCGAACAGTCGCCGGGGAATCGCTGCTTTGCACGCGACGCGAAGAAGATGAATGACTTGCCGCAGGAATTTCGCACCATTGGCGTTCAACAGTGCGGCGTTCCGTCGCAGAAAACCGCCGGCATCTGCTGACAGAAGCACTCCCACAAGTGTGTCGTCTCGCCAGTGCGCTTCGACCGAACTGTTGCAAATCGTGTCGATTACAAGCGGGTCAGTTGCTTGCGGGAAAATATCCAGCAACTCGGTCAGCCATTTTCGGAAGGCACGCCGCAGCGCGGGATACGTTCCAACTTGGACAAAAAGCACATCCAACCGCCGCCCGCCTCGTTCGAACTCCACATCTAACCAATCTGCCAAAGCCCAGTCTTCAAACACATCGTGCGCAGGGGCAAACCGGTTATCACCAATAGCGGGTGAGGTTAGTAAACTATCGCGGACGAGTCCGTGCAATGCGCGAGCATCAAGGTCTGTAACGGAGACGAATGGCTCCATTGCTTTTGCACGGCGCAATGCTACTTCAACCAAAACCTCGCCTCTCAATCTCGGCAATCCAATTGCCAATCCCTCATCCACACGGCGAACAACCTCTCGCCAGACCTTCTCTCGAAATGCTCGCTCATGCTGCGGAAGCGGTTCTGTCGAAGGCCACTGCATCAACACCGCTTTATCCAACAAAAATGGTTTCCGAAGCAGTCGGCGAAGCGCATCACAGGACATCGGGCGCTGCAAGTTGGGGAATTTTGCTATCACCTCGTCCAGTTCAGCGTCGTCCAATTCTGGCACAAAGAGGTCCGCATACGGTATGCCCACTTCACCAAAAAATGCGCTTTTTACAGTTTCCGCCGAATAGTCGCGACAAGTGACGATCACCCTCCAGGTTGGCTCCTTTTTTAGGGCTCGAAGCAGATCAAGAAATGCCGCTCGCTGTTCCGCATCTTTTTCCATCAATCGTTCAAGGCTTTCAACCCAAAGAACTTTTCGTCCGTGCAATGCTGTTTGTGCACGAAGGCCGTCGAGCGTTAATCCAAACTTTGCGAGAACCTCGTTGATGTGAGTGCCAGCTAGACTTTCAGCCCGAAACGCGAAGCCCAATGCACCTTGAGTTGCCAGCGAAAATCCCATTTTTGCGAGCACCGATTTTCCCGACCCGGCCTCCCCTGTTACAAAAACGAGGGAATTCTCTTCGATGAGTTGGCAAAGTTGCCCGAAAAGTTCGCGCCGAGGAATTTCGGTCTGTCCACCAATTGTGGTGCGAATCCCTTCCAATACGACGCGCGTATCCTCCAATAATCGAGTTACGCCAGCAGGGAAGCCGCTTGCCCGATCATGCCGTTGCCGTATGTGCTCGGGGAGTTTCGCATACGTGAAAGACACCGCGCTGCCTGATCTCGTAGCCGCACAGGTATGGAGTTCGTTCCAAGTCGCATTGGCGGAAGATGGATTGCCATCGCGAGCCGTGACTGCCAGCAGTGAACGCAATAATATTTCAGTGATTCCGCTCTCGATGTTGAGATCCAAGTCCACAATGTTGAATCGGTTCAAAAAGCGCCAGATTTCTTCTTCTGTCGGTTGTTGTCCCTCCAATTCTTGGAGAATCGACACAATTGTCTTGTAGTTATCGTGGGCGGGCCTTCCAAGATAGCCGGGGATTTGCAACCGCTGAACCATATCAGCGGGATCAGTCGAAGCACGGGCACAATCGAGCAGTGAACGCATTCCCCTAGCGAGTCGCGCCGAAAGGCTGCTAGTAACAACCCCAACCACGTCACGGTTCTGGTCGAAGAGCGTCGTATTTCTGAAATCTGTAAACGCGCGCCGCACCGTCTTGATACATTCTGCATCCTTATCGCTCAGAACAAAGGAGAGTTTAACTTGGATGGCAGCCTTGCTGACTACACCGTGCTCATTGACGGCTTCCAACAAAAGGTCGTCTGTTTCCCAACCCAAGTATTTGGTTTGAAAATGAACCGCGCTCAGTGCGCCAGTTTCGAGGAACAGTGGTGCACCGCGTGTCAACAGAAGCGTCAAGCACGCTGCCCCGACTTTGAATTCAAAGCTGGGACCAGATCCACCTGTCGTTGCTGGGTTGGTCACCGTTTCCATACAGGACAAATTCTTGCCTCCAATAGTATCGTGTTTTAGTGCCTTTGAGTCACGATTATTAGCGTGCCGCACCACGCTCTCCTCGATCAAAATCAGCCTCCCTTTTTCAGGGAGCCGTTGTCGGCTAGGAGAAAAAATACCCAAGGCTGCGAAGACTGGAATGATTTGGATTTCCAATTACGATGTGGTCGAGAACTTCGATTTTGAGAAGTTGACCGGCTCGAATGAGGTCGCGGGTGATTTTTATGTCGGCTTCCGATGGAGTTGGATCGCCACTCGGGTGAGAATGCGCGATAATGATTGCGGCAGCACTTGCCATTATTGCCAATCTGAAAATTTCCCTCGGATGACAAAGGATTGTATCCATCGTGCCAATGGACACCAAGTAGTGACCTTTTATGCGTCGGCGGGTGTTGAGGATGAATACCACCAAACATTCACATTCAGGATTGAAGTATGGATGAGTGGCGATATGCGTTTTCCAATAGGCGGCTGCCTGTTCAGGTGTTTCACATTGTTGCATGGTGTCGGGAGTGGGACATTCCCTCAATGAAACGATTTTCCATTCCTGCGGTTGAGCCGGGAATTTTACCGGCTTGACGAGTTGGTTGACGGGTTGCGGAGCGGTTGCGGGGCATCCAGTGGAGATGAGGTTTTCATTTGTGTTCATGTTTTGCGTTTTGTTCTGAAGGAGCGGGACTGCTCTCTTCACCCGCCCCGAGAGAGCAGGACCGCTCCTGACAAAACGCACCCGGCTGTGCCCGCGCCGCCGGGCAGCGGAGCATCAGCAACTGAGTGACGGCGGGCGCAAAGATGTTGCGACCGCCGGCGCGATGTTGCGCGGAGCAACCAGAGGCGCGGGTGCAGACGGGATGAACACA
>DLMG01000270.1 GCA_002479245.1 Verrucomicrobia subdivision 3 bacterium UBA7542 | reverse complement strand
CCGAACGGCGCGGACTTTGATCCCGCCACGCTTCACGACTGGCCGCAATGTGTGGAAGCTTTGATCGCCCGCGCGCGGGAATGGGAAGCGCAACCGGCTTAATCCAATCAGCCGCGGCAACCAGTCGTAGGATTTGGCGCGGCCACGGCCCGTTGACGACGGTGGCCGAGGAAAAAGAACACAATCCGTTCTTTTGATTGCAAATTTGCGTTTTGACTGGAAAGCCAGGAAAAAATGATTAAGGCACTTTTATTCGCAGTCCTTTTCGTAATTATCGGACTTGTGAGTTTTGCCTTAATTGCCCCATTGGTGCTTTCTGGAAATTCCAGAGAAGTAGGAGCGTTGGCCGCGCCCGTAATTGTTATCGTGTGCGGTGCGGCGGGCTTTTGGTTTGGATTGAGTCGTAAAAAGAAATTGTGAATAGAATTATGAAAAACACATTTGCTAAATTATCGGCGGTCGTTGCTTTGATTGCAGCAAGCTTTTCTGTTGTTGCTGGCACGTTAGAAGGTGCGCCTTTCAAAATATCGCTTCCCAACAATGATTGGAAACTTGCCGACTCGTCCGCTCAAGATTTGGGACACAATGTATCTTTAGTGGCGTCCATAACTAAATCCAATTCCCCATTGAAATCCGTAATCATAAAAACGATCGAAAATGGATCACCCATGTCCGCGCTGGATGAACTTTCCGCCGGAATGCGAGATTCGTTCGCCAATCCGGCTGTTAAAAAACTTTCGGATGAAGAGACGACATTTCTTGGTTACAAAGCTAGACGCTTTACCTATGAAGTAACCCGGAACAGTCAAACAACATATAATGAAGCGGTCGTTTTCGTTGCTGGACATACAGGATGGACAATTGCGGGTGTGGGGCTTGCCGACCAAAAAAGTGAAGTTAAGAAGATTTTTACTTTTTACCTAAAGAGCGACCGTTAGCATTACTTTGATTGCAGTGATTTTGCAAATTGACCCCATTTATTTGTGTTGCTAGGCTTTCCTTCCGTTCCAAACGGAATTTATGCGACATACCATTTCAGTTTTGGTCGAGAACAAGTTCGGCGTGCTCACGCGCGTGGCCGGCCTGTTCAGCGGCCGCGGCTACAACATTGACACGCTCAACGTCGGCCCGACCCAGGACCCCAAGACGTCGCGCATGACCATCGTCACCCACGGCGACGAGGCCACGCTGGAGCAGATCGTCAAGCAGCTCAACAAGCTGCCGGACGTCATCAAGGTGCAGGATTTCCGCGAGGGCGAATACGTGGACCGCGAGCTGGTGCTCGTCAAGGTGGCAGTGGATTCCAAGTCGCGCGCCGAGGTCATGCAGATCACGGACATTTTCCGCGCCAAAATTGTGGATGTGCAGCCCAAGGGCCTCGCCATCGAAATCACCGGCGCCGAAAGCAAGGTGGAGAAATTCATCAGCCTGATGGATTCGTTCGGCGTGCAGGAAATCACGCGCACCGGCAAGGTTGCATTGCCAAGAAAATAGTTTCAAGTTAAGCAAACACTCAACTTTCAACCATCAACTCTCAACTCAAAAACATTATGGCAATTATTGATTTCGGCGGAACAAAGGAAAAAGTCATCACGCGGAAGGAGTTCCCGATGGCCCGGGCGCGCAAGGTGCTCAAGAACGAGACCATCGCCATCATCGGCTACGGCGTGCAGGGACCGGCCCAGGGACTGAATCTGCGCGACAACGGCTTCAACGTCATCGTCGGCCAGGCCAAGGCGTTCAAGCGCGACTGGGACCGCGCCGTGGCGGACGGCTGGAAACCCGGCAAGACCTTGTTCGACATCGAGGAGGCGGTGCAAAAGGGCACCATCATCCAGATGCTCGTTTCGGACGCCGCCCAGCGCACCATCTGGCCGGTCGTGAAGAAAAATCTCAAGCCCGGCGCCGCGCTTTATTTCTCGCATGGCTTTTCCATCGCCTACAAAAAACAGACCGGCGTCATCCCGCCAAAGAACGTGGACGTGATCATGGTCGCGCCGAAGGGTTCCGGCCTGAATGTCCGCCGCAATTTCCTTACCGGCGCGGGCATCAATTCCAGTTTCGCGGTCGAGCAGGACGCCACCGGCCACGCCGAGGAGCGTTGCCTCGCCATCGGCATCGGCATTGGCTCCGGCTATCTGTTCCCCACCACGTTCCAGCATGAAGTGTTCAGCGACCTCACCGGTGAACGCGGTGTGTTGATGGGCGCGCTGGCCGGCATCATGGAGGCGCAATACGACGTGCTTCGTTCCCACGGCCACAGCCCGAGCGAAGCGTTCAATGAGACCGTCGAGGAACTGACCCAAAGCCTCATCCGGCTCGTGGATGAAAACGGCATGGATTGGATGTATTCGAATTGTTCGGCCACCGCCCAGCGCGGCGCGCTCGACTGGAAACCCAGGTTCAAGCAAGCCACTCTGCCGGTGTTCAAGGAACTTTACCAGCGCGTCAAAACCGGCAAGGAATGCGCCCGCGTGCTTTCCGCCTGCGGCGCGCGCAACTACCAGGCGCAGTTGGCAAAGGAACTGGGTGAAATCCACAACTCCGAAATGTGGCGCGCCGGCGCAGCTTCCCGCGAGTTGCGTCCAAAGCAATCTGCCAAGGTCATCGCCAAAGGCACCAAGGGTATTTCAGGACGCACGGCAAACTAAAGCCGGTGCAAAGAATTCAAAGCCGCTGGAGCAATCCAGCGGCTTTCTCATTTTACAATTCAATCTAAGAATTCGCTATTAGCAGAGCGAGTTTCGCATCGTCCAACCGCTCCTTGGCAATTTTATATTTTGGATCAATCTTCAGGGCTTCCTGATAACACTTTATCGCTCCAGAATAATTTCTTTTACCGAGCAAGATTCCGCCCAAGTTAAAGTATGCTTCGTCCAAACAATCCCCAGAACATTTAAGCGCGCGACGATAATGGATCTCAGCCTGCTTAAGCAGGCCTCGTTGGAAAGCATTGCTGCCAAGAAAAATATGATAAGTCGTGCTTCGAGGTTTGTGATTTGAGGCTTTGCGATACCAAAACGCTGCGTGTTTGAAGTCACCTTTGGCTTTGAACAAATGTCCCATCTGCACGTATGCAATTGCCACAACTTTTTGTGGAAGCAATTTGATTGCCTGCCGAATTGCTTTTTCTGCCTCTCCATATCGGGCAAGGTCAATCTGTGCCATCGCATACCACAACCGGGCAAACCCGTCTTTCGAGAATTTGCGCTCATGCTTTTTACAGAGTTCGACAACAACCGCAGTTTGCCCCCTATCGTGTGCCAAGGTTATTTGATCAAGGCTTTCTTTGGAATTATCCATAATCATCCCCCCAAAGTTGTTGGATCGCCCACGTCGCCTTTGTTGAAATCCACGTAGGCCTCCGTCAAATCGGCGGCGTAAATCACCGCGCCGGCCCGGCCAAGATTCAGGTTGATGTGCAAATCAAACTCCTTCGGCGCGCTCATTGTTTTCATTTTTCCAAGACCGGCGTGAAATAGTGGATGCGCGCGTGGCGGTAGCCTTTGAGTTTCGTGTCAGTGGTCAGCAGCGTGAGTTTGTGGACGCGCGCGGTGGCCACGATGAGTTCGTCGCCTGGATCATTCACGGGAAAATCAGGCAGCCGGGTTGATTCCACAATGATTTCCGGCGTCAGCGGCAGCAGATGAACATTTTGGGGCAGGGATTCTTTTATCCAGGCCGATAAATCCATTGGCAACGGAAGTTTCCCTTTTTGGTGTTTTTTGGCGGCCTCCCACAGGCTGTAAATGGACAGGCCGAGCGAGAGTCCGGGATTTTCCAAAATTTCCCGGACTTCGCGCGGCAAGGTTTGAATGTAGAGCGCGCCGCGAAGCCAGATATTGGTGTCGAGCAGGTAGTCCATTAGTCAGCGTTCCAAGTGACCGGCGGTGGTTCGTCAATATCATCGGGCAACGGATACGGGCTGGGCGTGCAACCGGCCAATACCTTTGGTTTGCCACTGGGCTTGGGCACGAGGTCGGCCACATGCTTGCCGCGCTTGATGATTTCAATGGTCTCGCCTTTGTCCAGCCACTTGGAAAGCCGGGCAAAGTCGTTTCGCAAATCGCGGATGGTCGCTGTCTTCATGGTGATACATTTGTATCACGAATGAGAAATGTCAACCCCCAAGTGTCGTCGGATCGCCCACATCGCCCTTGTTGAAATCCACGTATTCCTCCGTCAAATCGGCGGCGTAAATCACCGCGCCAGCAGCGCCGAGGTTCAGGTTGATGTGCAAATCAAACTCTTTCGGCGCAACGGCGGCACACAGTTGCTTGAACGTTGCCTTGGTCGGCTGGCCGCGTTGCAGGCTCCACAAAATTTTTTTGCTGCCAGCCGTGCTGTAACCGATGTCCACCTTTTCCTCGATGATTTTCGCCGGCGAATAACCGAGCGCGTCAATGATGCGGCCCCAGTTCGGGTCGCCGCCATGCCAGCTTGTCTTCACCAGCGGACTGTTGGCCACCGCGCGCGCTGCGGCATCGGCATCCGCAACCGTTTTCGCACCATTCACGCGCACCGTCACGACGCGATGAACGCCCTCGCCGTCGCGCACAATCATTTTGGCCAGCTCTAGACAGACATGGTTCAAAGCGGACTGAAAAATTCCGAAGCCGTGTAGGAGCCGACGTGAGGAGGCTCTAACTTTCTTTGGCGAAGTGAGACTCGTTACCTCGTCTCCTACAATTAGCGAATTCCCCGCCAGCCCATTCGCCAAAACCAGCACCGTGTCGTTCGTGCTCATGTCGCCGTCCACAGTGATGCGATTGAAGCTCTGCGCGACGGCTCCCTGCAAAGCAGCCTGCAAGGTTTTCGCTTCAATCGCCGCATCGGTGGTAATGAAACAAAGCATCGTCGCGTGCAGCGTAGCTGGCCGTGCTCCGGTGGCGCTCATGCCGGGCTGAATCATGCCCGCGCCTTTGCACATGCCGCCGATGCGGACGGTTTTACCATTTAGTTTGAATTCAACCGCGATTTGCTTGGGCCGCGTGTCGCTGGTCATGATGGCTTCGACGGCATGGGCCGCGTGCTGCGATGAATTGCCAAGAAGTCTTGCCGCTTCCGAAATTCCGCGCTTCACGTTCGCCATCGGCAGCGTAACCCCGATGCGCCCGGTGGAAGCAACCAAGACGCGTTCGGCGGGCAACCCGTAGCTGCGTTCGTCAGAACGCGGCCGATCTTTTCGCGAAGAAGATGGCCGCGAACTCATGTTCGCAGCTACGGCAAAGGCAGCGATACGCGTCATTTCGCGCGCGTCTCGCAAGCCCTGTTTGCCGGTGCAGGCGTTGGCGTTGCCGGAATTGACGACGATGGCCTGGGCGGTTCCTTGCTTGACGCGCTCAACACAAACTTTCACCGGCGCGGCACAAACTTGATTCGTCGTGAACATGCCGGCAACCGTTGCCGGCACTTCGGACACAATCAGCGCGAGGTCGCGCTTCCGGCCCTTGTCCGAGCCTTTGCCGGTGCCGAGGCGTTTGATGTCGCAAAACACGCCACTGGCGAGAAAGCCGCGCGGGGCAATGATGGAGCCTGAAATTTCTTTAAACGTTCTTTTCATGATTGGCGTGGTGTGAAAAAGGTGTTTCAACGGGCACGGGCAGGCTTGCCCCATTGGCGGTCGGCGAAATCCATGAACATCTTCCAGTCAGCCGGTGTCATGGAATGTCCCCCGGCCCGGATGTAATAGCCGAGGCGGTCTCCGGCCAGTTGGCCCGGCGCCGGCATGGGCTGCACAGCCAACCCGTCAACGCCGAGCAGGCGGTAGACCGGAGCGGCCGCCTGCAACACGTCGAACTGGCCGGCCGGATTCGCCCACTGATCCGCCTGACCGTTGGAGAACAGGACCGCCCGCGGCGCGCACAAGGCGACCAGGCAATTCTGGTCGAAGGGCAGCCGTTCCGGGCAATCGTTGAACTGCTTGAATTCGGCATTGAACCAGTGGGGGAAGACGCGGTTGATGTCGCGGAGCTGCTCCCCGGTCTTGCCGCGGCTGGGGGCGCTGCCGCCACACCCGGCCTGGTGCACCACGACGAGGGCAATGCGGTCGTCGAACGCCGCCGCCAGCAGCGCCGTCTTGCCGTTGCGCGAATGGCCCAACGCGGCAATGTGGCGCGGATCCACGTCCGGATCCGACTCCAGGTAATCCACGCAACGCTGGAAGCCCCAAGCCCACGCGGCGAGGGTGCCCCGATCCGCGGGCCGGTTCCGCGCCGGGTCGCCGCCAGCGAGCCACTGGTAAAGGCCGTCGCTGATGTCGGGCCGGTCCGAATCAATGTCGCAACTGCAGAACGTGGCGAGGCCGTACCCGCGTTCAACGATGTCGGCAAGCGGCCATTCGTCCTCCGGCCAGTCAGCCGCGCCGGCCGATCGCGCCGCCTCCGTAGCGACGTTGTTCGAGCACCCCTTGCACAGCGAGGTCAGCCAGCCGCGCGCCAGCGGCACGCGCGGATCGGCCGTCAGCGATTGGTTGCCGCAAAAGTTCAGCCCGAGAAAAACCGGCACCCGGCCCGGACGATGATTCGGCAGCACCAGCATCAGATCGATTTGCGGCGCGCCGTTCGATCCGGTTTCCAGCGTGATCAGCCGGAGCGTCGCCTTGCCGCCGGCAAAATCACCGTATTCGGCCGCCACCCTGGCCCGTATCCGCACGGGCTTGGGTGGCAACGTGCCGTACATGTAGTGTTGGAAGAGGGCCATCAGTTCCGGCCGGCGCTGGTCGAACCACTGCCCGGGCGAGTTTACCCGGCGGCCGTCGAGCATGACGAGGGGATCCGGCAATGCGTCGCACGGCGGCAACGCGGCCAGGGCCGGAAACGACCGGGGCCCAGGCGTCGTCGAGCAGCCAAACGACAGCAACACACTCAGCGTCGCGACCGAAAGCATGACCCACGCGGTATTCATTGTCGGGCGGATGATAGGCGAGCCGACGCGTTTGGCAAAGCCCCGGATGAGGCGGTAGGAGCTCAATTGGGCGGGACGAGACTCCGGACCTGTCCCACCGCATGGGTTACACATTGACGCAGACCTTCACCGGGGCGGAGCACACCCGGTTGGTCGTGAACATCCCGGTGACCGCGGCCAGCGCCTCGGAGACGACGGGCGCGAGGTTGCGCTTCCTGCCCTTGCCGGTGCCAAGGCGTTTGATGTCGCAATAAAGCCCGGCGGCACGAAAGTCTTGGGGAGCAACGATGGAAGCTTCAACGGGTTCAATTTTCGATTTCCCGCTCAACTCACAACACGGTTTCATCAATTTCAATCTGGCCGCGCAGGTAAAGCACGGCTTTGCCGCCGATTCGGACGCGGTCTCCCATTTGTTCGCAGAAAAGTTCTCCGCCACGCCTTGAAATCTGACGGGCAAAAAGCTTTGTCTTTCCGAGCCGTTGCGACCAGTACGGAATCAGGGTGCAGTGCGCCGAGCCGGTGACAGGATCTTCGGCAATGCCGGCAGCCGGCGCGAAGAAGCGCGAAACGAAGTCGCAATCGGTGCCGGGAGCGGTGGCGATAATCCCCAGAACATCGAGCGTTCGCAACGCCTCGAAATCAGGCTGCAACGAACGCACATCAGCTTCCGTTGCGAATACTGCGAGGTAGTCGCGTGATTTCAGCACTTCGACTGGTTTTTTGCCCAGTCCACGGGCTAACGCTTCCGGCACCGCGCAAGGCGCAGGCGGACGCGAGGGAAAATCCATTTCAAACACATCCCCTTTGCGGGTGACCGCCAGTTCTCCGCTGCGCGAGTGGAAGCGGATGCATTCGCCCGAGGACTTTCCCTCGTTGAACAACACAAACGCGGATGCCAGCGTGGGATGGCCGGCAAGATCAATTTCAAGAGCCGGCGTGAACCAGCGCAGATCAAAGTCCGGACCGCGCGGCATAATGAAGGCGGTTTCGGAAAAATTGTTCTCGGCGGCAATGTCCTGCATCACCGCATCCGGCAACCATTGATCCAGCAGACAAACGCCCGCCGGATTTCCGCCAAACAGTTTGCTGGAAAAGGCATCCACTTCAAAATAGGGGATTTTCATTTTTGCTCTGAATTGGGTGCAAATGTTCAAACCTTAACCGCGTCAATTTCCAGCCGCATCATGCGGACGTGGACGCGCCCGTCCGCGTCAGGCGGATGTTTGGCGACGTAGCGGTCTGTGACGACGCCGATGAATTCCTCACGCAAATTTTCCGGCACCCGCTGTGTGTAGGGCAGCCAGGTCGAGCGCAGCCACGCGGCAAAACCGGCGCGTCCTTCGTAAACCGCATCCTTGGGCGACAGCCTGACGCTGTGCGTTTTGAAGCCAAACCGCGGCAGCCACTTTTCGTAATCCGCCGGGCTGTAAAGAAAATACGGCTTCTCCGTCCTTCGGAAAAATTCACGCCAGCGTTTGAGCCGCATTTCGGGGCGCAACACGAGAAAAACATCGTGCGCGTTGCCTTTGCCGCCGCAGGAAACGATGAGACGCCCGCCCGAACGCAAAACCGAGGCGGCACCCCGCAAAAATGCCCGATGATCGTCCACCCAATGCAACGCCGCGTTGGAAAAAACGATGTCGAACTTTTCATCGGGTTGGATTTGAACACAACTCGACACGCGTCCTGGCGCGGAATCAACTCCCTCGCCCCGCCCAAGCGGGGAGAGGGTGGCCGAAGGCCGGGAGAGGAGGTTTGTATTTGAAACCACCAGCCTCCTCACGCCGGCCCTCTCCTCCTTTTGGGGAGGAGAGGGAGAAGAAAAATTGGCGGCTTTGATTTCACGCGCATCCATGACCTGAAATTCCAGATTGGGAACCTTGCCCCGCGGAAAGGTCTGGCGGGCGAATTCAATCATCGGCGCCGAGGCATCAACGCCGGCGACCGAACCGCGCGGCACAGCCCACGCAATTTCCGCCGTCACCTTGCCGTCGCCACAGCCGACATCGAGAATATGCTCGTCCCCGCGCAGATGGAGCTGCGCGATGAGTTCGCGCGCCCAGGTTTGTTGCACGGCGGAATTCGCGGCGTAATCAGCCGCGTTCCACGCCACTTTTTTGTTTTTCTTTGCGCGAGATGAGGGCACGAAGCTCTGTTCCTTGCGTGTCAGTTCAGTCAGAGCCTCCTGACGTCGGCTCCTACCGTAAAATCAAACCAATCCCGCCGTTTCCGGAAAACCGCAGACCAGATTCATGCTCTGGATGGCCTGGCCGCTCGCGCCCTTGATCAGATTGTCCTCGGCGCTCATCACGATGAGCCGGCCCGTGCGCG
>DLMG01000392.1 GCA_002479245.1 Verrucomicrobia subdivision 3 bacterium UBA7542 | reverse complement strand
ACGGCGCGCACCACGCTCGAATCATCCGCGCGCCCCAGTTCAAGGACGCTGTCCGGGATGATGCCCGTTTTTTTGTGCGCGTAGAGGAGCGCAAACACCGCCTGCGCAATCGTGCCATAGGGCAAATCTTTGTAAACGCCCTCGATCGTGTCCTCAACGGCGTCGGCGAGAAATTCCAATTGATCCACGAGATGGGGGAATTTCGGCGCGTTGATCTGGGTGAATTCGAGCTTCCACTGCGGCAGTTGACGCAGGACTTTTTCCGCGATGGCCGGGGTGACGTTCGCGGCGGCGCTGTTCACGAATTTCGCAATCTCAGGCATGACGGCGGCAATTTAGGAAAAGTCCCGCGCCAGCGAAAGCAAAAAAGTTATGACAAACGCGCTGCCGTTGGCGCCCCCCGAACTGGTTATGAACCGGCCGGGCAAGACCTCATTGCCAAAGCCAACACGCTCCTCGAAGCGTTGCCGGCCTCCCTCTGGAAACTCAGCCGCGTGGCAAACGCCACCGGCAACCGGCTGGCTCAGGCAAGGCCCGCTTTTTTAAGCGCGACCTGAAAATCATACTCCGGTTTGCGTGCCTTGCGTCCGCGCAGCGCGTTGGCCTCGTCATCGCCGACGAACCTTTCCGTGGCGGCATCCCACGTCAGCTTGCGCTTGAGCTTCATGCTGATCCAGGCGGCAGCACAGGCTTCAAGGCTGCGGGCGGACTGGTCAACCGGCGCGATGGGCTGGCGGTTGGCAAGGATGCCCTCCAACCAGTTCAAATGATGATACGAACTCGGGGCCCAGCGCGTTGCGCTGCCCGCGAGTGGTGACAGAATTTTAGGATCGCTCACGCGCAAAGGTGGCAGCGGCTCGCGCCCGGCTGCCATGTTCGGGTCGCTGGCCGTGATCTTTTCCTCGGTGCGCGTGCAGAAAACCCAGCCCTCGTCGCCCTCGAAACGCAGACCGGTCTCAAACCGGTTGTCGAGAATGACCTGAACGTTGTTGGGGTACTGCATTTCGACGTGGTAGGTGGTATGCACCGTCCACGCGTCGTCCGTCATGAAATCCGCGTGGGCGTCCACCGTCAGCGGACCGCCCAGCTCCTGACCCATCGCCCACTGCGCGATGTCAACATGGTGCGCGCCCCAGTTGGTAATCATGCCGAGGCCGAAATCCTCCGTGGTGATCCAGCCGGGGCGGCCTTCGAGGCTGTCCTGCGGATGGACGTGGCGCTCCATATAGGCCTGTTCCGGCGCGGGGCCGAGCCAGCGTTCAAAATCCAGATTCGCCGGCACGGGCATCGGCTCGGGCTTGTGGCCGCTGGGCTGGTCGAGGCCAATGCCAATTTTTATCGTCTTCAACCGGCCGATGCGTCCGTTGCGGACCATCTCGCTGGCGATCCGGAAACTTTTCCACGGATACTCGGAACGCTGCTGCGAACCGGTCTGCAAAATCACCTTCTTCGCGTGAACGGCCCGGCGCAATCCCATCGCCTCGACAATCGAATAGGTCACCGGTTTCTGGACGTAAAGGTGTTTGCCGGCAATCGCCGCCTCGACCGCCACGAGCGCATGCGAGTGGTCCGGCACCGTGACGACGACGGCATCAATCTCCGGCGACGCCAGCACCTCATGGTAGTCGGAAAACGCTTTCACGCCGGCCTTGGCCTCGCCGCGCTCCCGATAAAATTCCTCCGCCATTTTTTTGCCGGCGGCGAGGCGTCTGGAATCCAGATCGCACACCGCGACCACGCGGGCCAGCGGCTGCGCCAGCACGTTGCCCAGGTCGCTGCGGCCCATGCGGCCACAGCCGATTTGGGCAACCTGGATTTTTTTGCCGGGCGCATCCGCGCCCAGCAGGCGTGCGGGAATGATGCCGGGCAGCAGCGTCAAGCCAACGGCTCCGCCGAACGAGGTTTTGATGAAGGAACGACGCGATTGATTTTTCATATTGGGTTGGATGGGAAATTATTTTGCCGGCAGTTCGCGGAGCTTGAGGTTGCGGAACGAAACCGCGCTGCCGTGTTCCTGCAATAAAATATGGCCATCGGGCCATTCGCCGAAATCGGGAATGTTTTTGAATTTGCTTTCGGCGACCCGCTGGCGGAATTCCTTCGAGCCGCGCTCAAACTCCAAGGTCTTTTCACCGTTCAGCCAGAATTCGACGTGCTTGCCCTGCGACACAATCCGCGCCTGGTTCCATTCGCCAACGGGCAAAACTCTTTTATTCTTCGGTGCCGGGATGAGATCATAAAGCGAACCGAGGGTGCGGTCCCCGTCGCGGCCCAGCTTCGCATCCGGATGCCGCTCGTCGTCGAGAATCTGAAACTCCATCCCGATGGCCGAACCGACGGCCGTCCTGGCGCCGGTTTTGGGATCAACGGGTGAAATGTCGGGCTGCACAAAAATTTTGATGCCGCTGTTGCAGCCGGGCGTGGTCCGGAAATCAGCGGTCAGCTCGAAATTGACGTAGCGCTGGCGCGTGATAATGTCGCCGCCGGCCTGGGCTTCGGCGTTGCCGCTGGCGACCACGCTTAATTCGCCGTCCTTGATGGTCCAGCTTTTCGCCGGAAATTCATCTGATTTCGGACTGCGCCAGCCGTCCGTGGTTTTACCGTCCCAGAGCAGTTGCCAGCCGTCGGCTTTTTCCTGCGCGGTCAGCGTGTTGTTTTTCGTCTTGATTTCCCGGAGGCGGATCTGGCGGAACGAAACCTTCAGGCCAACTTTGTTGATGTCTTTGCCGACGCCGTGAACCTGCAGGCCGATGATGCCGCGCGGCGTCAGGCGGTCCGTGATGTCCGCGCGCGGTTCGCCGTTGAGCCACGTTTTGATGGAAGGCCCATTGGCAACGATGCGGAGCTGGTTCCACTCGCCGGGCTTGCTGATTTTGCGGCCCTGTTCGGAAAATGCCATGCCTTGCGCACCCTTCTCGCCATCGGCGGGCCAAAGCCAGCCGCGCCGCGCTTCGTCGTAAATGCCGCCGCTCCACATCCGCCCGCGGGCGACGTCCATGTCAATTTCACACTGGTAACCATGAATGCGATCCGGCGGCAGCTTGATTTCCTTGCCATTAATGTTCAGCGTGCGCGCGTCGGGAAAAACCTCGCTGCGGATTTGCACGCCGGAATTGAGCAGCGCGTCGCATTGGTATTCCAGCTCCAGCTCGAAGTTCCCAAACGTCTGCGTGGTGCAGAGAAAACTGTTGCCCGTGCCGGAAACGGACTCGCCGGTGAGCACACCGTCGGCGACCGTGTATTTCGCCTGGCCGCTGTGCTCCTCCCAGCCGTCGAGATTCGTGCCGTTGAACAGGTTCACCCAGTCATTCTGCGCGAGCAGCGGCGACAGGGAAAAAACTGCGAGGGTGGAGGCGAGCAAAAAGAATTTTGATGCATTCATTTGGTTGTGAGCTTGGACGGATTATCCAGGAAACCGGTTGCCAAACAATTCTTTTCCCATCGCCCGCCGCACCTGCTAAAAATTCCGCGTGCAAGACCTCATTGCCAAAGCCAACACGCTCCTCGAAGCGTTGCCGTACATCCAGAAATTCAGCGGGGCGACGTTCGTCGTCAAATACGGCGGCAGTTTCATGGACTCGCCGGATGAAAACGTGCGCACCGGCGTCGCCCGTGACATTGTTTTTCTGGAAGCGGTCGAGATTGATCCGGTCGTCGTTCACGGCGGCGGCAAAGCCATCACCCGCGCCATGGAAAAGGCCGGGCTGAAGGCGGACTTCATCCAGGGCCAGCGCGTCACCGACGAGGCCACGGCGAAAATCGTGGACGACGTCCTGTCGCGCGAGATCAATCCGGAAATCGTCAAAACCATCAACGCACTCGGCGGCAAGGCCATCGGCTTTGCCGGGCCGGACATTTTCAAGTGCCGCAAGCTCTGGCTCGACGACAAGGAAAATCCGGGCCGGAAAATTGACATCGGCTACGTCGGCGAAGTCATTGAAGTCAACGTTGCGCCATTGAAGGAATCCATCTGGTGCGGTTTCACCCCCGTCATCAGCCCGACGGCGCGCGGCGAGGACGGGAAAATTTACAACTGCAACGCCGACATCGCCGCCGCGCAGGCCGCCATCGCGCTCAAGGCGCAGCGGCTCGTGTTCATGAGCGACGTGCCGGGCCTGTTAAGCGATCCGAAGCGGCCCGATTCGATCATCCCGCACCTTAAAACCGGCGAAGTGGATGGTCTCAAAAAATCCGGCGTAATTGACAAGGGCATGATTCCGAAGGCGGACAGCGCCGTGGCGGCCATCAAATCCGGCGTCGAAAAGGTTTCGTTTGTGGACGGCCGGGTGCCGCACGCCGTCCTGCTGGAAATTTTCACCGACGAAGGCGTGGGAACCGAGATAGTGCTTTGATTGAATGGAAAAATGTAATGAAAAATGGCGCAAACTGATTGCCACGACGAACCGGCTTAACCGCCTGAACAAGTATGTATTTTGCCAATACTCAGAACCCATTTGTGTTTACGGTTTAAACGACCTTGGAGGAACTATGTCAATGAAACATATTAAAATCCTGTTCGGTGCGGCCATCATTAGCTTGGCGACCATGATTACCGGAAACGCCCAGATCATCATTCAAAACAATTACCCGCCGATGACGCTGAATATCAGCGGCGTTTTCGCTTGGGATAGTAACTTCGGTTTTGACCATGGAGCCTATTTTGAATGGGAGATGGTCAAAGTCAGATTTACCACCAAAGACTTGATCAAGCTGTTGAATAATTCGGCCACGTTTACCAACGTGCTCAATCATGTCACCGGGGTCACCCAAATTCCGGCTGGTTCATTCCTGAAAATTGATATCAACCAGCCCGTGATTTTTCAATGGTGGAACGAGTGGGCCATTTTTGTGACCAACCGGAACGGATTCAGCTTTCAGCTCAACGATGTCTATGATCCCGTTCAGGGCGATTATTATACTTTTCTGGACGTTTACCATGATTACGCGGTGGGTTCGTCCAAATTCCTCTACGGCTCCTATGCCGGACAAGAAACCGATATGGCAGCTATTCATTTCACCTTCGATAATGGTGAAGAGACCTTCTTTGAGTTTTTCGGTGTCGGTGATTTCAAATGGATCGCGGCTCCCGGAGATTACATTTTTGCAGGCACTTTTTCACAAAAAGTGAGTGTTGCAGGAAAAATCGTCGGTGGCGGTAACGCCATGTATAATTATAAACCCGCAGTAATGCAGGCAACGCTCACTTTTGAAGGCTTGGGGACGGTCGAAAGTTTTCAGCCATTCGAAATGTGGAACAACAGAAACACGTGGGATTCGATACTGGGTTTCCCGCCGCTCGTACGCTGATTTCAACAACGATACGATAACGAGTCACCGATTAGGGCGGCGCAGCAGAGACTGTCTCAAAAGT
>DLMG01000202.1:14624-17728 GCA_002479245.1 Verrucomicrobia subdivision 3 bacterium UBA7542 | reverse complement strand
TACATGATTTACCGGATGGTCTGCCATTGGTTGACCGGGATTCGCGGGCGGGTGACGGCGATTGCCTTTGCCGCGTGGTGCGCGACGGTGCTGGCGGCCATCAGTTGCGCCGGCCAGTTGGCGTGGTCGGGCACCATTCCGTGGTCGGTCGCGTTTCCGGCCATGGCCACCGTACATATGTTCATCGGCGTTGGCGAAGGCTTGATCAGCGCGCTGGTGTTCCTGGCGGTATATCGCGCCCGGCCTGATTTGATCACCGAAACGGCGCAGACGGGCCAGCCGCAACGGCTCGGCGAGTTGGTGCGCTATGGTTTGCTGGCCACGCTGGGCGTTGCGATTTTCGTCGCGCCTTTTGCCTGTTCGTGGCCGGATGGATTGGATTCGGTGGCGGTAAAGTTTGGTTTCGGCCATAAGATGGCGCCGTTGCTGCCCGCACCGGCGCCGGATTATCAAGTGCCCGGAATTCATTGGGCGATTGGCGCAACGGCGGTGGCGGGCGCCGCCGGTTCACTGATTGTGTTCATGCTGGCGTTGCTCATGGGGCGATGGCTGGTGCCCAAACCGAAAGACCTGTGAGCGTCCATCTGGTCAACACATGCCGTGCCGGAGGCCGGCGCTCCAATTTCAAACCGAAAGACTCGTGACTGTTCATTGGATCAACCATCATCACGGACGGCTGGACAGTCCGGTGCATCGGCTGCCGGCCGCACCGAAACTCGGCGTTGCGCTCGTCATCATTGTGGCCACCGTGCTGGCGCCGGTTCAATGGCGGGCCTGGTTCATCGGTGTGGCGGGATTGCTGGTTTTGGCAATGTTGTTGAGCCGGCTGCCGCTGTTTTTCGTGTTCCGGCGGCTGCTGGTGCTGTCGCCGTTCGTGCTGGGCGTGGTGCTGGTCAACACCTTTCAGCCGGCGGGCCGTGACAAGTGGCTGGCCGTGGCGGTAAAAAGCGTTTTGTGTCTGCTGACGGTCATATTGGTTTCAAACACCACACCCTTCAGCCAGATTTTGCGGGTGCTCAAATCCATCCGCGTTCCGGCCTTGCTCATCACCACGATTGCGCTCATGCATCGTTACCTCTTCGTGTTGATGGACGAGGCCGAGCGAATGCGGCGGGCGCGGGCGAGCCGGACGTTCATGCGCGGACGGCGCTTTCACTGGCGTGCGCTGGCGACGGTGGTCGGGCAACTCTTCATCCGCGCTTCGGAACGCGCCGAACGCATTTACGACGCCATGTGCGCGCGAGGCTGGAAATGAATGCCGCCATCGAAATTACAAATCTGAAATACCGTTACCATGACGGCACGGAGGCGCTGCGCGGCGTGAGCTTCCGCGTCGCGCCGGGCGAGTGTGTGGCGTTGCTCGGCCCGAACGGTTCCGGCAAATCCACGTTGTTGCTGCACTTGAACGGCATCTTGCCGGAAAAATTGCCTGCCGACGGCGCGGTAAAAATCCTTGGTGAGCCGGTTGCCCCGAAAAATCTTGAACCGATCCGCCGCCAGGTCGGCCTGGTGTTTCAAGACCCGGATGACCAGTTGTTTTGCCCGACAGTTCAGGAAGACGTCGCGTTTGGCCCGCAGCAACTCGGTCTCGGTGACGCTGAAGTCGCCGCGCGCGTCCAAAAGGCGCTGGCCCAAGTCGGGCTGGCCGATTTTGGGCGACGCGCCACGCATCACTTGAGCCACGGCGAGAAACGCCGCGTCTGTCTGGCGGGGGTGCTGGCATGCGAGCCGGCGATTTTAATTTTGGACGAACCGACGAGCAACCTCGACCCGCGCGGCCGGCGGGAATTCAAGGCGTTGTTGCGGCAAATTCCCGCGACCAAATTAATTGCGACGCATGATTTGGAACTGGTGGTGGAATTGTGTTCGCGGGCGATTGTGCTCGACCGCGGTTCGGTGGTGGCGGACGGCCCGATGTTTGAATTGCTCAACGACGAAAAGTTGATGCTGGAGCACGGTTTGGAGCGTCCGCATATTTTGCGGCATCAGCATCCCCACTAGTCCAAACTGACCGCAGCAACCACATTTTAACTTTTCAATCTTGGGCGGCCGGTTTACTTTGTCTTTGTAAACACTTCGGGGGGAAGGGTCCAGCGGCGGACGAAGTGGCCATGAAAACTATTTTTTTTGTTGAGGACGACTCGGTGGTGGTGCAGGTGTATCGCGCGAAGCTTTTGCGCGAAGGATTCGGCGTCGAGGTGGCGGAAGATGGTTTGGTGGCAGTGAAGATGCTGGCCGCGGGGAAGCCCGACGTCGTCGTGTTGGACCTGATGATGCCCAAACTCAACGGGGTTGACGTCCTTAAATACATTCGTGCCACTCCCGCCCTGAAGGAAACCCCGGTGATCATCCTTTCCAACGCCCACATGACCAGACTGGCGCAGGAAGCGGCGGCAATCGGCGCGGAAAGAGCCTTGCTGAAATCGAGTTGCACGCCCGGTCAATTGATTGAGGTGATCAACGATCTTCTCAGCGGAAAGACGGTTGGATCCGACCCTTCGAAGCGGCTGGCCGTGCGGGCGCTGCCGCCGACCAAGCCGCAGACCTGAATCCAGAAATTGTCTTGCCAAAGCCGGCAGTCATGCTTCATTTTCCGACATGGCAGCCACGCGCAATTCTGGTTTCGACGATCCGTTCTACCAACCGGCGGATCAATTTTTTCCCGCGAACAACAAGCTCGCCCTGACCTTCGACGACGTCACGCTGGCGACGCTTTATTCGGAGATTCTCCCGCGCGACACGCAACTCGACACCCAGCTCGCGGAAAATCTGCGCCTCAACATCCCGGTCATTTCGTCTGACATGGACACCGTAACCGAGTCGCGCATGGCCATCGCGATGGCGGCCAACGGCGGCCTGGGCCTCATCCATTACAACATGCCGGAGCACCAGCAACTTTCCGAGGTCAGCCGTGTCAAAAACAACGTTCACGGGTTGATTCAGGAGCCGATCCAGGTCGCCCCTGACCAGTTCATCGGTGATGTGCTGGCTTTGATTGAACAGAAAAAATTCGGCTTCAGCACATTTCCCGTCGTGGATGACAAGGGCAAACTCGTCGGCCTGCTTTCCGGCCACGTCGTCAAGCCGCGCTACGCCAAGCGCAA
>DLMG01000202.1:6670-14530 GCA_002479245.1 Verrucomicrobia subdivision 3 bacterium UBA7542 | reverse complement strand
GGCAAGGACCCCATCGCGCGCGCCGACAAATTTTTCAACGAACATCTTGGCATTCACAAACTGCTCGTCGTGGATGACAAGGACAACCTGCGCGGCCTGTTCACGATGAGCGACATCGAGCGCATCACGCAGGAGCGCAGCGTGCAGTTCAAACCGGCGCGCGACGCGCGTTTTCATCTCATTTGTGGCGCGGCGGTCTCGGCCACGCGCAACGCCTTTGGCGAACTGGACCGCGAACGCATTCTGAACCACGTCGGCGGGCTTGTGGAACGCGGCGTGGACGTCGTGGCGGTTTCCACCGCGCATGGCCACAGCCGGGGCGTGGGCGACACGGTGAAGGTCTTGCGTGATGCGTTCCCGAAACTGCCCATCATCGCCGGCAATGTTACGAGCGCGGCGGGCGTCGGGTATCTCGCCGAGTGCGGTGCGAACGCCATCAAAGTCGGCCAGGGGCCAGGATCCATCTGCACGACGCGCATCGTCGCTGGAGTTGGCATTCCGCAAATGACGGCGCTTTACGTTTGTTCGTGCGCGGCGGCGAAGAAAAAAGTTTCCATTCTGGCCGATGGCGGGATTGTGAAATCCGGCGACATTGTGAAGGCGCTGACGCTTTCACAAGCGGTGATTTGCGGCGGCATTTTTGCCGGTTGCAACGAAGCGCCCGGCGACGTCATGGAAATCGGCGGCAAACTTTACAAGCAATATCGTGGCATGGGCAGCTTCGCGGCGATGAAATCCGGCTCGGCGGCACGCTACGGCCAGCCGGCGAATCCCACGCAAAAGGTCGCTGCCGAAGGCATCGAAGCGCTCAAGGAGGCATGCGGTTCGGTGGATCGCGTGCTGGCTCAACTCATCGGCGGCATCCAATCCGGCATGGGCTATCTCGGCGCGGCGAACCTCGCGCAACTCCGTGACAAGGCGCGTTACATCCGCGTCAGCCCCGCCGGCATGCGCGAAGCCGCCCCGCACGACGTGGTGGAATTGAAGACGGGAAATTGAAGCTCCAAATTCCAAACACCTGTGATATATTTCCAACGTGATTGAACTGATTCAGCAAAAGCGTGCCGCCGTGGCGGATGTCTGCCGTAAATTCGGCGTCCGCCGGCTGGAGGTTTTTGGCTCGGCGGTACGGGGCGGTTTCAATCCGCAAAAGTCCGACCTGGATTTCATCGCCAACTTTCTGCCGCCGCTGCATCCGGGCGTGGCCGACCGCTTTTTCGGGCTGACCGAGGCGCTGGAGAAGATTTTTGCCCGGCCCGTGGATTTGCTGACGGACTCCATGCTCCGCAATCCCGTCCTGCGCGACGAGGTCAACCGCGACCGCACTCTCATCTATGACAACGGAGGCCAGGAAAAGGCTGCATGACATCAGGCTGGCCGCCGGGGCGCTCTGCCGCTTCATGGATGGAAAGTCCGTGGAGGATTTCAAGGCCGACGAAATGTTACAGGCGGCGGTTGAGCGGAAGCTGGCAATCATTGGCGAGGCGTTCGTTCATTTGAGCGAAGAGGATGCTGCCATCGCCGGTATGTTCACCGACCTGCGGCAGATTGTCGGCATGAGAAACCGGCTGGTTCACGGCTACGACCAGCTTGATTTGGATGTGGTTTGGGACGCAACCCTCGAACACGTGCCAAAACTTCTGGCGCAGGTGGAAAGCATTTTGAAATAGCAATCCCCGCCGGCATGCGCGAAGCCGCCCCGCACGACGTGGTGGAATTGAAGACGGGGGATTAAGGCATTGGATTAATGGAGTGATGGAGTATTGATCTGGAGCTTTCGGCGCTGACTGCAACACCCCATTACTCCAACACTCCATCACCCCGCTTTTTGTTAAAACACAATCGGCTCGTTCAGTTTGCCGCATTGCGCGCAGCGCGAACGGTCCACGTCCGGGTCGTCGGTGTAGACATAGCCGCAGTTGGGGCAGCGAAAAATCCTGTCCTCCGTGTGCGTCGGGCCGAAACGGCGACGGCGCATTTCGGAATAAATCCCCAGACCACACAGCGCGCCGAGCAGCAAGGCCACATAAATCACAATCAGCGTGGGAATGCTCATGCTACGGTAAAGCGGTGGGCGTGTTCGTGGCGGGTGGCGGCACGGTGTGCCAGTTGAAAATCATCCGGCCAACGGTCAGGCGCGATGACGGGGTGAAGCGCATGGCGCGGGCGAGTTCGAGCGCGCGCTGGTCGGCTTTTTCATACTGATCGGCGGCGGTAAAACCGCTGTCGGGAGGGAGCAAAACGGTTGAAATGACGTTACCCGCCGCGTCCACGAGCACCTGCACCTTGCTCGGCGCAATCACGTTCGCATACAGCCAATTCGTCAGGTTGATTGGTGAAGGCAACTGTCGTTGGGCCAGCTCGCCTTCGACGCGCAACGTGGAATTTTGCGCGAGCGCAGGTTCAACCGGCAACCCGGGCGCGCTGAGTTTAAGCGGCGGTTTTAATTGAAGTTCAAAGCCCGCGAAATGATTGGTTTGCATGAATTGATTAAACGCCAGCCCCAATTCATCGGCGGACAATGGCAGCCAGCGCGGCGGTTCGGTCCAACGGAACGATGGTTGTTTCAAAGCGGCCGTTTGCAGCCAGATGGCGGACGCAAAATCTTTCTGATGCGGCAGCACAAAAAGCGTGGGGTCGTTCAGCGCAAGCAGTTCGCTGGAATCGTCCGCGAGTCTGAGTGTCGGGACGTTGGTCACTGCGCGCGGGACAATCTGTTTTCGCCCGCCGAATACGAAAAGCAATGCGACATGCGCGGCGAAAACAAGCGCGATAATCGTCAACCACCGGCCGTACGTCCACGGGCCATTGCCTGGCGGTTCTTGCCTCGGCGGGGCCTCCGGCGCAGCCCGGGTCGTTCCTGCAAATCCGGTCGGATGCGGTTCGGCGGAAGCGGCGTTCATGGCGCGGCGGGCGCGGTGACGGCGCGCGGCAACGTCGCGAGCAGCGCGTTTTGGATGCCGGCCTCGCGCGCGAGCAACGTCAGATGGATGAACTGGTCGTAAGTCACGGCTTTGTCGGCCTGAATGACGAGCGTGAGCGGTTCGCGGGATTTTTGGACAGCGGTTTTGAGCGCTGATTTTAATTTATCCTCGTTGACGATTTGATTGGCGAAATAAAATCGTCCATTGGCATCCACGACAACGGTGACGGTCGGTTTGTCGGTGCCGGGCAGGTTGTCCGCCACCGGCAATCGCAGCGGCAGGCCGGATATGGGCACGAGCGCGCCGAGCATCAGGAAAATGACCAGCAGAAACAAAACCGCGGCGAACGGCGCCATGTCAAACGGGCCGCGCAGCAGCCGGGAATTGCGTGGAAATTTCATGAAGGTTTGCTGTTTCCGTTCTCGGTGACGATGTTGACGATTTCGGCGGCAGCGCGTTCCATGTCGAGGACGATTTTATTGATGCGGCTGACGAGATAGTTGTAACCGGCATGAACGGGAATGGCCACGGCGATGCCTGCTGCCGCGCAAATGAGCGCCTGCCAGATACCATCGGCAAGCGAATGTTCGCCGCTGATGTGCGCGTAAAGGCCGTCTGCTTGCAATTGCTTGAAAACATCCATGAAACCGAGGATGGTGCCCAGCAAACCCAGCAGCGGCGCGATTTGAGCGATGGTGGCGAGCAGATTCAATTTCTCTTCGAGCCGCGGCACTTCGGTGAGGCCGGCTTCCTCGACCGCTTCGCGCACGCGGTCGCGTCCGCGATCGCGGTTGAGAATGGCAGTTTTGACGATGCGCGCGACCGGGCCGGGCGTGGCGTCGCAGATGGAAATGGCTTCGACCACATTGTCGCGCTTGAGCACGGTGCGGACGCCATTGAGGAACTCGGCGGAATTGATTTGCGAGCGGTGGCAATAGAGCACGCGCTCGATGAAGGTGGCAAGGGCGATAGCCGCAGCGAGCAGAATCAGCCAGATCACCGGGCCGCCCTGGGTCAGAAACGTTGGCATGAAGTTTTTATAGGCGTTTGCCGGCAAAGTTCAAAGCGCAAAATTGCGAAGGGTGACAAGTGTCAAGTGTCACGAATAAACCAATGTCGTTATCATGTCACCTGTCACACTCAGGTTTGGACTTGCTTCCCGCGCCGCCCGGCGAAATGCTTCGCGCATGGAAAAACCCGACCAATTCCGCGATTTGTTCCGAATGCAAAAGGCCCTCAACGAACGCATCGGCGTCAAGACCGGGGGCATGAGCGAGGAGGAAAAGACGAAATGGATTTTAAATTATTGCCGTGCGATGACGCAGGAAATCGCCGAACTTACCGACAGCGTGCCGTGGAAATGGTGGGCGAAGTATCAGAAATTCGACGACCAGAACGCGCGGGTCGAGGTCGTTGATCTTTTTCATTTTCTCATCAGCCTCGCGCAGGTGCTCGGCATGAGCGCGGATGACGTGTTCGCCGCCTACGTCAAAAAGAACGCGGTGAACTTCAAACGGCAGGACAGCGGTTACACGGCCAAGGACGAGCACGATTCCAAACACATTTGAATTGAACGCCGTGTCTGCCAAACTCAAAACTCGGAATTCAAAACTCAAAACTCCCGCGAGAAATGTGCCCCCGCGCTGGCGCAAGGAAGTCGAGCGCGTGCTCATCACGGAAGACCAGATCGCGCGGCGCATCCGCGTGCTGGCGCGGGAAATCGAGCGCGATTTTCGCGGGCGCGAAATGGTTGTGGTTTCACTGCTGAACGGCACGGTCATGTTCCTCGCGGATCTGATCCGGCACCTTTCACTGCCATTGCGCCTGGATTTCATGGGGGTGTCGAGTTACGGCGCGGGCACGGAATCGGGTGATTTGGTTTTTACGAAGGAGTTGCGCCTGGATGTGCGCGGGCGCGATGTGCTGCTCGTGGACGACATTCTCGACACCGGCACAACCATGAGCCGTGTGCTGCCGAAAATCCGCGTGCTCAAGCCGCGCCGCATCAAGATTTGCGTGCTGCTGGACAAACCCTCCCGCCGCATTGAAAACGCAAAGGCGGACTACATCGGTTTTGAAATTCCGGATTATTTCGTCGTCGGTTACGGACTGGATTTTGCGGAGCGGTATCGGAACCTGCCGTTCGTCGGCGTGTTGCATCCGCACATCTACAAACAAGCCTGCAAACAAGTTTGCAAAAAATAAATGGACCTCAAACTCATCAGCTTTCTCGGCTGGTTCACGATGATCGCGGTCGCATGGGCGATTTCCTACAACCGCAGACTGTTTCCCTGGCGCACGGTCGTCTGGGGTGTCGGACTGCAATTCACGCTGGCCCTGCTGATTTTGAAAACGCCCTGGGGCGGCGCGCTTTTTGATTTCGCCGGCAAAGTCATCCAGAAACTCATCCAATTTTCCAACGAAGGCTGCAAATTCGTCTTTGGCCCGCTCGCGGATGAAAATCTGCTTTCGGAAAAATTTGGTCCGGGCAATTCCGTCATTTTCGCCATTCTCGTCATGGGCACCATCATCATCGTCGCGAGCATTTCGTCGCTGCTCTATCACTGGGGCATTTTGCAGAAGGTCGTCCACGCCTTTGCGTGGGTGATGCGCAAGATCATGCGCACCAGCGGCAGCGAAACACTTTCCGCCGCCGCGAACATTTTCATGGGCCAGACCGAGGCGCCGCTGATGATCCGGCCTTACGTCCCGCGCCTGACGCACAGCGAACTAATGACCATCATGGTCTGCGGCATGGCGCACATCGCCGGCGGCGTCGCGGCGGTGTATGCGGCCATGGGCATCCGCGCCGGCTACCCGAACACCGCCGGACATCTGCTCACGGCGTCCGTGCTGAATTGTCCCGCCGCGCTGATGATTGCGAAAATCCTGCTGCCGGAAACCGAGAAAAGCGAAACCGCCGCCAGCGCGCCCGCCACCGTGCCACGCACGACGGCCAATTCCATTGACGCCATCTGCCGCGGCGCCGGCGACGGTTTCAATCTCGCGTTGAACGTCATCGCCATGCTCATCGCGTTCATTGCCATGATTGCGCTGGCGAATTATTTATATGCGTTCGCTCAAAAAGAAGCTGCTTATTTTTTCTTGCGGGCTGATTGCGGCAAACAAGTTGCTGATGCAATGGTTTATGCACCAGTTACATTTCAGAACTTTTTCGGCTGGATCAACGCGCCGTTCGCCTGGCTCATGGGCGTGCCGGCGAAGGACTGTTTTAACGTCGGACAAATCCTTGGCGAACGCGTCGTGCTCAACGAATTTGTCGCCTATCTTGATCTCACCACCAACGCGAAACAGCTCGCGCTCGACCCGCGCAGCTTCACGATTGCCACCTACGCGCTGTGCGGTTTCGCGAATTTCTCGAGCATCGCCATCCAGGTTGGCGGCATCGGCTCGCTCGCGCCGGAACGCCGCAGCGAGATGGCCAAAATCGGTTTCCGCGCAATGATCGGCGGCCTGCTCGCCGCCTACATGACCGCCTCGCTCGCGGGATTTTTGTTGTGAGCGGAGCGCGGACAGCCTGTCCGCGTTTGTTGGAGTTCAAGCTTTAGCTTGTTCAAGCGCACGCTTCAGGCCGAAAGCCGCTATGCCGGCAAATATTCAAACTTGCCGTTACGAATGGAGCGTCGTAAATTCATTCCATGAGTAAAGTGGAAGAAATAGAACAACTCATCGAGCAACTTCCGGCGGAAAATATTGCGGAACTTGCCGCGTGGATGCAGCAGCGCGCAACGGCCATCCGCGACCACAGTGCTTTTCTGAACAGCTACGCTCCCGAGGACGAAGGGTTATACGATGACGCCGTCGCCCGGTGAAATCTGGCTGGCGGACATTTCTGAAAGCCCGTAGGGCTGACATCTTTGTAGTTCCATCATTCCAATTGAAGCCAAGCTCCGTCAGGAGCGGCATATTTTGTGTAACCTCACGCTGATGTCGCTCCTGACGGAGCTTTAATCGGTTTGGGCGGTGTACTACAAAGATGTCGCGCCTACGGCGTTAGCCGGGTTTACGCGCCGTATTATTTCTTCGCCGGCTTGTCATGCAACACCAGCGCGGCGGTGGTGCGGGAGTCAGGATACTTTTGCGCCTTGGACTTTGGCGCGCGTTTGGAAAGATAAAGCACTTCAACTCCTACGACCGCATTTTTGCGGTTGTAATCCACAACGACCCCCGGCGCGATCTCCTCCGATTCGATGATCTTGGAATCATCCAGCCGCAAATAAAGCGCGTCGGCTTCTTTGTCCACGTGCAATCTCATAATTTGCCTTTCATCTTCCGGTCAAAGAATATACTCACCACCCGGTTGGGTTCAACTGCCGTATTGACTGCCACGCGCAACACCCGCCCGCCAAATTCAGGAATCTTACGGAAACGCCGTTCCACCGTGGCATCGTCCGGGTCGGGCAGCACCAATTCCGGCGCGGCCAAAGTTCGTTCCAGCTACTCCACCGGAATATCCCGCCCGGCCAAAACCTGTCTGGCGTGCCTGGTCAGTTCAAATTTCATCTGCCTTGCACGACAGCGGAGCAGAAATTTCAGAACGGCTCAATTCAAAATGCGGGTGCACCCCGGATTTCAAAAAGTTTGGTTTGGAGTTTTTGCTCGAAGCGCGCGACCTGTTCCCGGTCGTCTGCGAGGCGGTCAGCGGTCAAAATTCGACAATACGGGGCTTCCGCGCGGGCGGGAAAAGCCGTGCGCAGCACCACCCACGACGACGGGTTGATTAAAAATGCCAACGGCCACAGCGAGGCCGGGCCGAGGCCGGATTTGCCATTCCAACCGGAACTGGGGCAGGCGCAGCCCCGTTTGTAATAGCATAACAATTCAAGGGCCAAGTGTCAGCGCATGTAGGTCAGGTCTTGATGCAGTCAAATGCCGATGAATACACGGTCTAAGCAAACTGAATTCTTCAACGACA
>DLMG01000202.1:1254-6637 GCA_002479245.1 Verrucomicrobia subdivision 3 bacterium UBA7542 | reverse complement strand
TGTCGTTGAAGAATTCAGTTTGCGCCACACTCATTGAGACAATCGCCAAAATGCTGACCTACATGCGCTGACACTTGGCCATTCAAGACTGACCCTTTTCCGAACGCCGCTCCATTTCTCTGTTCATAAAAAGTGGATGGCCAAGCAGCGACTTCACGATTGCACGACGACCGGCGTCTGAAGGATAACTTTCGGTATCCGCAATTACGCCAAGTAGTGTGCCGTCGCTTTGAAATACAGGGGAGCCAGCGCGCTCAACCCGTCCGGGCAGGACATTGGTCACAAAACTTTTCATTCCTTTGTCGTTCGATTTTCTGATGTGAGAAATGATGGCGGTATCAAATTGCAGCGGTGAAAATGAATCCAACCCGCTTGCATCTTTCGCCTCCCCAGAATGAACAAATCCAATTTCCTCGCCAACCCAAGTTGTGAGTGAAAATTTGATTGGTGATTGGATTGGTTCAAACACCCGGTTTATTCCATGCTTTTTCCAAACTTCATCCATTTTCAACTGCGACTTGTCATCCTTGCCAGTGATCCGGCAAGTGATCAGACCAGAAAACTCATCTGGCGCTTCGCCAGCAAATTGATACCGGATAAAACTGGAAAGAATAATGAGGCTTCCGGATTTTTCCCGCGCAACTCCTTGGGCGAGTTTTAACGCCTCACTGCATGTCAGGACTTCATTGGCACCGACAAAACAGCCATGGGCCACCGGTTGCACCAATTCCTGACCACGATGTGCTCCATCGTGATACCCTCCGTCGTAAACCACGGCAAACTCAACAATTCGCCTCCGATATTCTCCAACCGCAGTCGGCCAACCATAAACCGGCGGTGTCGCTGTTGCAGGCTGTTCCAACTTTTGCAGCTTGGTCAGCAACTGGGCATCTGTTCCTTCCAGAACATTCAGGCGGTCATCTACTCGTTTGCCTTGAAGCTGATTGAGAATCTCCACCCCTGCTGAAGCGCCAGGAAATTGCGACGCAACCGTCTTGAGAAGATTTTTTGGGTTTAAGATGATGCCAAGCTGCTTGCGTGCTGTTTCGTCGATTTTTTTCGATGCCATAAATAATTCCCCGCGTGTTTTATTTTGCTGGACGTTTCTCGGCCAGCAACTTTGCCAGTGAAGAACCGCCCGGCAGGCCGCGACGTCCTTTGAAAAGTGCACCAGCAACAATTGCCCATGTCTCACCGGGTGCGCCAAGCACGTCACCAGAATTTCTTTTTGGCCACTCCCTAGTTTTCTGGTGATGAGCATTAGCCCATTCAAGAATCTGCTTAATAGTCAGGTCTGGAAGTGCGCCTGTGTTTCGGACGCCTCGCTTCTCCGCCAATAGTTTTGGAAGTGAAGAACCGCCGGGCAAGCCGCGCCGCCCCTTGGACAGCGACCCGGCGACTAATGCCCATGTCTCGCTGGGGTCACTCAGCACTGCGCCAGACTTTAGGTTCGGCCATTGGCCGGTTTTTTGGTGATGCACATCAACCCATTTTAGAATCTGCTTAATTGTCAGGCGCTGGAGAGTCTTTACATTCCGCACTCCTCGCTGCTCTCCGAGCAGTTGTGCCAGCGAAGAGCCGCCGGGCAAACCGCGATGCCCTTGTGAAAGCGAAAGGCTTATAGCTCCCCATTTTTCACCGGTTGTGCCCAACACATCACCGGATTCTTCTTTCGGCCATTGGCCGAATTTTTGGTGGTGAGCATCTGCCCATTTTAGAATCTGCTTAATCGTCAGTTCTGGAAGATTTTTTTTATTCCGGTAGCCTCGGTTCTTTGCCAACAGTTGTCCCAGTGAAGAGCCGCCGGGCAAGCCGCGCCGCCCCTTGGATAGCGCCCCGGCGATCAGCGCCCAGGTCTCATTGGGTGAACCCAGCACCGCTCCAGACTTTTGGGAAGGCCAATCGCGGGTTTTCTGATGATGAGCGTCCACCCATTTTAGAATCTGCTCAATAGTTAAGCGTGGAAGAGTCTTGTCGTTTCGGACGCCTCGTTTCTCGTCCAGCAGTTGTGCCAGCGAGGAACAGCCGGGGAGTCCGCGAAGACCTAGTCTGAGGGCTGCATTGATATTTAACCACTTTTCGCCGGGTGCGCCCAGCACAGTGCTAGACGTTCGATTCGGCCATTGTCCGCTTTTTTTGTGATGCACATCAGCCCATTTTAGAATCTGCTTAATGGTCAAGTCGGGAAGAGACAAATGGTTTCGGACACCTCGCTTCTCCGCCAGCAGTTGTGCCAGTGAAGAGCCGCCGGGCAAGCCACGATTCCCCCTGTCGAGTGCGGCTTGGACGTTTTGCCATTTCTCACCAAGTGCGTCCAGCACGTCACCAGAGTTTATTATCGGCCACTCTCCGGTTTTCTGGTGGTGTGCATCTGCCCATTTGAGAATTTGCGCAATGGTCAGGTTCGGTAAAGCACCTGTGTTTCGGACACCTCGCTTCTCTGCCAACAGTTGTGCCAACGAAGAGCCGCCGGGCAAGCCGCGCCGTCCTTCGTAGAGTGCCTTGCCAATTATTTCCCATCTCTCACCGGGTGCGCCCATCACGTCGCCAGACTTTATCTTTGGCCATTGGCGGGTTTTCCCATAATGCACATCGGCCCACTGAAGGATTTGGTCTTCGGTTAATGGTGGTAGTGGCGTTATCGCCCTGACGGTTCGAAGATAAAACGCATCGGCAAATTTTGCATTGAGCCGAGTGGGCAGATTGATGTTTATCTTCGCGGGCAAATTGGCACGGACTTTTCCCCGTTTGCCAAGGTTCGTCCGCAAATTATCCAGTTCACTGGCCAACTGGTCGTCGTGCGAGCGCAGGGCGCGGAGAACACGCCAGACTTGCTTGAACGAGGAATCTTCCAGCGTCTTTTCCTCGTCCTCATCGCTGGAAATATAAACGGGCAGGATGATGATGCCGTGCCGCTTGCGTTCGGCTTTGCGGATGGCGCGCCCCACGGCTTGAATGATGTCCACCTGCGATTCTTTCGGGTCAATGAACGCCACGCCGTCCAACGCCTGAACGTCAATGCCTTCGCTGAGGCAACGGGCGTTGGTCACAAGGCCACGGGCAGGCGGTTGAACCTCGCGGAGCCGGTCGAGTATGGCATCGCGTTTATTGCTGGCCATGTCACCGGAAATCAGTTCTGTCCAAATCTGGCCGGAAGGGATGTCAGCCTTTGGCATCCAACGGATGAATTGCGGAAATTGGTCGGCAAAATCACGGGCGCGGGCGACTCGGCCATGAAAGGTGATGATGCGGCGCAGGTCATACTTTTTAATCGCCTTGGCCACGGCGATATGGCTCGCGAGTGTGCGGGCATCAGTAATGGTTTTGCCGTCCAGCGTCACGAACACGCCTTGCTCGGCATACTGCCGATACAACGGGTCATCCACGCCGATAATTTCCACGCGGTAGTCGGTCAGCAGCTTGAGGCGAATGGCATCAGAGAATTTAAGTTCGTGGAAGACCGGGCCGAAAACTTGTTTGTTGTCCATCGAAACCAATTCCGACCCCATCGAATCTGCCCGTGACTTGGACGCCTCTGAAAAGATGCGCGGCGTGGCAGTCATGAACAACCGTTTTCGGGCGTGGATTGCCTGCGAGTCAAGAATGGTGGCGAACGCGCCATCGTTCATCCCGGCGCAACGGTGAGCCTCATCAGCGATGACCAAATCAAACGGTTTAAGTTTGTGCTGCTTGAACGCCAGCGCAACTTGTGGGGTGGACTGATAGGTCGAGAAGACGACACGCCGCCCCGTTCCCCGCATAAACTTGGCAATCTCGGATGGGTTTGTCGTGGCTGGCACTCCCAACTGGCTTACATGGATGACGAGATGGTCTTCGCCTTTAATCTCGTGGGAGCAAACAGGCAAAAAACGGAACGGGCGGAGGCCGTTTTTAGTCCACTCGCGCAACATTTGCGATACCAGAGAGATCGAAGGCACGAGGACGAGCGTGCGTTGCGATTCTATCGCCTCGGCAGCTCGCAGCCCAATCAGTGTCTTGCCAGTGCCGCAAGCACGAATGAGTTGACCGCTCTCATGTGTCTGGAATCCATGGACAACATTGGCAATCGCCCGTTTTTGGTCTCGCCGTGGTTTGTTTGGTTTCTCCTGCTTGGCAACAAGCTTGTCTGGCGATGAAGGCCAGTTCAGCTTGCGATTCTTGAGGTCAGAGAAGAGCAGTGTGCCAACTGGTTTTTCCTGTCCTTGGATGACTTCCTTGGCGTTGTGACCGAATTCTGCTGCCGTGGCAATCATCAGGCGATAGGAAATAATCTTCCGTGAGGATTCGCTGAAGAACTTGTCGAAATCTCTTTTTGTGACGGAGTGGTTCAGTGCGTAAGCTTTGGACTGGACGGCCCAAAATTTTTCATCAACAGTTTCTGCGATAAGGTCTATTCCTTTATCCCTTCCCCACCGGCCCGGCCAATCGTCCCAAAGCCAAACACGTTTTATTACGCACTTATATTCGGGGTCGTTCTCAAGAAACCATTTGCAGATGCGCTCAAATTGACGCCCACGCCGGTGTTCGTCCGGGCTGAGTTTGCCAAAAAGTTCAAGGATTGAAGTCATGAGTTAGGCGGAAAATTCCTTGTCTTGGTAGCGCGACCATTTCTTTTTGAATTCAGCGGCGGTCATTTGATTTAGCAAATTAAGCCGGTTGAACGGTGCGGACAATTTATTTATGCTCGCCCCATGCCCGTTCTGCTGCCGCAACTCACGCGTCGTGATTTTCTGAAACGCGCTGCGCTCGCCGGTGCCGCCTTTGCCCTCGTACCCCAAAGCCATGCCGGGCTTTTTGGCAAATCGCGGGACAAAAACACCTTCGCTTTTTTCTCCGACACGCACATCGCCGCGGATGCCGCGCTGAAACACAGCAACGTCAACATGGCGGACAATCTCGCCGCCTGCGTGCGCGAACTCGCCGCGTGGCCGGTGAAGCCCGCCACGGTCATCGTAAACGGCGACCTCGCGTTTGAGTCCGGCCGGCCGGGTGATTACGGGACATTCGGAAAGTTGATCGAACCCGTCCGCGCGTTGGCGCCCATTCATCTTTCCCTCGGCAACCATGATGAGCGCGAAAATTTCTGGCAGGCTTTTCCACGCGATGTGACAAAGCAGAGTTCCAGGTTGCATCGGCAGGCCACGGTTTTTGCCAGTGACCGCGCGAACTGGTTTCTGCTTGATTCGCTGGAGGTCACCGACACCGCGCCCGGCGAGGCCGGCTCCGTGCAACTTGACTGGCTGGCGCGCGAATTGGATTTGCGCCCGGACAAACCGGCCCTGGTCGTTTGCCATCACAACCTGCAAGCGCCCGGCGGCACGACGGGCTTGAAGGATACGGCGGCGTTGGAGGAATTATTCGCGCGGCATCGGCAGGTGAAGGC
>DLMG01000202.1:0-1117 GCA_002479245.1 Verrucomicrobia subdivision 3 bacterium UBA7542 | reverse complement strand
CTACGTCTTCAAGGAAGGCCGTCCGAGCGGCTGGGTGCGGGCCACGCTCGCGCGCGACGGCGCGGAATTTGAACTGCGCAGCCTCGACCCGCAGCATCCCGAACACGCGCAGGTGAAGCGGTTGAAGTGGCGCAATTCAATCGGGTGAATTTTCCGCCAGAATTTTCAACCACGGATTAACACGGATTGACACGGATAAAACGCGGAACGGTAGGGCGGGCAGTCCCTTGCCCGCCGCTCGTGGAAACGCCAACCACGGCGCGCACGGAGTGACGCGCCCTACCTTCAAATGCTTTCCCCATCCGTGGTTAACAATTCGCTTTCTTGCTTCGGTTCCCTGTTTTCATTACCGTTCGTTTGCATTTTGAGACATCATGGCATTTCTTAACGACAATTATCTCAAGCTGAAGGCCGGTTATCTGTTTCCTGAAATCGGCCGGCGCGTGAAGGCGTTTTGCGACGCAAACCCCGAGGCGGCCCAACGCCTCATCCGTTGCGGCATCGGCGATGTGACCGAACCGCTGCCGCCCGCCGCCATCGCCGCCATGCACCGGGCCGTGGACGAAATGGCCGTGCGCGAAACGTTCAAAGGCTACGGTCCGGAGCAGGGCTACGAATGGTTGCGCGCCGCCATTGCCAAAAATGATTTCCCCGCTGCGCGGGGCTGCGACGTGGCCGACGACGAGATTTTCGTCAGCGACGGCACAAAGTGCGATACGGGCAACATCCTCGACATTTTCGGCCACAAAAACAAAATCGCCGTCAGCGACCCGGTTTATCCGGTTTATGTGGACACGAACGTGATGGCCGGTCATACCGGCGAGGCCAACGACGCGAGCACTTATTCAAAGCTCGTTTACCTACCGTGCAAACCCAGCAACGGCTTCATTCCCGAACCGCCCAAGCGGCACGTGGACGTGGTTTATCTTTGTTCGCCGAACAACCCGACCGGCGCGGCGGCCACGCGCGAGCAGCTTGAGGCGTGGGCGAAATACGCGCTGGAACACAAGTCTGTGATCTTGTTCGACGCGGCCTATGAGGCTTACATCACGGAGCCGGGCGTGCCGCATTCCATCTATGAGATTCCCGGTGCGCGCGAGTGCGCCATCGAGTTCCG
>DLMG01000129.1 GCA_002479245.1 Verrucomicrobia subdivision 3 bacterium UBA7542 | reverse complement strand
CGGATAGACATAATGGTCGCAGGAATAAACGCCGCCGTCATTTTCCACCGCCACGCCTTTGCCGCAAAACTCACCGTAGATGCAGACCTGCGAACCCAGGCCCATATGCTGGGACACGAGCGTCTCGAAATGATTGACCAGGACTTTGCCGAAATCCTTGCTGCGCCATTCATCAAAAACCTTGCACAGGAAATAACCCCAGTCGTCCGGGTCCACCGACCAGTCGGTGACGATGGAATTCGGATGGCCGGGCCGGGCCTCGGGATCGCCATCCTTGGGCAGGGCCGCATTATCCCACTTGTGCGGCGCGGTTTTCTCGAAGCCCTTGTATTCGACGATCGGGATGAACTGCATGTAGGTGGAATCGAGTTCGCGCCGGAGAAAGCGGTAAACGTCCAGCGGCTTGCGGGCGTTGAAGCGGTTGACGCACGTCAGCGTGTTGAACGGAACGCCGTAACGCTGGAACAATTTGGCCGTGTGGAAAACTTTTTCAA
The DNA here is from genome assembly GCA_002479245.1 of Verrucomicrobia subdivision 3 bacterium UBA7542. Taxonomy (GTDB): domain Bacteria; phylum Verrucomicrobiota; class Verrucomicrobiia; order Limisphaerales; family UBA11358; genus UBA11358. The sequence continues at coordinate 29,349 of DLMG01000129.1, read as the reverse complement.
ACGTGGGCTTGCCGCCTTTGGTGACCCGATATTTGTCGTGAATTTCCTTCGGCCCGTCAATGCTCAAGCCGACCAGGAATCGGTTCTCCTTCAGAAACTCGCACCATTCCTCCGTGATCAGCGTGCCGTTGGTTTGCAAATCATTTTCGATTTTCTGGCCGGGCTTCGCGTATTTCTTTTCGAGCGCGACGACCTTGCGGAAAAAATCCAGGCCCATCAACGTCGGCTCGCCGCCCTGCCAGGAAAACACCACGTCCGGCCCGGTCACGCCGGCGATGTATTGCTGGATGAATTTTTCTAGGATCTCATCGGACATCCGCCCGGTGGCTGGGCCGCCGGGCAGGGTTTCCTTGCTCAGGTAAAAACAGTAGCTGCAATCGAGGTTGCAGGTGGAACCGCCGGGCTTGACCATGACGTGGAACCGCCGCCGCACCTGGCTCCCGAGCAGGGACGGAGCGTCGTATTTGTCCATCGCCCGCGGCGGTATTCCCACCTCGGCGACCTTGAAGCCGGTTGCGGGAGCCGGGTTGTGATTCTCGTCAGGGGTCATGGGTTTGCTTCGGGCGTTTTTACACAGCGGAAACCAAGGTGATTGCTGCCGGTGTCAACGTCGCCTTTGCCGCGCGTCCCCATCATGTAGCGCGTGCAATACTGGTCCGTGCAAAGGAACGAACCGCCGCGCTGCACCCGCTGGGGCTGGTCGTCGCCGGGACTGTAACTGGCGGACGGGCCTTGCGGATTGCGCGCCACCGCGACGCCCGCGAGCTTGAGCCGCGCATAGGTGTCGGGCCGATACCAATCGCTGCACCATTGCCAGACGTTGCCGGCCATGTCGTAAAGCCCGTAGCCGTTCGGCGGAAACTGCGCGACCGGCGCGAGTCCCGCAAAACCATCTTCGCCCGTGTCCTTCACGGGGAACTGGCCTTCATAAATGTTCGCCATCCATTTGCCGCCGGGTTTGAACTCATCGCCCCACGCATACGTTTTGCCGGTCAGCCCGCCGCGCGCGGCGAATTCCCATTCCGCCTCGGTGGGCAGCCGCTTGCCCGCCCATTTCGCGTAAGCCGCGGCATCGGCATAGGCGATTTGCACCACCGGATAATTTCCCCGGCCCTTGATGTCGCTGTCCGGTCCGGTGGGATGACGCCAGTTCGCGCCATGCACATAACGCCACCATTGAAAATAATCATCCAACGGCACCGCGTTGGTCGTGGGCGTGAAGACCGTGGAACCGGCGACGAGATTTTCCGGCGGCGCGGTGGGAAACTGCTCCTTCGTCGGCGCAATTTCCGCGACCGTCACATAGCCGGTGGCCTTGACGAATTTTTCGAACTCGTCATTGGTCACGTCCCTGGCGTCCATCCAGAAACCGTCCACATAGACCCGGTGGATGGGCTGCGAGTCGCGTACGGAGTTCATCGTGGCCATGGTGCAAGCACCCTCGGATGGGGCCAGGCAGCCCATCGAGAATTCGCCGCCGGGAATCCATACCATGCCGGACGGCGCGTTCTTGGGCGCGGGTGTCGGGTTCGGGATCGTGGGCGCGAAAGGTAAAACAGGCGCACCGGCGGCGATTGTCTGTCCGGCAACCGCGACGGCGTTGGTGGCACCTGTGGCCGGCGACGACCAGAGCGCCGCGAACCCGACGACACCTGCGACCGAGGCCATCAGCATGTTTTTGGAAATTGTTTTTTTCTTCATGCGGGTGGCTTTTTTTATGGCGAAACCGTTCGTGCGCCTTTTAAATAAATGCGCTGATGTCGGTCTTCGTTCATGGCTTGTCTTTGGTTGATTTAATGTTTGTGTCTTCTTACTTGGTCAAAATATGTTTGCTCATGTCATTCCCGGCTACATTGGGCCGGCGTTCAGCCGCCACAATGTGAAATTCAGATACGCCGCGAAACCGACCCATGCCAGATAAGGCAGCAGCAGTGCGCCAGCCACCCGGTCCACCCGCCAGAACAGCAGCACAACTGACAAAATAGCCACCCAAAGCACCACAATGTCACCGAACGCGAGGCCCGGCTGATGCCGTCCGAAAAACAAATACGACCACAGCGCGTTGAGGATCAACTGGACAGCGAACAGGCCTAGGCCTACGCCCGCGCCACTGAATCCCGCCCGTCGCCACACGAGCCAGGCCGCCACCGCCATGAGCCCATACAGCACCGACCAGACCGGAGCAAAGATGGCGTTCGGCGGATTCCAGGCCGGCTTGGCGAGCGCGGCATACCATGCGCCCGGCATGAACCGGGAGCCTGCCCACGCGGCGGCGAAGGTAACGCCCAGCCACCCCAGCAGACCGAGTATGCTTTTCGTAATTTCCATGGCTCCGCTTCAAATTCCGTTCATAATCAATAAATCCATTGGATGCGCGTTTGAAAACTGTCCGTCACTCCGGTTTTGCCGAACCGATCCAGCCAGGTGTGGCCCCAGCCGAAGCCAAGCTTCCAGCGCCGCGTCGCCCACCAGTTGATGCCGAGATAGGTCTTGTTGAACTTGCCGCCCTGAACCGAGCCGTCGTCGAGGTTCACATTCGAAAACCGCGCGACGAGTTCCGGCGCGCCCCAGCGGCCCGCCGGCATGACGCGGCGCGCGTAGCCGACGGTGCGGTCGTAAGGCCGCGTTTCGCCGGTGAGAATCCAACTGCCCGTGATGTAATAGCCGTAAAATTGCGGGTTGCCCGACGCGGCAGAACTCACCCAGGCGCGGTTGTATTCGGCGAGGACCGAGAACGGCCCTTCGTTCCACAACGCTTCGAGGCCGAGATGCCACGCGTGATCCGCCGTCAGATTGCCGGTGTCCACATAATCATCGGCCACATTGGATTCCGGCCGGCCTTTGTAACGCAGCGTATGGTTGTCCGCGCCGGCGTAGCGCCCGGAAACGCCGAGGTGCAGAAAGCGTTTGCCGTCCGGCTGGTCCCAGACGAGTCCGGTGAAACGCGCCGAGAGGTCCGTGCCGTTGTTGGCCGCCGAATTGTCCGTCACCCACCAGTCGTTGAAAATTCCGTAGGAAAGCGTCATCCGCTGGTCATCGCCGAAAACGTGGTTCATCTTCAAGCCTATGTTGCGCGAGACGAAGAAGGGGGTCAGCACGCGCTCCTGCTGCGGCAGGTTGGCGGCGTCGCCCACCATTTCGTAGTCAAAGGTCTCCTTGGTCTTGCCCACGGTGAGTTTGTTCGCGGGACCGCCGATGGGAAACGTCAGGGAGACGTCCGTCAATTGCCACAATTGCTCCGGCTCGCTCTCGAAGCCCTTGTATTCGCCGGCCACGAGGTAGCCGACCTTGTAATCGGTTCCGATCGTGCCGCGAAACATCAGCCGCGCGGCGCGGGCCTCCCACTGGTCCTGTTGTCTGCCCACCTGCCCGATGCTGGCGCTGTCCTGGTTGAAGGCCGTGAAATCCGCGAGCGTTACCAGCCCCACCTTGAGCGTGACCCAGCGCTCCTTGATTTGCGTCTGGTCAACCACGGACTGCGGCACGTCGGGGACCAGGAAGGGCTGCTCCGGCGGTGGGAGCGGCTCGGCTTCAAATTCGCCAAGTGCCGGCGCCGGTTCGGATTCCTCCGACTGTGCTTGCACATTGGGTGCACAAAGCAAACCCGCCGCCAGCCCGCAGGCCAGCGCGAGGACAACGAGGTTATGCTTGCGTACAATTTTCATCTTCTTCGGATTGTTTTTCAGTTCGTCCGGCTCAGCCGGCTTTGATCGCCCGCACTTCGTTGGCGCGGTCATCCACCGGGATGACGGGCAGTTCGCCCTTCTTGGCCGGCATGCGGCGGAGATGGTCCATGATCGCCTGCCATTCCTTGATTTCCCGAACCGGGCCTTTCCCGGTCATGGTGGCGACGCTGTCCTTGTCAACCGCGCCTTCCGGCGGCAGCAGGTCGGGCGTGTCATCACGCAGGTCGTCGAGCGCCTCGACCTTCGACTTGAGGGGCTGACCCGCCTTGTTCTTGGCCACCAGCGGCAATTTTCCCTTGGTGTATTTCGGGATGGCCACGAGAATCTGGCCGAGATACAGCGGGCATGTGAGGCTATACAAGCCCTCGTCCTTGCCGGTGATGTCAATCGCGTGGTAGCCAAGGTCGAGGTCTCCCAATTCGATGGCCGTCACGACGTCGAACTTCGGGCGCGCCGGGTCGTAGCGAAATCTCATGCCGGAGGTGCGCGGAAAATACTCGCCGGGGTGGGCCGGGTTATCCACGAGCAGGAACTCGAGCAGATTCTTCAATTCCCGACCGTTGAAATAACCCGTGACCAAGGCGCTTCCGGCCGTGGTGTCCACGACCCCCGCACCGAGCGGTGCCACGGCGAACACATCATAGACGGTTTGCACGCCGGACTTCCCCCGCGTCAGCGGGGCGCGCATCAGGCCGTTGACGGAGAATCCGATGTCCGCTTTCGTGGCTTCCCGGAAGGCGTCGGTAATGAGATTGGCCAGGATGGTGCTGGCGGGAATGTCGGTGAAGAGGTTCGAGATGTCGCGCGGCGCGATGGCCAGCGGCTGGTCAATGCTGTAACCGCGCGAGGCAAACACGATCTTGGTGACGTTCTGCTTGAGCTTTTCAATCTCGTTGGCGATGGTCTTGTCGCCCATGATCGTGTCGTCAACCGGATAGAGCTGGTGGGAATCCACCGTCAGCTTGTCGCCGTCCAGCGTGATCACCAACTCGCCGAGGCTCTGTCCGTTCACCCCGGCCTGAACTACCGGCGTGCGGCCGTTGACGATGATCGCCTCGTTTAGAAAGGTGTGGCTGTGCCCACCGATCACGACGTCAATGCCCGGCACGGCCTTGGGCAGTTCCACATCCTCACCATCCACGAAACGTCCGTCCGCGCCCTTCGTCAGGCCGCCGTGACAGAGCGCGATGACCACATCCACTTTCTCCGTCTCGCGGAGAATCTTCACCATCTCTTTGGCGGTCTCGAAAGGATCAGCAAACGTAGCCGCGCCGCCGCTGGTGTAGAACATGGCCTCCTTGCCGAGCAAGCCGAAGATGCCAAAGCGAATACCCCCGCGCTTGATGACGACATAACGACGAACCACCCCAGCTTTGGCCAGACGCTGGAGATCGGACAACGAGGCGTCGTTTCCATCGAACTTGATGTTCGAGGCGACGATGGCCGGAACGTGACCCGCTTTGGCGGCAGTGCTGATGCTCTGGCCCAGCCCGGCCGGCCCGAGATCGAATTCATGATTGCCAAAGGTGGTGGCATCGTAACCCATCATGGACATGAGTTGTAGTTCGCCGCCGGTCTCGCGCGTGGCCGCTCCGAACGCCGTCCCCATGCTGTAGTCACCCGCACAAAGCACGAGCACCGGACCCTGAACTTTGCGGGCCGTCTTCCTTTGCGCGATCAGCGTGGCCTGCCGCGCATACCCGCCGAGGGTTGCGTCGTCGTTGAGTGTGAATGGGGTGTAGTCCGAGGCCGGACCCAGCCCGAGAAAATTCGAGTGCAGATCGTTCGTGTGCAGAATGGTGAACGTCTGCTTGCCCGTGACAGCGGCGGAAACGATACGCGGCAAACAAAGCGTCGCCCCCACGGCCGCAGAGGCGGCAATGAATTGACGGCGGTTGAGGGACTTCATGGATTTTGAGTTCATAGTCTTGTTTGTTATGTTGTTTGTTCGCTGGTGAAGTCGCGGGCCGGCCACTTGGCCGGCCCGCGTGTTTCACAAGCGAGGCGTTAGTCTTTGCCCGTCGCGCCTTGCGTCAGCTTGTCCATGACTTGGTCCAGGCTGAAGCTGCCGGCCTTCTGGCTCGGCGGGAATTCCTGGAACGTGCCAATGAACTGGCCGACGATGGCCTGCGCCGGCACGAAGAGAAACGCATGGTTGAGCAACCAGTCGTAATAGGTGTTCGACGTGATGTCGGCGCGCTCATAGGGGTCGGTGCGCAGGTTGAAGATCTTCGGCACGCGCAGGGTGACAAACGGCGTGCTCCAAATCGTAAACGTGCCCACTTCCTTCTGTTCCATGAAGACGATCTTCCAGTTGTCGTAACGCAGCGCGACCAGGTCGCTGTCGTCGTTGAAGTAGAGGAATTCCTTGCGCGGATCCACCTTGGTCTCGCCGGTGAGCAACGGCAGCAGGTTGTAGCCGTCGAGATGCACCTTGAAGGTCTTGTCGCCGACTTTCATGCCCTTCAGGAGCTGCTCTTTCACGTCGGGCACGCCCGCCGCCGCGAGGATCGTGGGCAGCATGTCCAAGTGCGACACAATGTCGTTGTTCACCACGCCGGCGGGAATGTGGCCCGGCCATTTGATCATGCAGGGCACGCGGTAAGCGCCTTCCCAGTTCGAGTTCTTCTCGCTGCGGAAGGGCGTCATGGCCGCATCCGGCCAGCTATTCATGTGCGGACCGTTGTCGGTGGAATACATGACCAGCGTGTTGTCGGCAATGCCCAGGTCATCCAAGGCCTTGAGCACCGTGCCCACGTTCTTGTCGTGGTCAATCATCGCGTCGTGGTATTCGCTCTGCCATTGGCCGGACTGGCCCACGCTCTCGGGCTTCACATGGGTGCGGAAGTGCATGTGCGTGAAGTTCACCCAGAGAAACACCGGCTTGCCGGCCGCGACCTCGCGCTTGAGGAAGTCCACCGACCGGGCGGCGAAGTCGTCATCAATGGTCTCCATGCGCTTCTTGGTCAGGGCGCCGGTGTCCACAATGGTTTGTTTGCCGACCTTGCCGAAGCGCGGATCCACCGTCGCGTCATCCACGTCGGTGGCCTTGCAGTCAATCACACCGCGCGGGCCGAAGTTGGCGAGGAAGTTCGGGTAATTCGGCGCCTTCGGGAAGTCTGGCTGTTCCGGTTCTTCCGAGGCGTTCAGATGGTAGAGCGCGCCGTAGAACTCATCAAACCCGTGGACGGTGGGCAGGAATTCATTGCGGTCGCCCAGATGGTTTTTACCGAACTGGCCGGTGGCGTAGCCCTGCGCCTTGAGCAACTGGGCAATGGTTACGTCGCGGGCTTGGAGTCCCTGCGCTGCGCCGGGCAGGCCGACCTTGGTGTTGCCGGTGCGCAAGCCGCACTGGCCGGTGATGAACGAGGAGCGACCCGCCGTGCAACTCTGCTCGGCGTAGTAGTCCGTGAAGATCACGCCTTCCTTCGCGATGCGATCAATGTTGGGCGTATGAAAGCCCATCAAGCCCATCGAGTAGGCGCTGATGTCGGTCTGGCCGATGTCATCGCCCCAGATGATGACGATGTTTGGTTTCTTGGCCGCCGCCTGGGCCGTTCCGCCGGCGCCCATAAGCGCCGTCGAAGCGGTCAGCACGGTCAGACCGTATTTAATCAAGTTACTTCGTTTCATGTTTTTCCTTTGGTTGGTTTATTTACTGCTGTTTTGTTTTTGCGCTCTGTCCTTGGCGCGGTTTGATTCAGTCAGCGCCGGGCAAATCTTTGTTAAGGGGCGAGTGTCCAGTGGCGAGGGGCGAGTGAAGCACTGGCTTTCGGCCACTTGCCACCTGCCACCCGCCACTTGCCCCTGTTGAATCCGAATTTTCATCATGGTTTCTCGACGGAAACGGCGACGGCCTCGGTGATGCGGATCACCACTTCGGTGCCCACGGTTTCTTTGGTCAGCGTCACATCCGGGCGGACTTTGACGGTTTTGCTGGAGCCATCCGGCAATTGGAGCGTGGCCGTGTGGTGCCACAAACTCACGGCGGTGACCTTGGCGGTGAACTCCACGGTGTCGGCCATCACGCCGCCGGGTTTTTCGCCGAGCGGCGTCAGGGCAACGACGCCGGCGGCCCCACCGGCTGACGCTTCACCCGATTTGGGCACGAAGATCAACAGCTTGTCCGTCACGGTGGCCTTGACCTGATCGCCCACCGCAATCTGCGCGAAGTTGGCGACCTCCGGCCCGGCGACGAAGGTGGCCTGGGTGCCGTCCGTTTTGACGAGCGTGACTTTGCGGGTGGCCGGGTCAATGGCGGTGACGGTGGCGGATTCCTTGAATTTTTCGATCAAAACCCCGCCGGGGACGCCCGGCTCATAAACGGCAGTTCTGGACGCCCCCACGGTGGCGGGCGGTTCGGCCTGGGGTTGAGTGGAGGAACACGAGGTCAAGGCAATCACCGCGGCTGGCAGCAGGGCCAGGGCGGTGAATTTGGGTGTGATTGATTTTATTTTCATAGTAGTGGTGATCAGTAATCAGTAATCAGTGGGCGGTTCGTTTACTTGGGGAACAGGAACGTGACGGTGAAGCGCAGGCCCCAGTCCGGTCCGCCGTCGGGCTTCTCGGCGTAATACTTGAAGCCGAGTTGGAACTGCACGGGCTTGCCGCCAATCTTCACGAGCTGGCTGACGCTCGCGTTCAACGGCACGGTCCACTGGTTTTGATTCCAGTTGTAGGTGGACTCGGTGTTCAACCCGAAGGTGGTGAAAGTCTTGGTGCTGTAGGAGACGAACGGCTGGAGGAAGGTGGCGTTGATGCCGGCATCGCTGCCGTCGCTGGCATCGCCGGCATCGGACGAGCCGTGGCCGCCGGTTCGCGCGTAGGACCAAAGATGGTTGACCAGCGCGCCGTAAGTCCAGCCGTTCTGCTGCTTCAACACGAGCGCCGTCGGTCCCGCGCCCCATTGGCGTCCGCTCAAGCCATCCGTGCCGCTGGGATAAAGCAGCACCGCGCCTGCGCCCCAAATCCAGCCGCTGCTCGTCGGCGCCTTGGGCGAGAGCCAGAGGCTCTGCACAATGTCACCCAGGCCGGACTGGTCGCCAGCGCCCTTGACCGGCGCTTGGGCGTAGATGACCGGGATGATGGTGCGCGTGATGAGATTCCAGTTCGTGTTCAGCGTGAACGGAATCACGGGCTGGATGTTGGCGGTGTAGCGCATGGCGTTCGCGGAGCCGATGCCGAAGTCCCAGTTGTTCTGGATGGGCACGCTGATGAGGCTGGCGACCGGGTTCGCGAGTTTCTTGGCCAACTCGGCGGCGGCGGCTTTGTCGTCAGCCGCCGCGTCCTGCGCGAACAGTGAGGTGGTGGCGAGCGCCAGCCCGCAGGTAAGTACGGCGGCGAAGAGGTTTTGTTTGTGTGTGGTTTTCATTGTCTTGTTTATCATTGATTACCGTTCACTGCTTGTTTTCACGTTCGCGGTTGAGGCCCAACGCCAGTTCAATGGCGTCGAGCAGGACCTGGTCATTGACCGGCTTGCGGAGATAGGCGGCGGGCCGTCCGGCCAGAGCCCGGGCGCGTGTCTCATCGGAATCATGGCCGGTGATGATCACGACGGGCACACCGAACTCCACAAGCCGGGCTTGAACGTCGAAGCCGTTCACGACCGGCATGTGCAGATCCAGCACCACGCAATCGGGCCGGTGCGCAGGAAGGGATTCAAGAAACTCGCTGCCGGAGGGAAATGACTCCACATCCAGACCGCCGGAGCGCAACAGACGCGTCAAGGCTTTGCGGATGGGTTCTTCATCATCAACGATGGCCACGAGAGGTCGGGTTTTGCTCACAAGCCTGAATCCTAGAAAAGGATACGGGCGGGTGGGTATTGGACCTTGGGCCAATAAGGGAAAGCGGACCGCGCGACGTCCCGGCGCGCTGCGGGTGCGAGGGTGAAGCGGTGCGTGGTGGAATTCGCAACGCCCTCGTGCAATCGCGGCTGCTGCGACCGGGGACCGGTCGCGGTCCGTGTTTAGGCGGCGCGGATGCCAGCCCGCTCGGCGAGATGAACGAGTTCCGCCACCGAGTGCACCTTCATTTTTTCCATGACGCGGGCGCGATGGACCTTGATGGTTTTCTCAACGGTGCCGAGATCGGCGGCGGTTTGCTTGTTCAACTGGCCGGAGACGACATGGGTGAGCACTTCGCGTTCGCGCGGTGTGAGCGAGTCGAGCCGGGCCTGGATGTCTTCCAGTTCGGCGCGGGCGATACGCGCGATGCGGTCCTTCTCAATGGCGACCTGAACCGCCTTGAGCAAGTCGTCGTCATTCACCGGCTTGGTGAGAAAATCCAGTGCGCCACGTTTCATTGCCTGCACACTCGCGGGGATGTTGCCGTGGCCGGTCAGGAAAATAATCGGGATGGCGCTGCCTTTCACCGTCAAAGCCGCCTGCAATTCCAGGCCGTTCAAGCCGGGCATTGCGAGATCAAGCACGAGACAACCGGGGGCGCGGGGGTCGTGGCGTTCCAGAAATTCCTGCGGCGAGCCGAACGCCATCACGTTGAGCCGCGCCGAGCGCAGCAGGCGCGCGAGGCTCTTCAACACTGCGGAATCGTCGTCCACGATGAAAACGGTTGGCGATGGTGTCATCATTGATCAATATCCGGTGTTCAGGATAGCGATGGGTGGCAAATTGTCAGCAAATTACCACTCCAGAACGGATTACCGATTGTTAAGCACCTGTTTCTTCGAGCGACGGAATCGTGAAATAAAACACCGCGCCGCGGGCCTCACCATTCGCGGCCCTGAGATTTCCGCCATGCGCCGTAATGATCGTGCGGCACACCGACAAACCCAGACCCAAACCATGTGGCTTGGTGGTGTAAAACGGCATGAACACCTGCTCCAGTTTGTCCGGGGCAAGCCCTACGCCACAGTCGGCAACGGAAACGCGGACATTCTTGTCGGCGCACAACTCCGTGCGCACGACCAATTGACGATCGGCGGGCGAGTTGCCGTTCATGGCGTCACAGGCGTTCATCACCAGATTGAGCAGGACTTGCTGGAGCTGCACGCGGTCGCCTTTGACCGGCGGCAGGTCGGTTGCCAGTTCGGTGTGCGCAACCACACTATGATTCACCAGATCGCTGCGAATCAATTTGAGAACTTCCTGCACCACGTCATTCAAGTCGAGCGGCTGCTGCCGCACTTCACCTTTTTTAAGCAGCAGGCGGAGGCGGCGGATGACTTCGCCGGCGCGGTTGTCCTGCTCCACGATGTCCTTGAGGATGTCGCGCACTTCGTTCAGGTCAATGTTGTCATGCGCGAGGAAGCGGATGGCGGCCTGGGCGTTGCTAAGGATGGCGGTAAGCGGCTGGTTCAATTCATGAGCCATCGAGCCGGACAATTCCCCCAGCATGGTCACGCGGGTCAAGTGCGCCAGTTCTGCCCGCTGCTGCGAGACGTCGGCTTCGGCCTGTTTGCGGGTGGTGATGTCCATGGACACGCCGCGCACGCGAACCGGTTTGCCACCGCCGTTGAATTCGACTTGACCGCGCGAGACGACCCAACGCATCCGGCCATCCGGCAACACCACGCGGAATTCCACCTCGTATTGGCCATCCCCATCGTTCGCCCTGGCCATCGCCAGCCGGATGGCGTCACGATCGTCGGGATGGATCCGTTGCAGAAGCATTTCGAAGTCCAGTCGTTCCGCTGGCGAGAAGCCGAATAGAGCACGCCATTGGTCACTGGCCCAAATTGTGTTCCGCGCAAGATCCCTAACCCAGACGCCGAGATTTGCCGCCTCCGCGGCCAGGGTCATCCGCTCTTCGCTCTCGCGCAGCAACTCTTCCGCCTTTTTACGCACGGAAATATCGATGGCGATACCGACCAAATGAGGTTTCCCATCAATGATCACCTTTGAACCGGTGGCGAATACTGGCATCTTCTGCCTATTTTTGAGGATCAGGTTCAGCTCGACCTGCGTGTACCCTTCGGAGAATACCTTGGGAAACTCCCGGGCGAGCTTGAGCCGATCCTCTTCGTCAAACCAGTCTTCTATCCGGTAATTCAGCAGTTCCTCAAACGTATATCCCGTCATCTCCTCATGCTGCCTGTTCCATTGGACGAGCCGCCCGTCCTCGGTATAAAGGTAAAGCAAACCCGGCACGCTGTTGAACACAGCCGCCATCAAGTCATGCGCGTTACGGCTGGCTTCTTCCGTCCGCTTGCGGTCGGTGATGTCCACCGAGATGCCGCGTATACGGACCGGTTTGCCTCCGCCGTCAAACTCCACGCGACCGCGCGAGTTGATCCAACGCATCCGGCCGTCCGGCAGCACCACGCGGAATTCCGCCTCGTAGCGACCGTCCCCACCAGTCGCCTTCGCCACGGCCTGTCGAAAACTTTCATGGTCGTCGGGATGGAGCCGTTGCAGAAACTTTTCGAGATCCAGACGCTCCGCGGGCGTGAAGCCCAAGAGCGCCCGCCATTTGGCGTTCGCCGAGATTTCGTTCCGCACCAGATCCCGATCCCAGACGCCGAGATTCGCCGCCTCGGTAGCCATGGCCATCTGTTGTTCGCTCTCGCGCAACTCCCGGCCCAGTTGCGCGGCGCGGAGCGCGTCGCGGCTCAACTCGTAGCCCATGGACAGCAGCACGGCGAGGAAGGGAAAACTCACGACGATGGGCATCCGCAGCACGCCCGCCGCCACCAATCCAGCCTGAGCCGACGAGAAGAGGATGAAGAAGGCCAACGATCCGCCCACGATCACCGCTTGTCGGCGCGATTCTCGTGAGCCGGTGCGCCACAACCGGAAAGAGGCATCCGCCACATAAATAAATTGCACCAGCGCCGCGAATTGCCCGAGCCGCACCCACGGATTGAGCGTCCACACGCCAAGCATGGAAACCGGCTCACCGAGGAAGTTCACCTGCTGCAGACTTTGGATGGCGCGGATATGCAGGTTGAGTCCCGTAGTAAAGTTCGCCACCACCGCCAGCATCCGCAAACCGAGTGCTGCGCCGAGCAGCCATACTTTCCCGGTGCCAAAGTAGAAATGCACAAACCCCAAGCTGCCCACGGCGATAAACCCGTACGCAAAATGCCCCCACCGGATCGCCGCTCCGTATTCTGCCGGCGACTTCGCATACATGGCGGCCATCTCGCCCGTTGCCATCCCAATCACTCCAACCGCCAGGACAAAGAAACACAGATAAGCCCACGAACGTCGCTCCCGAAACCAGATCAGCAAATAGATCGTCGCCAGTGTGAAGCTCACCGAGGCGATCATGGACCAGATGATGGTGACCCAACTCATGTAGTGAAGGGGGACAAGTGGCGAGGGTCGAGGGACGGTGGGTCAGCCCCGAAAGCTTTCGGGGGTGAACAGTGATCAGTGATCAGCGGCAGCAACCCTGTGGTGTTGCAGACGGAACGGAGGCGTTGCTCCGCGTGCTGGAGATTCCAATCAGCCATTTCAGCGGCAGTCTAGCAAATGCCAGCCTGTCGGCCAAGCGTGAGATTGAGGTGACGGCAAGGGGTTGGGGTATTAGCCAGGATGTCGCGAGTGATATAAATCCCAAGAGTTGCATTTTGGTGACAAGCAAATCCTGCGACCAGCCTTTTTGGTATCGAAATCGGGCCACGTTTCGTCCAATGACATTTGCATTTTGAGTCATACCCGGCGAGGTTCGCAGATACGAACGCATTTCCGCCCTCCGGCTTCGTGAATTGCGCCGCCGATGATACCGCTCCGTTCCGCTTGGCAAGGATGCTACGGGTCGGCTCAAAAAATCTCGCCGCTTCCGTTCCTCCTTGCCAATGCTCATGTCGCAAGTTGCGGCTGGTTAGGAATTCACGAAGCACACCTGCAAGCCTTTGGCTTTGGGGTGGGTGTAATTCCCAAGCTGCTTGAACATGAAAGGAGTTGGCCGATGCGAAAATTAACTTTTATGCAGATTGTTCTGTTAAAAAGACAGGGCTGTTTTTTTAACAGCTTGGGCGTGGTCCAACGTCAAATTTTTTAAGTTTCAGCGTTCCGGTAATAAGGCGAGCAGTTTGGCTTTCACATATTCCCCAGCCTGCTGCGGGTCATAAATAATTCCTGCCCGGAGCAGTTGATTCATGTCCGAACAAAATCCACGGTCGGCCAAGTGCGCGTCTAGCAACCCAACAAACTCGGCTCGTCCGGCAACGCTGCCTTCCAATTTCAGATAATGCTGAAATGACTCGATGACCTTGGCCGGAACAACCGCTGGTTTGGCCAGCGTCAGCGCCCAATATAGGTCAAATAAATCCCGCCCGCGCCGACGCTGAAACAATGCCCGCATTTTTGTTCCCAGCATTTCATGGATGTCATAGCCGCTGACCTGGGTGCCGACCGTCGCATCCCGAAACGGAAATTCAAACGGAATTTTAATCACGGACAGATGCGGCATGCGCTCGGTGACATTAGCTTCCACCACAATTTCCATGTTCGTTCCCGGTTCCATCAGTGACGGAATAGCGTAAGTTATCCGCAGCACCCGCGACGGTTTCACCGTGTTGCGGATGGCCAGTTTGAGGTCGCCCCACACTGATTGTTTAGGAGTTCCCAGCACACCGCTCAAAACGCGATTGAGTGCCCTGCGAATATGCCCCTCCGGGCGATCACCGACCACAACCAGATCAATGTCCTCGCTGTAACGCGATGCCGGCGCGAGATGAACCTTGTGCAGCAACGTGCCGCCTCGCATCGCAATCTGGCTCTGCAAAAATGAATCCTCGAACAACGCAGCCATCGTATGGCACAACAATAAATCCTGCTCGACCTGACGTTGGCTCGGCCAAGGAACAGCCGCTTGATGAGCCAGAACATCCCGGCGGGTAAGTGAAATCATAGTCCAAGTTCTCCTGAATTATTGAGAACCCGCCAACGCTCGACCACCGGCGCAGTCATCCGGCCAGCTTTCGCCGGGGCAAGCGGAACCAAAGCGAGTTGAGGGGGCAACCAGTCATGAATTACGTCGGCCAATTTTTCCTTGCCAGCAGTCTCGATAATATAACCCAGCCGTTGTGCGGTTGCCGGTTCGTTCTCAGCATCCAGCATACGTTTGAGTTCGGAGCCACCCATCAGCGGCAGCAGTGGCGTGAGGGTTTCAACCGCACGCCCAATCCCGCCAATGCGCGACGCATACCGGACCAAATCAAACGCCGTTGCCTCGGGCGTGCTAACCCGCGTCGGGGCGAAAGCGTTCGCCAGTGGTTGCGTAGGCGTCTGTTCAATCCCGCGCTTGACGAAAAACCGAATCCGCAGGCGTCCGACTTCAATCTCGCGCCGCGAACCGTCAGTCATCACTTGAGTCACTTGCAGTGCTTGCGGATTGGAACCGTAGGTGCCAGCCGCCGATTGAAGTGCTAGATAATATGGATGCCCCAGCCAGCTAAAATAGTCGTCGAGCCACCATGTAACCGGGGGTACTCCCATCGAGCGATGCTCCGGGCTGACAATCAGGAAAAATTGCTGCAACCGCGAAACCCTGACAACCCGACTGCCCAGCCGACGCAACTGATTCTTTGCCGCCGTGACGGATAAGCCCGTTTCCTTGACCAGATCAGCCAGAAAGAAAGCCACATGACCCGCAGCCAACCGCGCGTCAATAAACGCAGCAGCAGCGCCATTTTGCCGAATCTTTTTAGCGTTCTCTTCCATTATTTCGTATGCAGATTGTAGCGTCATACGCTCCAATACGCAAATGATTTAATAATTGCTTGGGAGGCCGCTCGAATTATAGTTGACAATTGTATCTAGTAAGATACTATGTAAGAAATATGGGATTCATTGAGTTTCCATTCATCGAAGTGCCGAAAGATTTGCGCAAGATTGTCGGTGAGCCAACGCCCGGCACGCGCGCCTACCGCCGGGAAGGGACGCACGCGGAATGTGGCCAGTGGATTGAAGACCTCGGCTTGCATTACAAAGGGGATGTCGGAATTTCGCCCGCCGGCGTCACCATGTTCGTGCCCGTCCAGCGTGCCGCCGTTCACAAACGCATCAAGGAAGGCAAGCTGACCGCGTTCTTCTTTTACATCACCCACGTTGAAAGCACGTTTTTCGGCACCAAGCGTAAAGTCAAGCAGCGCCCCTACATCCTGTTGTCCCTGAGCGAATGCAAGGCGTGGGTGGCGGAAATGAAACGTCGGATGGGTTATGTGGATGAGCCGGACGAAAGCCTGATGCAACAGAGAAAAAAGCTGAAACCGGCGGCATCGGCAGATGAACCAAAAACCGTGAAGGAAGCCGTGGAAGCCCTGAACTTTGCAGACACCGACCCGCAAGACAAACGGGATCGGAAAGTGCGATATGAGGATGACGAATTTGACCGTGAAAACCGGCAGCAGGATATGTTCTTGCTGTTGGCGGAAGCGATGGCGGCGATGGCTTCCGACAAAAAGAAGTCTCAATTTTATCGTAAGCGACTTGAACGAGGAATGGAGTGGGACAAAAATGAAAAGCGATGGAAATGGAAGGACGAAGATGAACCCGCAAAATGAATTTAATGACCGGCTGATTCGCCTGCCCGAGTTGGAACGGATTTTCGGCGTGTGCAAGCGGACGGTAAGACGGAAGGCGGAAAACGGCGAGTTGCCACCATTACGACGGATAGGACGCGCGGTGGGAATGCTGGAAAGCCAGGTCAAAGCGTATTTTCAAAGATTGAGCCAACCAAGTTAAGGAGCATCAAAATATGGAAGCGAGAATTTACAAACCGAAACGGTGGCAGAACGGCAAGCGCGTGACCGCCCGGTTATACCGTGCGCGTGTCAAACTCGCCGGTGACAGCAAAGTGCGGGACATCGCCTTGCAGGTATCCGACAAGCAGGTTGCACAACAAAAGCTGAACAAGCTGATTCAGGAATTGGAACACGAATCGGCGGGATTGATTCCGGCGAAAGTGGAACGGGAGGCGGCGCAGAGTCCATTGCTTGATCTGGTTTCGGAATATGTCAAGGAACTGACCGTCCTGGGGCGGTCGGGAGACCACCTGCGCCATGTGGACAAGCGGTTGCGGCGGTTGGTGCGGGAATGCCGCTGGACAAGATTGGCCGACGTGACACCCGCTTCGTTTCAAACGTGGCGCAAGGAGCAAGCGCACAAAGCACCCAAGACCCTAAACGAGTATCTGGCCACGCTCTCGGCCTTTTGGACATGGTTGCGCAAGCAAAGCCGCGTCAGTGTGAACCCCTTTGAACTGGTGGAACGAACGGACACGCGCGGCAAGGAACGAGTTCAACGGCGGGCACTGTCTGACATGGAGGTGGTTGAATTGCTCAAAGTTGCTGGCAAGAATCAACTGGCCTATATGCTGCCCCTGTATGCGGGTTTGCGGCGCAATGAAGTTAAAACGCTGCGCTGGTCGAATCTGGTGCTTGGCGAATCCGGCGGACTGCTGCGCATTCATGCTGCCGTGAACAAGAACCGGAAGGAACAGGCATTGCCATTGCATCAGGAATTGGTCAAGGCGTTACAGCAACAGAAACCGGCGGACGGCAAGGCGGATGATTTGGTGCTGGTCAACGGAGTGCCGAAAATGAAAGAAGTCCGGCAGGATTTGGCAAAGGCGGGCATCCCGTTTCTGGATGAGCGCGGACGCCGCATGGATTATCACGCATTGCGGACGACGTTTATCACCCGGCTTTCGACCATGAAAGTACATCCCCGGCTGGCGATGGAACTGGCGCGGCATAGCGATATGCGGCTGACGATGAAAACCTATACGGATGTTGGTCAATTACCGTTGCGCGAAGTCATGGACACGTTGCCGGGTTTTGGTTCTGACTCCCGAATAGACTCCCGAACTTTAGGCCCGACGGGTCAAACGGTGTCACCAACTGTCCCAAACATTGGGGAGACAAAAAGCGAGAATAGCATTGAAAACATTGGCGAAAGTCATCGCGACTCACATCTTGTCACCATGAGTCACGAAAAGTCAGAATGGCGGAGAGAGGGGGATTCGAACCCCCGAAAAGATTCAGCCGTTCACTACCATTCAAAACCCCTTGTTTTTCGCATGTTTGCACGTTGCTGAATCATGGTGAAAGATAGTGATTGCATATATCTACATATAGTTTAGACTTTGGGCATGGCATGGCTCTACAGGCAAGCGAACTCGAAAAACTGGTGGCTTGGCTACCGGCTCAATGGCCGGCAGTATCTTCGTTCCACCAAAACCAGCGATCGCAAAAAGGCCGAGCAGGAACTCGAAAAACTCCGCGCCGTGGATCACGCCCACAAAGCGGGCAGCCTCACGGATGAATTTGTCGCCCTGCTTACCCGCAAAGAATCTTCCGGCGAATCGCTCCGCGCCTACGTCCGGCAATGGCTGGCCGAATGTAAAGACCTGTCATGGCGCACAACGGAGAGATACGAGGATGTCATAAATGAATTTTGCGACTACCTGAACGCGACGGACACCGCGCCTTTGCTCCGCGACATTCAGCCGGAAACCCTCGGGGCGTTCGTCCGGGGGAAGCGCGCGGACACCAGCACGGCCACCGCGAAATTGACCCGCCGAGTCCTGTCCGCGTTTTTCAATTACTGCGTGGACAATCGCGCCCTGCCTTTCTCGCCCGTGCCATCAGGACGCGCCCTGAAGTTGACCAAAGACAGCAAGGCCGTGCGCCGGGCATTCACGTTGCGGGAATTGAAAACCCTTTTCGACAAGTGCCCGTCCGACTTCTGGCGTTACATGGTGCTCGCCGGTTTCTATTGCGGGCAACGCATGGGGGATTTAATTTGCCTGCCTTGGGGCGCGGTGGACTTCACGCAGAATCAAATCAGCCTTGTGCAAGGCAAGACCGGCAAAAGCATCACCGTGCCCCTACGCGCCGAGCTTGGCACGTTTCTGCAAAAGTTGCGGCGCAAGACCGGGACGGTAAAGCCGGCGGACCCGATCTGGCCAGCCGAGGCGCGCCAGTATGCCGAGCGTGGCGCGGGCGTATTCTCAAATCAGTTTTATGATGAAGTCCTATTGCCCGCCGGACTTGTGCTTCCCCGCACGCATCACGCCAAGAAAACCGGAGAGGCGACAAATGGCGAGCGCCGGGTTAGTCCGGTTTCGTTCCATTGCCTTCGCCATACGTTTGTCAGCCTGTTAAAAATTACCGGCGCGAGCCAATCCACCGCGAAGGAACTGGCCGGGCATTCATCCGACGCCATCAGCGACAGTTACACGCACGTTGACGAGGCGACGCTAACCAAGGCCATCAAACAACTGCCGCAGGTGACAAAATGAAAAAGAAACAGGCCAATCGGCAAAGAACAGTTTTTATTCGTGTTGCTCCCCGGCAACGGCATAACGTCAACTCAAAGGCCAGTCGTGCAGGAGCAAGATTTTTTGTCCCCAAAGGCCATGATGGAATTTGCGACTTGTGCGGCTATCAGACAGCAAAAGTTCAAGCAGTTGTGCGTCGGTGGACAAAAGCTTGCGGCGAGCAGGGCATTGAAAAAGCCGGCGCCGAGCAGCACATTAAAGATTTATTCCCAAAAATCGCACTCGCCGCGATTGATAACATTCCAGCGCGACAAGATTTAACTCCGCTGGAAAAAGACCTCGACGCGGCCATCCGAAACACGCTGGCAGAGGACAGCCTGGTCCGCTGGCTGCTTTCGTGCAATCTATCTGTGATGACCGACGAACGCTTTGATTCGTGGAAAGAAATTCAGTCTCAAATGGAAATACGAAGCGGAAAAACATTTGAAATTACAGCAATCAGAAAAGCAGCCGAGCGTCTTGGTTTGACCATGCGCCCCGCCGATGCCGCTAGTTTTATTAAATCCCGCCAACAAGTTTTCTCGCCGGAATAGTTGTCACACCTTTGTTTTGGAGAAAAATAATTTCATCGGCGAATGTTAGGCCGATGCACAACGATTCAAAGTCAGTCACAAAAGAGCAGCCGCTCACAACAACTTTTGATTTGTTTCGATTAAGTCGCGCCCGGCAGGAAGTCGGATGTTGCGCGAACACGTTGAGGCAATATCACGCTGACGGCCTGCCGTTTTACCGCCAAGGAAAAGCTGTTTGGATTTCCCGCGCCGAACTTGCGGCGCACATCCGAAGGGGCGCGGTGGTTTCGTGAAAAGTTTTTTGAGAAAATCCTCCGCGTCCGGCTCCGACCGCGCCAAGATTGAAAAGCTTGTCCGGCGGGGCTGGCGTCCCGGCTTCAAAATTGGCGACTTCCTAAGTCGGCGATGGAAGGGAGTTGCTAATGCAAATTGAGGACCGCCCCAAACGTGCCGCTCGCCAGCCGTCTCTGGACACCAGCCCGGACAACCACCGCGCCCGCGCCATCATTGCCACGGTCCTGAACGAAGCCGGGCAGCACTGGACGCCCAAGCTAAGGCAGGCTATCGCCCGGCCTGAACTGTTTCAGGATGGACAGTTGCGCATCATGGCTAAGGCAATCAACACGGCATCGGCAAACGGCATCATTCCTTCATCCATTGCCATCCATGAACACTTGCCCAAGGTCCACCGTGGTCTGGTTTGGAGTTTTCAACCAACCGAGGCTTTGCCTTTGGCCATCATTGAAATTGAGGCGGAAACTTTTCTGGAAAATGCCCTGCCCGTTGGGATTGAAACCCTGCTTGGCGAAAGCTGGCAGGCCATCAAGGACAATCCGAAATCCGCCAGCAGCATCGCCCGGCACACCGTCGCGGCTCTGGAAAGAATTACCGCCGAGGGTGACGGCAAATCTTCGCTTACCTTGCGTTCGCCTGACGAATTGCTGGCCATGACCTTTGACGACTCCGACCGCATCATAGGCGACCGGCTCCTGGCGACCGGGCAATCCCTTGCCATTTGTGGTGCCGGAGGCGTGGGCAAATCCCGGTTGCTGTTGCTATTGCTGGCCTGCATCGCCGGTGCCCGTAGGTTTCTGACATTCGACACGTTCAAGCCCGAAATGAAATGGCTTGTCCTGCAAACCGAAAATTCAAACCGCCGATTGCAGCAAGACCTGGCCCCGATCAAATCATGGCTTGGCGATGACTGGCTGCGTTTCACAGAGTGCGTGACCATTCACACGATTGAAACGGATAGTGACGCATTTGTGAATCTGGACGACCCGGACGCGGTTGCCCGAATCGAGGCCGCAATCCAAAATCACAAGCCGGATGGAATTGCCATTGACCCGCTGGCCGACTTCGCCGCTGGCGACTTGAACAAAGATGCCGACATGAAATTGACGCTGCAATCACTTTCGCGCTTGTGCCGTCGAGGAAATCCGAAGCGCTCAATCATCGTCCTGCATCATGCGATCACCGGCAGAGGCGGCGCGGCCAAGGCGACCGGCTACGACCGCGCCAGCTTCGCCCGAAATTCAAAAATGCTTCACGCTTGGGCACGCGGGCAAATCAATCTTGCGCCAGTTGACCCCGACAGCAACGACCGCTTGATCGTCGCGTGCGGTAAATGCTCCAATGGCCGCGAGTTTCAAACCTTCGCCGTGCGGTTGAATCCCGACACCATGATTTATGAGTGTGACCCGACCGTGGACGTGAGCCAGTGGGAACGGGACATCACCGGAACGAAAGACAACGCTCCGCTGATGAATCCCGACCGCGTGCGCGAATTGTGCGCCGTGACGGGTAGCAGCAAGGCCGCGCTCGCCAAGTCCATCATGGACGATTGCGGATGCTACCGGGGGAGCGCCTACCGCTATATCACCCGCGCCGAACAATCCAAGATAATCACATTCAACAAATCGCATGAAACCTACTTCCGCAAATAGCTTTGTCTCCGCCGATTCTCCAGAGACAAAACGGAGACAAGCCGGAGACGTGTCTCCTGTCTCTCTACCCCGTAGGGGGAGAGACAGAGACAACCGGCGAGACTGGACACAGCCTATCACCGTCAAAGGCTCCGAACTGGCGCAGGCCATCGCCGAGGCGCACGCGGCAGGCTATCACGGCCATTTGATGAAACTTAGGCCAATGGCCATGTATCAATTGAAATTCTTTCGCCTGCCAAGCGCGCCAGAGGCCGGAAAACAGTTTCGGGAGTCTCCTTTTAAGTCAGACCCGTGCAAGGCACCCGAGCAGTCCCTTCAATCTCTATGAGTCACCAAAACCAATTAATTTACACAAAATGAAAAAATCAAACCGTCCACCAAAAGCCAAAACGAAATTGACAAAAAGCCAGCTCGCCCTGGCGCTGGGAATCAGCCGACAGGCTTTGAACGTGCATTTGAAAGCGCCTGGCCACCCGCCGATTGATGATCTCGGCGCATGGGAAGTTTTGCTCGCTGAACGTGGCCGGGCAGGAACATCACCGCCCAAACTTCGCGACGCCATCGCCCGCCAGAGGCTTGCGATCCTGAAGGAGGAACACAAAAAACGCGCCCGAGAAAACCGGATTGCTGCGAAGGAGCTAATCCCCCTTGCCGATGCCCGGCGCCAAGTTTGCGAAGCAATGGGAATCGTATTCAACGACATGACGTGCGACGCCAACGAATTGCCGCCAGCTTGCGCCGGGCGTCCGGCGGTAGAAATCGGAATCATTTTCTCCGCACGGATTGAAAAACACCGCAAGGATTGGAAAGCAAAATTTGACGCCATCAGCACATGAATAAAGACCAACCTAAAACCGCCAAGTGCCGTTATTGCGGCGCGGAATACGGCTTCACCGAGGCCAACCGCCAGCGCGAACGCAAATTATTCAGCCCGCTTTGATGATGGACGACGCGCCAAACATTCAGCACAAGGCGACGTTCAAAGGCGAATCCGACTTCGCTTATGAGGACGGCGAGCTTGTGCCGTTTGTCGGCCATGCCAGTGACGAAGAATTGCCGCCGGACGATAGCAGCGGCGCAATGGTAACTCCGCAATTCATTGATTCAATGATGCGAGGCGCAAACAGCCTGGACGAAATCGGCGCGCGGCTTGTGTTGACTTCATTCGGCCAGCCGAAATGCCTTTACCGTCCAAAATCACTCCGTGAACTGGCTTTATGGTTGAACTGTTCACACCCCACCGCGAAGAAATTATTTACCACTTTTTTGACCGAAATTGCTAGGGATTTTGACGTTTAGCTTTCCACCGTCCGCAGTAGTAGAGACACATTTATTTTATGAGCGAACCAAACATTGCAGAAAAAATCATCGGCGCGATTGACCGCGCGATCACCGGCACGAAGCCGACGCCCAAAAATCCAATCGAGGCCGCCGCGCTCGTCATTTGTTCACTCGCCGCGCCGCGTGTCAAATCCGCGATGGGCGGCAGATTTGCCGACGCCAAAAAACTTTACGCGGATATCAAGCGGCTTCAAAAACTTCTGAATTTCGATCTCACCGAAATGGCGGCTTATAGGGCTTATCAGGCCCAAATCGACGAACACGACCAACTCACCACCAATGGCGGCGACTTGGCAGCCATTCCGCGCGGACGTTCCCGCGATGCTTGGATTGGCGACTTTGCATCGCGGAAAGAGGCCGCGGAACAGGCCGCGATTAAAGCCGGGAAAAAATTCGCAACGCTTAACATCGAAATCGGCGACTTGGTTTTGGCACAGCTTCACGATGAAGTTGCGGAACTCGAAAACATCGAGGCGCGGCAGGCCGCTCGTTTCGGCCTGCCTTACAAGGCGTCACCCACCGTCGCCGCGCTCCGTTCAATCTCGGATTATTTGCGCATCACCGCCGCAGTCACCGTCCTCGAAAACTTTTAATTCAAAACACCATGAGCAACACCTATTCAACCGCCGCCGAAAATCTGGCAGTCGAGGCCACGAGCGCAATTAGCACCTTGCTTGCCCCGTTCGCCAGCATCGCCAAAGCATTTCCACTTGAGCCGCTCAAAGACCCCGCCTTGCCCCGCGTTGTGGCCGTCGTCAAATCCGTCGCCGACACGCAGCTTGTGGCGAACCCCGACTACACGCTGGGCGATGCGACGATCAACCCGACCACGATTAATCACACGCTGTTCACGCAGCCATTCGGCATCGGTTGCGACGAATTGGATTTGGGAGCACGTCTCGCTTGGTTGTATCAGTTGAACGGCCAGAAAATCGCCGCCGCACTTTCGGATGCAATTTCGGCTTTGCTGACGACCGCGAATTATGGCGCGCCCGTTGTAACGTGCACCGCCGCGAATTTTGCCGTGTCTGATTTCGAAACTTTGTACAATGGCGTCGCAACCGCAGGCCGCACCATCATCCTCGACACGAGCTATTTCGCCAAAGTAAAACCCGCTTCATGGTGTCCGCCAGGATTCACGAGCCTGTGGGAGCATACGCGCTGGAGCGCAGCCGGGGCGAACGTGCGCGGCTTTGTGTCCGACCCCGCCGCGATTGTGATTTCCTACGCCATACCGAACGTTGACCGCCCCGGCCGTCAAGTCATGGCAATGGCGCCGTTCACAATCCCGCAAATCGGTTTGCAAGGCATGGCGTCAATTTACTATCTGACAGCCACACGCCGTTTGATGGGATGCTTGAGCCTTCAAATGGGCGCGGCTCCCGGTGACACGAACGCGCTTAAACTTTTGGTGTCAGCATGAATTTGCGAACGGCAGGGCATCCCGTTCGCAGTTTGCCCGCAGCGGTTGTTTGGCCGGTGGGGTGGTTCCCACCGGCTTTTGCCCGCCGGAATTGAATTTATGAAAACTGAAAAAATGAAATCCGCAAAAAAGACCACGGCGACCAATTCTATACCAAGGAAAGCGAATTTTAGCCGAATAAATCGCTTGATGAAGGCCGTCGGTCAAGATTTGCGGCTGTCGCAGGGTCCATATCCTCAACTTTTTCGAGGAGTGTTTGGTGAGCTAAATCAATCTGCTCATTTAACACCGTAGCGGCTCTCTCTGGTGAAATGCCCTGCCTTGCCGCCAATGATTGAAAACACAAAGCCAGAGCATAACATTTAGCTTCAAGCAAAAGACACTTTGCCGCGAGTGCTTCAACCGTTTTGGGAATCTCGGAATCATTCATGGTGAAATTTGAAGTTGAACCGCGCCGCCTGAAAACACAAGTCCGCATTTATTGCCACCACCGTCGCGCCCACGCCGGCCGCCAGCAAGCCGGAAGATCAAAGGCCGGGAAATACCATCGCCATTTGTCCGCCCTGTAATCTTGACCCTTCGCGTAATTTACGCATTAAATAAGCCGTGACCATTTTAAGAGGCAAAGTTTGCAGGGGATTCGGCAAGGCTGGTAGTTGCCTGCCGGATCAAATAAAACATTTAAAAGATTCTTTGCCAGAAATCACTTCAATGTATACGCGCGGAACCTTAAATGTCGAATTGGAAAACCCCGTCCGGTTCTCCGTATATGATTTTATATTTCCAAACGTGAAATGGCGTGAAGATTATCCTCCTGAAACTTTTAAGATTATCAAAGCTAGGCTGTTGCTCGAAGTCGAAAACAACAAACCAGCAGTCCCATGTTTACTTTATTTTCCGTCAACATCCACTCACCGGGCAAACCCGTTTATGTTGGAAATTATCACCGAGAAACTTGACCTGACAGGCGTTAATGAATGTTTTGTATGTTTTAGCCACCAATCACGACGGGCTGACTGGGTAATTTTTGGCGACAGAAGCGCGAGTCCAAAGATTCAGTGAATCATCTCAAAGCGCAGGCCGCCCCGCTTCGCTGCGTAAGCAGGGCAGCGAGCGCCGCCCCTTGGTAGGGTGGAGACACCGCGAAACCGCAAATCGAATCCTACGCGCAAATCATCATGGCCGGTTGAACCGTAGTGCGCGATAGAAACAGGCTGCTTATACTTTGCATATAGTTGGCGCTTTTATGTTTTGGCAAAACTTCATTTTGGCCTTTGTTTTACAGTGTCAAAATGAAGTTGGCGGAGAGAGGGGGATTCGAACCCCCGATACGACTCCGCACTACAAATTTAACTATTTCAAAGCATTACGACATATTGAAACACGCTTGACATCAGCAGACGTTGCCACTATTGTTGCCACTAGAATTAACCGAAAGGCACAATATGGCATCTCTCCGCAAAAAAGACCGCTCGCCGTTCTGGTTCGCGTGCTACACCCTGCCCGATGGCCGTCGCACGCAACGCAGCACCGGCACACCTGACAAGCGCAAGGCTTTGGGCCTCGCCCTCAAATACGAGGATGCCTCCCGCGAAGCTGTTGCCGGTCGCTTCATCGAATCGCGGGCGCGGAGAGTTATCGCAGACATTTACGCGCTTGCCAATGCCGAAGTGCTGCCCAATTCGTCCACCCGCGCCTTTTTGAAGGCATGGCTCGACCGCAAATCGCTGGAGGCCGACGCCGCCACCCATCAACGCTACACCGGCGTCATAACTCAATTCCTCGAACACATCGGACACAAGGCCAACGCCGACATCAAGAAAATTACGCCGACGGATGTTGCGAGTTTCCGCGACGCCGCCGCGAAACGTCTCGCCATCGGCTCGGCCAATCTCATGTTAAAGGTTCTCCGCTCTGCTTTTACCGCCGCCCGTCGTGAAGGGTTGATGGACGATAATCCCGCCGAGCGCGTGACCGTCTTAAAGCAACGGAAAGATTTTGAACGCCGCCCGTTCACGCTGCCGGAACTGAAACGGCTCATGGAACTGGCGGATAAAGAATGGCGCGGCATGATTCTGTTTGGCCTCTACACCGGGCAGCGGTTGGGCGACATCGCCACGCTCACTCGGAAGAACCTTGACCTCACCCAGGAAGAAATTCGTCTCACCACCGGCAAGACCGGCAGGCGGCAGATTCTGCCGCTCTCCGCGCCGTTGCTTGACTACGTTAAAAAATTGGCCGCCACAGATGTGCCTGACGCGCCACTTTTTCCAAACGCCTACGCCACGGTGCAGCGGCAAGGCCGTGCAGGGAACTTGAGCAATCAGTTTCACAAGATTCTTGTCGCTGCTGGCTTTGCCGAAAAACGCAGTCATCACAGCACCGGCAAAGGCCGCAATACTTCGCGCGAACAAAACGAAATCAGTTTTCATTCGCTTCGGCATACGGCCACCACCCTGCTTAAAGCTGCCGGTGTATCGGACGCCATAACGCGGGAATTCATCGGTCACGACTCACCCACCGTGTCCAAACAATACACCCACATTCCCACCGACACATTGCGGCAGGCTGCAAATAAGCTGCCGAATATTTTCAAAGCGGAATGATTTTCCAACGAATATTCGACTTTGCCAGTTTTTATTACAGTTGTTGAACTCACGAGAAAAATTCACAAAAAGCAAGCTGACGAGATTCTGACGGCAGGTTAAAATCTCGGGAAGAAATTAAATATGAAAACCGCCCTCCTCGAAATCGAAGCCGTCTTGAGCAATGCAACCGCCGAGTTGTCCATGCCAACCCCAAATGCGGAAAAGGCAAAACAGGGCATTGAGGTTGCCAGAAAAAAGCTCTTGGATTTGGCGGAGAGTCAATCTGGCCGCAATCCCCTGCTTGAAGCTAAACGCAAACTGGCCCTCGTTTTTCTCGGAATGGCGAAGAATCATTTCTCCGACGCTGACACCGAGATTTTTTCCATACTCGCCAAGGAACGGGTGCTGCAAGATGAGTTGGAACGAGCGCGAAAGAACAATTGAGCGCCGCTGGAAAACAGCGGCATGAATTACAACAACAACGAAACCGAAGAACACAAAATCAAATCACAAACTCCGCAATCCCCGCGACCACAAATGCGTTCTTGTCCGCTGCGAAAGCGGTTTTCGTCGTGTCATGCTTCCACCGCTTGAATCAGACGGTGTAGTTTCAAAGTGGTTTTCACGGTGGAGACGGCTTTTCTGACGATTGCTCCGTTGATCAGGGCAACAGAACTTAATCCCGCTCATCTTCTTCCGCAGGCATACTTAAAAGGGACAGGACGTAACCTGTGTCACCTAAACGAAAGGCTTCTTCGTCCAAATCGCGCTCGCCGTTCAGATATGGAAACCACGTCTTCGTGGTTATATGCACTTGTTCGATATTCCTCTTTGAACTGTCGTTGTATAACTGAATGGCTGCCGATCCTTGAGGCGCGACTTTCAACCCGGTGAAGCGGAATCCAAGAGCTTCGGCTTCATCCGATGGAATATATTTAGTGAGCTTCCCTTGCTTGGATATGACCATCGCGCACGCTTCGCCGGTATAGCGGACGTAACGAATCGTGGCGCTACGCGCCGAACTTTGCCAATCGTCGCCCATCTTCAAGATTTCCGCCAAAGTCATAAAGGAACGCCTCTGCAATCGTTGCTCGATGTGAGCGCGGGGGATCAACAGCGCGGCGGCAAATTCATCCGCTTCGACTTCAAGCTCGTTGTCACAAATAAATCCCGGCGTGGAATTGTGGCTCTTTCCCGCGACCAACAATTCTCGATGCGGCTCGATGAAATAGTGACCGAGTTCGTGAGCTATCGAAAACCGGACTCGCTTTCGATTAGGCGCGTTGTTTGGATCGGGATGATAAATGACAAAGCTGGCTGCTTCACGGAGAAACTCAATGCGTCCGTGAAACCCCTCACATTTTTCGATGGAGACTAAACTGATGCCCTCGCCCTCCGCAATCGTGTCCAGACTGACGGGAGAACTCG
This sequence comes from Verrucomicrobia subdivision 3 bacterium UBA7542, assembly GCA_002479245.1. Lineage (GTDB taxonomy): Bacteria > Verrucomicrobiota > Verrucomicrobiia > Limisphaerales > UBA11358 > UBA11358. The sequence continues at coordinate 1,173 of DLMG01000129.1, read as the reverse complement.
TTTGCCCGTAGGACGCACGAACTTCATCAGCCAGTTTTTCGATGGGACAATTGATCATTCAGGGGGCCGCTTTTTGGCTTTCAACTGAGCCAGCAAGGCTGCTCGCTTTTTTTCAATCTCCTCGCGTGTCTCTGTGGGTATCTGGTCTGTTGCATTTTCCCGATTCATCGCCATGTAAGGAGATTCCATCGTTTGATGCTCGATAAATTCAGCAGGCGCTTCAGCGGGTTGGCTTCGACCCTGAAATTGTTCGTGGACTCGTTTTAGTGCCGCTTTTTCGGAATCACTCAATTCAACTTTGCTGGAGAGGAATTCGTTGATCTCAGATTCAGTTGCTTCCTTTGGCGACCAAGAATGGAGCGCGCCGGTGATGAGGGCGTCAACGGCCTTTTCTTCGCGGTTGAGATTTGTGTCGTCACTCATAGTGGTAGTTCGGGATATTTACGTTTCAGAACCGCTTTGAACTTTTGCCGAATCTGACTCAAAGCACCTTTGACAGCTATTTTGCTAACGGTTTTTCCGGTGGTTTCGTAAATCTTGCGAGTGATTTCCTCTTGAGATACGACGAAGCCAAAATTGTCGGCAAGGACACCGGCAACGAGTTTCTGCTGTGCTGGGAGCGTTTGGATGAACGCAAGGAACTCGCTACGGATTGCGGGCGCGTCTTCCTTGCTGATTGCGTCCTTCCAAGCCAGTCCCACCTTAGTATCAACGAGGGCTTCGGCGATCTCCTCTGTGAGTTCATCATCTCTACCAGTCTCACGCCGCTTCGCTCGTGATAGGTCAATCGCTTTGCACTGACACATTCGGAGCAGCAGTCCCACCAAGGGCTTATCGAAGTCCAAGTCTGCCCGTTCCGCTTTTTTGAGCAATTCCAGGACGGTATCGTGGATAATCGTGCCCTTCTCGGCGTCAGACAACCAGGAGAAGCCACGAAGCTTTCCCATGAGCCGAACGCCGAATTCCTGCAAAAGGGTGTCGCCTGCCTTCTGCCGTTCGTTTTCATCGCCCAGCAGCAGACATTTGATCTCTGTGTCGTCGAATTCGGCCGCAGCTTGCTCTGTCGCGTTATTGCCATCCATACGCAGTATTCGTCCCCAAAGGTGAGAGGGACTAAAATAAATCAAAAAAAGTTTAGTCCCACCTGCCCACTGTCACCGGTCACTTGAAAAC
>DLMG01000354.1:4854-6154 GCA_002479245.1 Verrucomicrobia subdivision 3 bacterium UBA7542 | reverse complement strand
ACCATCGAAGTCGTCGAAGGCTTGCTGCGTGAAATCCTGCACGAAGAAGGCCGTTTTTCCATCAATATCGAAGTCATTCAGAAGAAAGTCGCGGAACATTTTGACATTCGCCTGGCCGACATGACCAGCAAGCGCCGCCCGGAAAACATCGCCTTCCCGCGCCAGATCGCCATGTATCTTTCGCGCCAGATGACTGAAAGTTCGCTTAATACCATCGGCGAAGCCTACGGTGGACGCGATCACGGCACGGTGCTGCACGCCTGCCGCCTCGTCAAAGACCGCATGGAAGTGGATGCCAACGTCCGCCAGGTCGTCCATTATTTGGAAAAGCAACTCATGCGGTGAGCCGTTGGAGTGATGGAGTGATGGAGTAATGGGGCGATGAAACGAGACCAGACCATTTTCCAACACCTCAATACTCCAGTACTCCAGTACTCCATCTCCCCATGCCCGTCATTGAAGTCAGCGGTCTCACCAAGACCTTTCGCACCTACAAAAAGCAGCCGGGGTTTGGCGGCGCAATCAAAGGGCTGTTTCACCGCCAATACGAGCAACTCGTCGCCGTCAATGATGTCAGCTTCAAGATTGAACCGGGCGAGCTTGTCGGTTTTCTCGGCCCCAACGGCGCGGGCAAAACCACCACGCTCAAGATGCTCGCCGGTCTGCTTTATCCCACCGGCGGCTCGGCCCGTGTGCTCGGTTACGTTCCGTGGGAACGCGCCGACGGCTACCGCCGCCAGTTCGCGCTCGTGCTCGGCCAGAAAAACCAGCTTTGGTGGGATTTGCCCGCGCGTGAATCGCTCGAACTGAACGCAAAAATCTACGGCATTCCCGCCGACCGTTTCGAGCGCACCGTCGCCGAAATGGGTGAAATGCTCAACGTCCGCGACAAGCTCAACATCAGTGTTCGTGAGCTTTCCCTCGGCGAGCGCATGAAGATGGAATTGATTGCCTCGCTGCTGCACCAGCCCAAGGTGTTGTTTCTCGACGAACCGACCATTGGCCTAGACGTGGTTTCCCAAAAGATCGTCCGTGAATTCATCCAGCGACACAACGCCGGGCAAAAGACGACGATTTTGCTCACGAGCCATTACATGGCCGACATCCAGGCGCTTTGCGACCGCGTCATCATCATTGACCGCGGCAAAATCTTCTTCGATGGCCGGCTCGGCGAAATCGTGGACCGTTTTGCCGACTTCAAACTCATCACCATTCAATGCGAAAAGGCGGACGATTATCCGGCGGAAAATCTGGCGCGCTATGGTGAAGTCGTCGAAAAAAACGCCGGCTCCATCAAGTT
>DLMG01000354.1:622-4724 GCA_002479245.1 Verrucomicrobia subdivision 3 bacterium UBA7542 | reverse complement strand
AGCGACATTGACATTCAGGAAGTGCCGATTGAGGACGTGATCCGCCAGATTTTCGCGAGGTAATCTAGGTGGCACAGGCGTCCTCGCCTGTGATTCAACAAACACACAGGCCGGAGGCCTGTGCCACGACTTGTCATTCAACCGGTCACATGTTTCAATCCGCGCATGGACGTTTTCCTGCAAGCAGCGATTGAAGAAGCCAAAAAGGGTCTGGCCGAAGGTGGAATCCCCATCGGCTCGGTGCTCGTGCTTGATGGCAAAATCATCGGGCGCGGCCACAACCAGCGGGTGCAGCACGGCAGCGTCATTCACCACGCGGAAATGAACTGTCTCGAAAACGCCGGGCGGCTCAAGGCTTCGATTTACCAGCGCTGCATTCTTTATTCGACGCTTTCGCCTTGTCCGATGTGCAGCGGCGCAGTGTTGCTTTACAAAATCCCGCGCATTGTCATCGGAGAAAACAAAACGTTTCAAGGCCCGGAGGATTACGTCCGTTCACAGGGCGTGCAGGTGGAAGTGCTGCAAGACCCGGCGTGCATTCAACTGATGAAGGATTTCATTAAAGCCAGGCCGGAGCTTTGGAATGAAGATATTGGCGTGTGAGCAATTGCCAGTTGTCATCCGGCGAAAGTTGGGGTTAATTGTTGCCATGAAAGCAAAGGCCATTGTGGTGGTTGACCCGGAAATCATGAGCGGCACGCCGTGTTTTGCCGGCACGCGCGTCCCCGTGCGCAACCTGCTCGATTATCTCGAAGCCGGCGACCCGCTGGATGAATTTCTGGAGCAGTTTCCAACGGTTTCACGGGCGCAGGCCGTTGCTTTTTTGGAACAGTCCGCCGCGGCGATGCTGGGAAAAATTCCGCAGGCCGCCTGAATGCGCATTCTCCTCGACGAATGTTTGCCCAAGGATTTGGCCGGGGAACTTCAAGGCCACACGGTAAAAACCGTTCCCCAGGCCGGCTGGGCGAGCATCAAGAACGGCAAACTGCTTCGTCTCATCGCCGACTCCGGAAAATTCGACGTGTTTGTGACCGTGGACAAAAATCTGCCGCGCGAACAAAAACTCGATAATCTTCCCTTCGCCGTGGTTGTTCTGCGTGCCAGATCGAATCGTCTTGCCGACGTGAAAACCTGCGCACCGGAATTGCTGCGCCGTTTGTCCCGGTTTCAGCCCGGTCGCGTCTATTTTCTTTCGGCGGCTTGACTGGCGGACGTAAAAGTGGATTTATTGTAGGAGACGACATAAGGAGTCTCTAATCAATTTTAAAAAACAGAAATGAGTCTCGTCACCTCGACTCCTACGACATGACAAAGTGTTGCAAGACCTGGCCTGTATCCATCTCATGCACGCTTTCATCAAAGCCAGGCCGGAACTTGGGAATGAGGATATTGGGGTGTGAACACAGCGTTGCAATTGTGCAAACGGTTCAAGTATTCTCGCCGGAATGAAATGTCCAAAGTGTAATGTTAATCTTCAAACCCAAAATGATCGTGGTGTGGAAGTTGAGGCTTGTCCGAATTGTCAGGGAATGTGGCTCACGCCTGCCGAATTGGATGAGCTGGAAAATGAAGCTTTTAATAATGAGGCGAACAAAGGTTCACTTTATCTCGTCAGCTACGATACAGAGCTTAAATGTCCGGTTTGCTCTGCACCGCTCAAACGGTTCGATTATCGGTTCTTCGATTTGCAACTCGATTGCTGCCCGGAACATGGTTTCTGGTTGGACAAAAACGAGGACGATCAGATTTTGGAATTGATGCGGGGCGAAGAAGCGCGAATTGAAAGAAAATTTGGAACGGAAGATTCTTGGGCAAAATACATCAACCATTTGCGTTCGCCTTCGTTTTTCACAAAGGTCAAAGGTTTGTTTCAACGATAAGAAATCCAGCCCCAAAACATTTTCAAGCTCCGTCCCGCCTTTGTTCAACTTCGGCGTGGTAAACAGGAGCGGCATATTCTACCCGTCCCATCAGACGATGTCGCTCCTGACGGAGCTTGTGATTTCCAGGAAACGAAAAGCTACAAGTATGCCGCGCCTGCGGCGCTGATCCCGGCTGGTTGGCCGCACAAGTCGGATTTTTGCCGCACGGATTTGACAGGCGGGACGCCTGTCCTGCTTTTTACGCCGCCGCCTGGTCCTGCTTCCGCCGCACAATGGGTTTGCTTTCGCCCAGCACCACCGGCCGGGTGATTTTGACGTGAATGATGCTGCCGTTGTCCGGCGCTTCATACATCAAATCGAGCATCAACTTTTCAATCAAGCCGCGCAAGGCCCGCGCGCCGGTGCCCTTTTTCAGCGCCTGCGCCGCCAGTTCATGCAGTGCGTCCGGGGTAAATTCCAGTTCCGCGCCTTCCATGGCCATGAGTTTGGCATATTGCTTGGTCAGCGCGTTTTTCGGCTCAGTGAGAATTGCCACCAGCTCCTCTTCGGTCAATTCGGCCAGCGTCGTCATCACCGGCAACCGGCCGACAAATTCAGGAATGAAGCCGAAATTGAGCAAATCCTCCGGTTCGGCGTGTTGCAGAATTTCATTGCGCGCCGTGCCGGCGTTTTTGTGCGCCTCCCCAATTGCGCCAAAACCAATCACGTGCCGGCCCAGCCGCCGGTGAATGACCTTCTCCAGCCCGATGAATGCGCCGCCGCAAATGAACAAAATGTCCGTTGTGTCCACGCGGATGTATTCCTGCTGCGGATGTTTGCGGCCGCCCTGGGGCGGGACGTTGCAGACCGTGCCTTCGAGGATTTTCAGGAGCGCCTGCTGCACGCCTTCGCCCGAAACATCGCGGGTGATAGACGGGCCTTCCGCCTTGCGCGCGATCTTGTCAATCTCGTCAATGTAAATAATGCCGCGCTGGGCGCGCTTCACGTCGTAGTCGGCGTTTTGGAGCAGACGCAGAATAATATTCTCCACGTCCTCGCCCACATACCCGGCCTCCGTGAGCGTCGTCGCGTCGGCGATGGCGAACGGCACGTCAAGAATCTTGGCAAGCGTCCGGGCCAGCAGCGTTTTACCGGAGCCGGTCGGCCCGACCATCAAAATGTTGCTCTTCTCGATTTCAACGTCGGCGTGCGGGCGCGGCGGCTTGCCGGCCGTCTCGTTTTCCACCTCCGGTTCCGGTTGGATGCGTTTGTAATGGTTGTGTACCGCGACGGCCAAAGTTTTTTTGGCGTGTTCCTGGCCGATGCAATAAAGGTCAAGGTGCCGTTTGATGACCGCGGGTTTGGGAACGGTAAACTTGGGCTGCTGCTTTTTGGCGGTGGCCGCGAATTCGCGGTCGAGGACGTTTTTGCAAAGGATGACGCAATTGTCGCAAATATAAACGTCCGGTCCGGCGATGAGCTTGCGCACTTCCGCGTGCGACTTGCCGCAGAAACTGCACATGGTGATGTTGTTCGGACGGGCCACGGGGAATTTACGATTTGCGATTTACGATTTGCGATTGCCAACGGCGAATGGCGCGGCGCATTTAGAATTACAGCGAACATCCGAACGCTTCTCCCTCGCCCTTTCGGAAAGGGCGGGGGCCGTGAGGGTTCGCTTTGAGTTCATGCGACGTTTGAGATTATCTTGTTCAAACAACCACCGAAGTTTTCTCCGCGGACCCGGGGATTTCCTTGCGGGATTGCACCACTTGATCCACGAGGCCGTAAGCTTTGGCTTCGGCGGCGGACATGAAGTTGTCGCGGTCAGTGTCTTTGCCAATGCTTTCGACGGATTTGCCGGTGTGTTTGGCGAGAATTTCGTTGAGCCGGTCCTTGAGCCGCAAAATTTCCCTGGCCTGGATGCTGATGTCGCTGGCCTGGCCCTGCACGCCGCCCCAGGGCTGATGGATGAGGATGCGCGCGTTCGGCAAGGCGTAACGTTTGCCCTTCGTGCCCGCCGCGAGCAGGACCGCGGCCATGCTGGCCGCCTGCCCGACGCAATAGGTGTTCACGTCGCAGGTGAGATATTGCATCGTGTCGTAAACCGCCAGCCCGGCCGTAACGCTGCCGCCGGGTGAATTAATGTAGAGATGAATGTCCTTTTTCGGATCGGACATTTGCAGGAACAAAAGCTGCGCGATGATGACGTTCGAAACCATGTCATCCACCGGCGTGCC
>DLMG01000354.1:260-453 GCA_002479245.1 Verrucomicrobia subdivision 3 bacterium UBA7542 | reverse complement strand
GCCGCAAGTAAAGGCGCGAAACGGATCGGTAATGGGTTGTTTTGGTTTAGGACCGGCCAGGCCAGGGGTGTTCCCATGAAAGGCGCATATCCCTTGAATGACGAATGACTAAGCCATAATGACTAAATAATCACGAAGCCCGAATGACAAAATAATTCTCCCCGCCCGGGCATTCTGAATTGGTCATTGGGAA
>DLMG01000354.1:0-163 GCA_002479245.1 Verrucomicrobia subdivision 3 bacterium UBA7542 | reverse complement strand
TTAGGAATTAGGAATTTTGGCCTTCATCCACCCCATCATATTTCATCAATCTGACCTGTTGCCGATGGTTTAACGGTTCAATGTTTGCCAGATAAGCCGGAACGCGCTCGCAAAATCCCCCGGTTTCTCTGCAATCCAGCGCGTGATTTTTTCCGGCGCAAAC
>DLMG01000051.1 GCA_002479245.1 Verrucomicrobia subdivision 3 bacterium UBA7542 | reverse complement strand
TCTTTTGGCTGACCAAAGAATTGCGGAGTGGCTTCACGCCCCGGATCGGCGCATTGGAGAACACGTTTTTAAGCACAGCCCTGAAGAGAACCTGTGCCTCGGCGCAAAAGGTGCCACCGCTGAAAAGGCCGCGCAGGTATTTCTGGCCCGGTTTTCTCCCGGCCGCCGCGCGTTTCGCCAGCTTGTTGAGATTCTGGTTTCGGACGGCGAGCTGCGAGGCCACCTCGTCCGGATTCTGCGCGCGCGTCAGCGCCACTGCCTGCAGCGCCGCCTCTTCGAGTGTGGACGGGCCGCCCTTCCGCGTCTCGGCGCCGAGGAACAGGGCAACGATGGGTTTGCGGATTCCCTTCGTCACCCTTTCGATCCGCCTCAACACCTCCGGGTGAGGGGGCTTCGAGACGAGCAGAATCACACGCGTCTGTTTGTCCCCGGCCAGGGCCTTGAGCGCCTCAATGAACATGATGCCGCCAACCTCTTGCTTCACGTCGCGTCCGCCTGTGCCAATGGCTTGAGAAATCCCGGCCCCGGCATTGGAGATGAGGCAACTGACCTCCTGCAAGCCGGTCCCCGCCGCCGCGACGATGCCGATGCAACCTCGATTGACCACGTTCGCAAAGGCGAGTGGAACACCGTTGATGATTGCCGTGCCACAGTCCGGTCCCATCACCAGCAGGCCCCTTTTTCGGGCGAACTTCTTCAGCGCGATCTCTGTTTCCAGAGGCACATTGTCGGAAAACAACATGACATGAAGCCCGCTTTCCAGGGCGCTCCTGGCAACATCACCCGCATAGCGCCCCGCCACCGAGACTATTGCCAGGTTGGCCTCGGGCATCACCTGGAGCGCCGTGGCCAGGCTCGACGGGCGCGCCTCGCCATCGGTGCCGGTCTTGCGCGTAGCTTTGGTGAGCAGCCCATCAACCGAGGCCAGGGCCGTATCCGCCGCTTGTTGAGTCCTGGCTTTTACCACCAGCAGCAGATCGGTATCACCCGCCACATCGAATTTGGAAATCAGCAAGCCGCTGGAGTGAAGAATCGCCTTGTTGGATTTGGTCCCCATCACGACTGCGGCATCCGCCACGCCTGGAAGCCCGGCCAACTCTTTCCCGACCCGCATCAGCGTTACGGAGTCGAAGTAAGCGCCTTTTTTGATTTGGCCGACAACAATCATGGGATAACTGGCGCTGCGCAACAGTTGTGCCTTCAGAATGCCCCGAAGGGTTCCCGACTGTAAAGGCAAAATCGGAAGCCCGGAGATGGATTGATGCGTCTGAGCGGGCACGTCCAGTTTCTGGCACTGGGTTATGAAGACATGGTGGCATGAATTCATCAATAAGTGGATCAGGACGGCGGCGTTGGACTTCTAAACAGCGGCAACGATTGCTGGCGCGTTTCCATCAAAGCCAATTAACTTTACGGGACTTTGCCACTCGTCATGGCATCGGGTTGTCCACCCTGAGCAAGTGGTTGCGCTTGGAACGTGACGCCGTCCCCGCGAAGGTAAAGTTTCCAGAAGTGCGGTTGCCAAACCCAGCTTCACGCTGGCCGGTTGAAGGTGTCAGCCCCCAAGGCTGGATCATGCGGCTGCAAGGCGGCATGAACAAGTTGGCCACCGGTCAAACTTAATCGCCCTGAGTTGCACACGTTTCGACGCTCCGGTCGTCGAAAAACCGCTTCCAGTCATTTCAAGTCCGTCAAAAAAGAGAATTTTCCTTGTCCTTTTGCGCTGTTTTTTTCGCATTGAAGGGTGAATGATTCAATTTACCTATGCCTCAGCCCCCGGAACACGAAATTGAGGTGTTCAACGTTGCGCTGGAATTGCCCGCTGCGGAGCGTTCAGCTTATCTTGACGGGGCCTGTGCCGACGACGCCGCCTTGCGCCAGCGCGTCGAAGAACTCCTTAAGGCCAGTGAAGAATCTTGCCCCTGTCTCGAAGGCTCGGTCGCCGGCTCGCCCGGACCCAGCGGAACCGTCCGGCTCGCGTCGGTTACCGCCGAGAAACCGGGCGACCGGATTGGCCGCTACAAACTCCTCCAACAGATCGGCGAAGGCGGCTGCGGCATAGTGTATATGGCCGAGCAGGAGGAACCGGTTCGCCGGCGGGTCGCGCTCAAGGTCATCAAGCTGGGCATGGACACGAAACAGGTTATTGCCCGGTTCGAAGCCGAGCGGCAGGCGCTGGCGTTGATGGACCATCCGAACATTGCCAGGGTGCTGGACGCCGGCGCCACGGACGCCGGCCGGCCGTATTTCGTCATGGAACTGGTGCGCGGCGTCAAGATCACGGATTACTGCGACCAGAACAATCTCTCCACCCGGGAACGACTGGATTTATTCATGCAGGTTTGTCGCGCGATTCAGCATGCGCACCAGAAAGGCATTATCCACCGGGACATTAAACCGTCAAACATTCTGGTGACGATGGACGACCGTGCGCCCGTGCCCAAGGTGATTGACTTCGGAATCGCCAAGGCGACGCAAGGCAAGTTGACTGATCAAACCCTCTTCACCGCGTTCGAGCAGTTCGTTGGGACGCCCGCCTACATGAGTCCGGAGCAGGCGGAGATGAGAGTGCAGGACATTGACACGCGTAGCGACATATACAGCTTGGGCGTGCTGCTTTATGAACTGCTGACGGGCCAGACCCCATTTGATGCCGAGAAACTCCTGGCGGCAGGACTGAACGAAATTCGCCGGACGATTCGGGAGCGGGAACCGGCGCGTCCTTCGACACGCCTGAGCACGATGCTCGTGGCTGACCTTGACATGGTGGCGGGTCACCGCCAGGTGCCGCCGCCCAGGCTGATTCATCTGGTGCGGGGCGACCTGGACTGGATCGTGATGAAGGCGCTGGAGAAGGATCGCACGCGCCGATACGAGACGGCCAATGGTTTGGCCATGGACATCACACGGCATTTGAACTGCGAGCCGGTGCTCGCCCGTCCACCCAGCCGCCTCTACGAGTTTCAGAAGACGGTGCGGCGTCACAAATTTGGCTTCGCGGCCTGTGCGGCGGTCATCACGATACTCGCGGTGGGCGTCGTGGCAAGCAGTTGGGAAGCCGCGCGCGCCAGGCGGGCGGAGCAGGAGCAGGTTCGTCTGCGAGAAGAAGCCCAAAAGGAGCAGGCGAACGAAGCGCAATTGCGTCACCAAGCCGAAGCCCAGGAACTGGCGGACCGCCGAACCGCCTACGCTTCCGACATGAATTTGGCGCAGCAGGCACTGGCCGCGAACAACCTCGGTCGCGTGCAGGAACTCCTGAATCGCCAGCGGCCGCAGCCCGGCCAGAAGGACCTTCGTGGTTGGGAATGGCGCTACTTGTGGCAGTATTGCTACACACCCGCCTTGTTCACCCTGCCGCAGACTTCTAACTCAATCTGGACCTTGTCTGCTTCGCGAGACGGCAGGTGGCTTGCGGTTGGCGAGAATGAGAACGGAGGCCTCTTGGTATGGGACTTGAGCAATCGACGAGTGAAATCCCGCTTGCCCGCTGGAGATGGGAAAGTCCACGCCGCTTTCTCGCCATCGGCTCCATTGCTGGCTTACTCAACCGTGGCGGGTCCGTCCACGAACCGACAAGCGAGCATCCGGCTGTGGGAAGTGACGGCGGATCGGAGCGTGGGTGAATTGCCGCTGGGCGCAGAGTGTGTCGGGCTGGGGTTCTCCGCCGACGGGCAGACCTTGGTCACTTCGACAGCAAGCACTGACAATCAGATTACGCTCTGGCGAGTCTCTGACCGGACCAAGTTGGCCGGCTACTCCGCGCCGCAGAATGCGGTGGATGAGGCGATCCCCTTCGCGATAACACCTGACGCCTCGATGGCGGCTTACGGAAGCCCAACCATTCATCTGCTTGATCTTGCCACCGGTCAGGAGCGTTGGCACGCAGATGCCGCAAAGGATTATGTCATGGCTCTGGCATTCTCACCGGATGGAAAAATCCTCGCCTCAAGCGCAGGTTACCACGAGTCCTCCATACGTTTCTGGGATGTCACCTCAGGCAAGGAGATCGCACGACTGCAAGCGCATGGGGACTGGGTCGGCACAATGGCCTTTTGGCCCGACGGCAAGGCGCTTGCCTCGTCCAGTGAGGACGGGACGATCCGTGTCTGGAACCTAAGCCAGTTCACGAACATTCCCCCGCCTCGCGTGGCAGGCGTCAACATGGAGATGGGGCACGTGATACTCTTGCCAGACAATACGCGGCTCGTGAGCGGGGACATTGATGGTTCAATTCGTGTTTGGGACACCGCGAGGCAAGACACAGCGGGTTCCCCCGTAACCTTGCCCGTGAGATTGGGCGGCGCCTGGCGCGTTGCACCCGACAGCCAGTCACTGCTCACTGTGGCGGGAGGGCAGGTGGCACGGTGGACCGGAAAAGATTTCCAACAAATGGAGGCATTGATGGTCGTCGGCAACAGTGGCGATTGCAGGGACTATCTGTTCTCGAAGGACAGCCAGCTTCTCGCTGTCACCTCCAAGGACGGCAACGTGCGGGTTTGGGATTTGCCGCAGCGCGAGATTAAGTACCAGTTCAAATGCCCGGGCGCTCCGTCACCCGTGGCGTTCCGTTCGGGTGGCCGGGAACTTGTGGTGGCTGACCGAGACGGTGGGGCGCTTCACGAGTGGAACCTGACAACCGGAAAGGAGACGCGGTACTGGCGAAAGCCCAAGGCGGGCTCTCACTGGTATGGTGGATTTGCTTTCTCGCCGGACGACCGGTGGCACCTCTCCGTGGATTCCGCAGGGACAGTCTTGCTCCATGATTTGATTGCCAATCGCACCACGAATGCCGATCTGCTCATGGGACACATTGATCATGTGGCATTCTCCCCCGACTCGCGACTCTTCGCCACACTGAGCGACAATTTGGGGTTCAACCTCAATTTGTGGGAAACAGACAACCTGCGTCCATTGGGCAGGATGGAAACAGGCGGCCACAGTTTGTCTTTCTCCCCGGACGGCGAACGCCTGGCAATAGGCAGCGGTGGCAAAGATGCCGTCTCCATCTGGGACGTCGCCGGAGCTCGCCAACTTTTGTCGCTGGAAGGAGAGTCGCGCCTGGTCTGGTGGTGTGAATTTTCACCCGATGGGAACGTGATTGGCGCTCTCAACGGTCTCGGCGTGCTGCGACTCTGGCGGGCGCCGTCCTGGGCGGAAATCGAAGCGGCCGAAAAGGCGGGAACATGGTGAAGTGACATTCCGCCCGGCGCAATGCCGGAAAACGCGATCCTGCTGGCGGTTTAATCCCTTCACTGCCGGGCAGCCTGAAAACCGCACTCCCCTTGCCTGGGTTGAGGTTTGACATGATGTCAATAGGCCTCCGTTTGTAGTTCGAACTCCCCCTGCAAAAAATAATTTGTCCTTTTGGCCCCGGAATTTCGCACTGGTTAATGGTGAGCACATTGGCTCACGCACTGAAAATGAATTGAACAGGCACAATTATGAAAACTAAAAACGCCCTTTGCGGTCTTGCCATTGCGGTCGCCTTGCAGTTGGGAATGCTGCCCGGTTCCGCCCAGACCAACCTATACCTGTTCAGCGGGTCGGAGACGAATATCACTCTGCCGCCCGGCACTTACATCATCACCGCCTACGGCGCTCCGGGCGGCGGCAGCGTAATGAATAGAGGCCTCAAATTCGGCCTCGGAGCCGAGATGAGCGCCGAATTTAACTTCTCAGCGTCCACGACCCTCACTCTTTTGGTGGGCGGCGGCGGACAATACGAGCCGAACCCCTTTGGCAACGGCGGTGGCGGCGGCAGCTTCGTTGTCGAAGGCAGCACACCGCTGGTCATCGCAGGCGGCGGTGGCGGTGGCGGCTGGGCCGGTGGCTACGGCGGCAACGGCAACGTCGGCACTGGCGGCGGCACCGGTGGCGGCGACGTCAACTCCCGCTTCGGCTTTACCGGCGGCGCTGGCGGCACCAACGGTGCTGGCGGCGGTGGCGGTTTCGACCCAAATCCCCCTTTTGACACCAGTCCCGGCCCCAGCGGCGGTGGCGGTGGCGCGGCGGCGGCGGCGGCTATAGCGGTGGCGGCGGCGGTGGCGTATATTATCAGGACGATGCCGGTGTCGGCGGCGGCGGTGGCGGCTCAATCATTGATTCATCGGCAATTGCGATTCTCACCGAGGTTTCCGGCACCTACAGCCCAGACGGCAATTTCAATGGCGAGATTATTATTATCGCGTTGCCACCGCCACTGACCATCATTGCTGACGGAGCCAACGTGGTTTTGACCTGGCCGGCCGCCGACACCGGTTTCACCGCCAACGGCTACACGCTGGAGTGTGCCACCAATCTGGTTCCGCCGGTGGTCTGGCAGACCAATTCCGCGCCCACGATCGTCATCGGCGGACAGAACGTCCTCATCAGTCCCATTTCCGGTTCACAACAGTTTTTCCGGCTCTTCAGCCCGTAATTATGCAAACAGGCCAGTCCCTGCAAAAAACCGAACTTATATGAACACCACACCTCGCGATTGGATTTCCCTTTGCAAAATAATTTGTCCCTTTCGTCCCGGAATTTCGCACTGGTCAATGGTGGGCACATCGGCTCACGCACGGAAAATGAAAATCAATTGAAAACCAACCATGAAAACTAAAAACGCCCTTTGCGGCCTTTCCATTGCGGTCGTCTTGCACTTGGGTGTGCTGGCCGGTTCCGCCCAGACCTACGTATACACCTACACAGGCAATGATTTCACGTCCGTTTTCAACGCCCCCAACGAGCTTATGTATGGTATTGTGCCTTATACAACATCAGACAAGGTTACAGGGTCCATAACTTTTTCCGCGCCGTTGGGTGATAACTATGAGGGCAACCCCTCGGCTACCCTAGTGAACTTCATTTTTATTGATGGAGTTGGCCCGCAGAACATCGGAGGAACTCAAGCGGGCTTCCCGTATGTAGGGGCTTTCACCTTCGGCACCGATTCGTCGGGAGCCATCGTCTCCTGGAACTTCGAGGTTTTGGCTTTCCTCTCCGGCGGAACAGAAACCAAGGGAATCCAGACTGAAAATGACTCCGGCAATGTTGTCGATTCGGGCAACCTCGATCAGGAGTCGGGGATCGTAGGGGAGGGGTCAGTGTCAGCCGATCCAGGTGTGTGGGTGGAAACAGTCGTGCCGGAGCCATCAGTCGGTTCTTTATTTGTCTCGTTCGCGGCGTTGGTTTTGGCATTCGTGCGGTTCAAGCCACAATATAAAAGCAATACTGCCGTCCTGACCCAATCGATTGAATCGGAGAAACCATTATGAAATCTAAAAACGTCCTTTGCGGCCTTGCCATTGCGGTCGTCTTGCAATTGGGTATGCTTGCCGGTTCCGCCCAAGACGCTTACAGCACCAATGCCGACGGCAGCATCTACACTTACAGCACAAACGCCGACGGCAGTGCCAACATCGTCGCTTATGCCGGGCCTCCGTGGGTTGTGACCATTCCAACCAATATCAACGGCCTGACGGCCACCACCATCGGATTGGATGCGTTCAATGACTTGACCAACCTGACGAGCGTGACGATTCCCAGCAGCGTCACCAGCATCGGAGATGGTGCATTCTGGTATTGCACCGGCCTTACCAACATCACGATTCCCGGCAGCGTCACCTTCATAGGGAGTGATGCGTTCTTATACTGCTTCAGCCTGACGAGCGTCTATTTCACGGGCAACGCTCCGTCCCCAACCAATGATTATACTGTTTTTGCTGCTGACTCCGCGACTGTCTATTATTTGCCGGGCACCACGGGCTGGGGCGCGATGTTTGACGGTCTGCCGACCGCGTTGTGGTTGCCGCAGGTGCAGACCAGCAATGGCAGCTTTGGCGTTCAATCGAATCAATTCGGGTTCAACATCAATTGGGCGGCCAACATGGTCGTCGTGGTGGAAGCCGCCACGAATCTGGCCAATCCGGTCTGGATTGCGGTGAGCATAAACACCCTGACCGGCGGCACGAGCTATTTCAGCGATCCGCAGTGGACGAATTTTCCGCAACGTTTCTACCGCGTCCAATTATCGCCCTAAATAAAAAGGTATTCGTATGAAAACTAAAAACACCCATCGCCAGCTTTTATCTGTCCTGTTCCTGCTGGGCAGCTGGCTGATCACCAGCGCACAGGCGGGCGCGGTCTTCACCAGCCTCTATTCATTCAGCGGCACCAACGATGGGGCAAATCCCCGAGGCGGACTGGTGCAGGGCCGCGACGGCAGTTTCTATGGCACGACTCGATACGGCGGCACGAACAACTTGGGCACGGTATTCAATATCAGCACTAGTGGGGCGCTGACCAGTTTGTATTCCTTCACCGGCACCAATGATGGCGCAAACCCTCTTGCCGGGCTGGTGCAGGGCAGCGACGGCAATTTCTATGGCACGACTCCATTCGGCGGCACGAACAACTTTGGCACCGTGTTCAAAATCACCACCAATGGGGTGCTGACCAGTTTGTATTCATTCGGCGGCACGAATGATGACGCAAATCCCTATGCCACGCTGGTGCAGGGCAGCGACGGCAATTTTTACGGCACCACTGAAGCCGGCGGCACGAACGGTTTGGGCGCCGTGTTCAAAATCACCACCAATGGAGCGCTGACCAGTCTGTATTCATTCACCGGCGGCGCTGACGGTGCGTATCCTCGTGTCGGTCTGGTGCAGGGCAGCGACGGCAATTTCTACGGCACGACGGCTGGACACGGGCCGTTCTTCTACCCTTGCGCCGTGTTCCAAATCAGCGCCAATGGGGCGCTGACCCCTTTGTATACCTTCAACCCCCCTTGGTTCGAGCAGCCCATTGGGCTGGTGCAAGGCAGCGACGGCAACTTCTATGGCGCGACACTCGGTGGCGGCACATACGGCAATGGCAATGTGTTTAATATCAGCACCAATGGGGCGCTGACCAATTTGTATTCCTTCACCGGCACGAATGATGGCGGGGGTCCTGCCGGGCTGGTGCAGGGCAGCGACGGCAGTTTCTATGGCACGACAGCAATCGGGGGCAAAACGAACTTCAACCCAGAGATTGGAGCTTACGGCTTTGGCACGGTGTTCCAAATCAGCGCCAATGGGGTGCTCACCAGTTTGTATTCATTCGGCGGCACCAATGATGGCAACAGTCCCTCGGCCGCGCTGGTGCAGGGCCGCGACGGCAGTTTCTATGGCACGACTCAATACGGCGGCACAAACAACCTGGGCACCGTTTTCCGGCTGACCATTCAACCGCCGCTGACCATGACTCTTTCCGGAGCCAATGTTATTTTGTCATGGCCGATCAATTACCCCGGCTGGTATTTGCAAAAGACCGTGAATCTGGGCGCTACGGGGGGTTGGGTGTCTGTCACTTTGATAGAGCCGCCCATCATCGTCAACGGGCAATTCGCCGTGACCCTTCCCATCACTAGCCCGCAACAGGGGTATTACCGCCTGAGTTCGCCGTGAACGTTTTGAATTCAAAATTCATGTTATGAAACTTCAGACCACGACACTCCGTAACGGAAGTAGAACTGCGCATTGGTTGACGTAGGCCAAACGGCTCACGCACTGAAAATGAATTGAACAGGCACAATCATGAAACCTAAAAACGCCCTTTGCGGTCTTGCCATGGCGGTCGTCTTGCAGTGGGGAATGCTGGCCTTCAGCGCCCAGGCGCAAAATTTGTTTGTGGAATCCAGCGGCAACATTCTTGAATTCACACCGGGCGTAGCGCAAAGCACCTTTGCCTCTGGGTTGAACGCCCCTCAAGGGCTGGCCTGCGACAGCGCGGGCAATCTGTTTGAGGCGGATATAGGCAGCGGCAACATTTATGAATTCACGCCGGGTGGGATGAGAAGCACTTTTGCCTCCGGGTTGCCTGGTCCGTTTGCACTGGCTTTTAACAGCGCGGGCAATCTGTTTGTGACGACTATCCCCGGCAACATTATTGAAATCACGCCGGGCGGAGCGCAAAGCACCTTTGCCGTCGGGCTTGGGCTGGGGGGTGCTATTGCACTGGCATTTGACAACGCCGGCGACTTGTTTTTGGCGGATAAGCCCGGCCCCCCGTTTCCTCCTGGCTACATCTATAAAATCACGCCGGGCGTGGTGAACAGCATCTTTGCCTCCGGGTTGTCTCCTAATGGACTGGCCTTTGACAGCGCGGGCAATCTGTTTGTGGCGGATAGTGGCAGCGGCAACATCTATGAATTCACGAATGGTGTGGCCACAGAGATGGGCACCTTCGCCTCCGGATTGTCTCCTAATGGACTGACCTTCGACAGCGCGGGCAATCTGTTTGAGTCGGATGGCAGCGGCAACATCTATGAATTCACGCCGGGCGGGATGAGAAGCACTTTTGCCACCGTGTTGTCTGGCCCGGACTACCTGGCCTTCCAACCCCTGCATGCGCTGGCCATAGTTCTTTCAGGGACCAATGTGATTTTGACGTGGCCAACCAATGTGACTGGCACCCTGCAGTTCACGACGAACCTGGTTTCTCCGGCGGCTTGGAACACGAACCTGCCTTCACCAGTCGTCGTGAACGGACAGAACGCCGTAACCAATCCCATTTCCGGTTCACAACAGTTTTTCCGGCTCTCCAGCCCGTAATCGCGCAAACGGGCCAGTCCCGGCATAAAACCAAACTTAGATGAACACCAGACCTCGGGATTGGACTTCCCTTTGCAATTTAATTTGTCCCTTTCATCCCGGAATTTCGCACTGGTTAACGATGGGCAAACATGCCCACCGATTCAAAATTAAAAACCGGCCCTCGGGCCACAACAAAAAGAACAAAGTGAAGGAGTAAATTATGAAACAGACAAATGACATCAACAACAGAACACACACTAAGTCCGCGTGGGCCAACGAAGCCGCTGCGCCGCCGGTTCGCCCGGGGCGGGCTTTCGGTCTAGGATTATGGCCGAAGGCCGGAGTTATCGCCTTGCTGCTGGGGACGGGTTTGCTCACGGCAATGGGGCAGACGAATCAACCGCAATACCGGTTCATCGC
>DLMG01000421.1:5808-6057 GCA_002479245.1 Verrucomicrobia subdivision 3 bacterium UBA7542 | reverse complement strand
CTCGCTGAAAATTTCCGCGATGGTCTCCGCGCACGCGCCGTCGAGCGGACGGTTTACGGCGATAATGCCGCCAAACGGCGCCTGTTTGTCCGTCGCCAACGCCTTGTCCCACGCCTCACGCAAATTTGCGCCTTGGCCGACCCCGCACGGATTGGTGTGCTTCAAAATCGCCAGCGTCGGCGGGTCGTCCGAAAATTCCGCAATCAAATTCGCCGCCGCCGTCAAATCCAGAATGTTGTTGTAGGAAAG
>DLMG01000421.1:5555-5725 GCA_002479245.1 Verrucomicrobia subdivision 3 bacterium UBA7542 | reverse complement strand
TCCTTGCCGTGCAGTTGCTGGAAAAATTCATTGAAACCGCCGTAAAGCGCCGCCGCTTGATGCGGATTTTCACCGTAACGCAGCGGCTGCGCCAGCGGCGCGAAAACATTGAGTGAAGATGGCAGGCTGGAAGCCTCCGTCACGTTGAATTCTTTTTGCAGATGCGCGGC
>DLMG01000421.1:0-5482 GCA_002479245.1 Verrucomicrobia subdivision 3 bacterium UBA7542 | reverse complement strand
CCGTCATGGGCGGCAGTGCGCGCAAAAACTTTCGCTGCCAGTTTGCGCCGCAGTTCGAGGGTCGTATCGCCGCTGGCGGAAATGTGTTCCGCGACTTCCGCGTAGTCCAGCGGATCAACGACCACCGTGACACTGGCGTGATTTTTCGCCGCACTGCGCAGCATCGAAGGCCCGCCGATGTCAATGTTCTCAATCGCGTCGTGCAAAGTGACATCCGGCTTCGCCACCGTTTGCTCGAATGGATAAAGATTCACCACGACGAGATCAATTGGCTGAATGTTGTGCGCGCGGACGGCGGCTTCGTGCGTTTTGTTGCCGCGAATGAACAGCAAGCCGCCGTGGACTTTCGGGTGGAGCGTTTTGACGCGGCCATCAAGCATTTCAGGAAAGCCCGTGTATTCGCTGACGTCCTTCACTGTGAGTCCGGCCTCGCGCAGCGTTTTGGCGGTGCCGCCAGTGGAAATAATTTCAATTCCGGCCTTGGCCAGAATTTGCGCGAACGGAACCAGGCCCGTTTTGTCCGAAACTGAAATCAGCGCCCGTTGAATTTTTGCCATAGCCCGACAAAATCCCAGAGCCACCGGTTTCGTCAATGGCAAATCATGGTTTTGACGGCGCGGGCTTTTGAATCATGTCCTCGCCGATGGCGCGTTCGAGTCTGGCGCGGGCGACGACATAATCGTGCAACGCCTGGATTTGCGTCGTGCGCGCCTGCGTCAGCGAAGTCTCGGCGTCGAGCACGTCGAGTTGCGTGCTGGTGCCGGCCTCGGCGCGCGCTCTCGCTTCACGCAGGGCTTCGTCGGCCTGCTCCTGCACTTTTTGCTGCGAGTCCAGAACTTCCCGCGCCTCGATGAAATCGGAATAGGCCGTGCGAACTTCGAGCTCAATTTGGCGTCCCTTGTCGTCCACGTCAGTCATGGATTTTTCGTACAGCGCCCTGGCTTGGACAACTTTGCCGTGCGTGAGCATTCCGTCAAAAATGTCCCAGCTCAACTGTCCGCCGGCGTTCCAGCCGTGAATATCGTGATCGAGTTCGACCGGCTGCGTATATTGCGCATTATACCAGCCATAACCCGCGAAGACCTGAACCGTCGGTTTGTAGCCGGCTTTGGCGTTCACGACATTCAAGCGTTGCAACTCAGCCGTTTTGCGCACGGCGACAAGTTCCGTGCGTCTGGCCAGTGCCTGCTGAATCGCCGCCGGCAAATCCACCTGATACGGTGCGGCGTCGAGCGTATCCGTCAGGTTCAACGGAATGTCCTCCCAAATTTCGCGCGGCAAATTGTAGCCCAGCAGGTTGGATAGATTATTTTTGGCGATGCGATAATCGTTTCGCGCCCGGATCAGGGCCGGACGCTCATTGGCGACAGCGACTTCGGCGCGGAGCACGTTGAAGTGCGGCACGGTGCCGGCATCGTAGCGGCGTTGCTGGTCTTCGAGTTCCTTTTGGAGCAGGTTGACCGAGGCCTCATGCACGGTGATTTGCTGGGCGGCGAGCAGCACGTCGAAATACGCCACTCGCACACCAAGCAAGGTGTCGGCAATCACAGTCTGATATTGCGCCAGTGCCTGTTGTTTCGTGACGCTGGCCGCTCGCAACGCCGCGACCATTTTCCCGCCCTCGTAAATGGATTGGACGATTTGAACGCCTGAATTCCAGTTTTGATGCGGCAGCGTTACGGGTCCTAGTGGTGGTGGAAAAGGAAGACTTTCAATCGCGTGAGGATCGGTGTCCTTGTATTGGCCGGTGGCTTGAACCTGGGGCAGGGCGACGGCGCGAGTTTGCACGACCACCCCCTGCGACGCCTCAAGATCGTTCCCGGCCTTGAGAATCGTGGCGTTTTGTTGAAGCGCGATATTGAGGCAGTCGGTCAGCGACAGCGGACGCGTGATCCAGCCGGGCAAACTGATATTTGTGTTTTGCGCTGTTATGTTCCAGACAAAACAAATGAACACCCCGACGCAGAAAAACAACTTTTTCATACGGCCATGAATCTATCAGTTGGGCAATTCGGTGCAAACTTGCAATTTTTTGTTGCATGGGTTTTCCTTTGCCCGATGTGGCGGCGAAGAATATTTATTTTAACCTTCAGTTTTGCACTGGCAGCGATTTTTGTCGCTGGTTGTTCCTCGAACTCTTCAAACGTCTTTCAAGGCTACATCGAAGGCGAATACGTTTACGTGGCGTCACCGCTCGGCGGCGCGCTGACGAACCTGGCCGTTGCGCGCGGCGACGAGGTCAAAGCCGGGCAGTTGTTGTTTGAGTTGGAACGCGGGTCGGAAGCCGCTGCTGTCCAACAGGCGGAAAAAAATCTCGCGCAGGCGAAAGCCAGCCTCGCGCTTTCCGAAGCCGAATATGGCCGCCGCCAACAATTGCGCAACGATCAGGGAGTGATTTCCGCCGAAGAACTCGACCAGACCCGCGCGCAGCGTGATGCCGACCAAGCCCAGGTGGAATCACAAACTGCCGCGCTGGACAAAGCGCGCTGGTCGTTCGATCAAAAGCAACAATTTGCGCCGGCGAACGCGTTTGTACACGACACGTTGTATCGCGCCGGCGAATGGGTCGCGGCGGGCAATCCGGTCGTCGAGCTGTTGCCGCCAGGCAATGTGAAAGTGCGTTTCTTTGTGCCGCAGGCGGCGTTGCCGCGAATCAAGCCCGGTCAAACGGTCAGCGTGACATTCGACGGCGGTCCGCACGCCTATCCGGCCATCATCAATTACATATCCACGCAGGCCGAGTTCACGCCGCCCGTGATTTACAGCCAGGAGAACCGGGCTAAACTGGTTTTTATGATCGAGGCGAAATTTTCTCCGGCGTATGCGGCGGACCTTCGTCCCGGCCAGCCGGTGGATGTGGATTTGGAACCAAAATGAACCGTGAACCGGCTTTTGTTTGGAGTCCCGCCTTCAGGCGGTCTGCGACATTCATGCACCACGTGCCGCCTGAAGGCGGAACTCCAAGCCTCTGACTGTGTCCATGAACCCGTCTGACCTTGTCATTGACGTGCAGGGCATCACGAAGCGGTTCGGCAACCGCACGGTCGTGAACAACATTCCGATGCAGGTGCGGCGCGGGGAGATTTACGGCTTTCTGGGCCCGAACGGCAGCGGCAAAACGACGTTCCTGCGGATGTTGTGTGGTTTGCTCAAGCCCGACGGCGGCAGTGGACGTTGTCTGGGCTTCGACATACGCAGTGAATCCGGCGAGATCAAGAAGAACATTGGCTACATGACGCAGCGGTTCAGCTTTTACGAAGACCTGACCATCGAGGAGAACCTGGATTTCATCGCGCGCATTTACGGCGTGCCGGGACGCAAAGCCGCCGTTGAAAAAAGTCTCGAACAACTCGGCATGACTGCGCGACGCAGCCAGCTTGCCGGCACGCTTTCCGGTGGTTGGAAACAGCGGCTGGCGCTGTCCGCCTGCCTGATTCACGAGCCGCAATTGCTTCTGCTCGATGAACCGACGGCGGGCGTTGACCCGAAGGCGCGCCGTGATTTTTGGGAGGAAATTCATCAGCTTGCCGCCGGCGGATTGACCGTGCTCATCACGACGCATTACATGGACGAGGCCGAGCGTTGCCATCGGCTGGCCTACATCGCCTACGGCAACTTGCTCGCGCGCGGCAGCGTCGAGGAAGTCGTCAAGGCTGCCGGGCTGACGACTTGGGAGGCTGCCGGGCCGGATTTGCCGGCACTGGCGGAAAAAATTCGCGGCAAACCCGGGGTCGAACAGGTTGTGGCGTTTGGCACAACGTTGCATATCAGTGGACGTGATGCGGCCCAACTGCGCGCAAGTGTGGGGCCGTGGATGACCGGCGCATATCGCTGGCAACAAATCGAATCCGGGCTGGAGGACGTGTTCATCAGTTTGATGGAAACGGCCAAGGACAATTTTTCGTGAAACTTCCAAACCATCATAGCAGCCGACGTCAGTCGACTCCATCTGGTCTTTGCGGAAAAAGTCAGAGCCAACTCACGTTGGCTGCTACAAAAATACTGGAGACGCTTTCGTGAAACTGCACGAATTCAACTGGCGGCGGTTCTGGACGATTGTCGGCAAGGAATTCATCCAGATGCGCCGCGACCGCGTCACGTTCGCAATGATGATCGGCATTCCGCTGCTCCAGCTCATTCTTTTCGGCTACGCCATCAATTCCGATCCAAAGCATCTGCCCACGGCGGTTTATTCGGCGGACAATAGCGTTTTTTCACGGACGATTGTGTGGGGTTTGCGCAACAGCAGTTATTTCGACATTGTTCGCGAACCGAAGAGCGAGGCGGAAATTCAAAGACTGCTCGCGCAAGGCACGGTTCAATTCGTGGTGCATATTCCGGTGGATTTTTCGCGCAAATTGCTGCGCGGCGAACGCCCGGATTTGCTGCTGGAAGCCGACGCGACCGATCCTTCGGCGGTGGGTTATGCCATTGCGGCAATCAATCTGCTGACCACCACTGTTTTGAACCGCGACCTGACCGGGCCGCTGACGAATTTGCGCGGCAGCCCCACTCCGTTCAATCTGGTGGTGCATCAGCATTACAATCCGGAAAACATCACGCAGAATAACATCGTGCCCGGCCTGATGGGCGTGATGCTCACGATGACGATGATCATCATCACGGCGCTGGCCATCACGCGCGAACGCGAGCGCGGCACGATGGAAAACCTGCTTTCAACGCCGGCGCGCCCTGGTGAGGTGATGATTGGCAAGATTGTGCCTTATATCACGGTTGGCTACATTCAAGTCTTCCTGATTTTGCTGGCGTCGAAGTTTCTGTTCAATGTGCCGATTGTCGGCAGCGTGTCGTTGCTGCTGGTGTTGACGTTTCCGTTCATCGTGGCGAATCTCGCGGTCGGCATCACGTTTTCGACCATTGCCAAAAACCAGCTTCAAGCGGTGCAGATGGCATTCTTCTTTTTTCTGCCGTCACTGTTGTTGTCGGGTTACATGTTCCCCTTTCGCGGCATGCCGGGCTGGGCGCAGGACATCGGCGAAATTCTGCCGCTGACGCATTTTCTGCGGGTCGTGCGCGGGATTCTGCTGAAAGGGAATGGTTTTGCCGAAATCGCGCCCGACCTTTGGCCGATTGCGCTGTTTTTGGTCATGATGCTGGCCATCGGCATCAAACGTTATCGCCAGACGCTGGATTGAACGGTTATTTTAGTGGCATAATTCATTGTCATCCAAGTGGTTGCTGGCTAAACTTGCAAATTGAGCCCACTTCGGTTCTCCTTATCTGAATGTGGCGACCTAGTTGCCTGGTTTTAACAATCGGACTGGTGCTGGCCGGCAAGATATTGATCGGCGCGGAATCAGCCGAGGTCAATTTGGATTATGTGGCGCAACGCGCTCTCGAACGCGCGCGCCATCCTTTCCACTCACCGCGCGCCGATTTGCCGAAGGTGCTGCGGCAGGAAAATCTGGATTACGACAAATACCGCGAGATTGAATTCCGGCACGAGCGGGCGTTGTGGGCG
>DLMG01000209.1 GCA_002479245.1 Verrucomicrobia subdivision 3 bacterium UBA7542 | reverse complement strand
TGGTGGACGCCCTGCCTCATGGAATGCAGCGACCATTTGCTGCAACAGGCGGAAGCTTTGGGCATTGACGCTTCGTTCTGCCCGGTGCGCGCGATGCTGCCCGCGTTTCTAAACGGCGAACATTTCCCCCGGCCTGATTTGCTGATCTGCAGCACCGGCGCGGTTTGTGACGATTTCTCCGCCATCGCGCAACGTCTGGAAACGCTGGGTCATTCGATTCTGTGGTGGGAAATGCCGCGCCGCCGTCAACCCGATCCCCGGGAGGCTTCGTGCGCGCTGCCGGGAAACCTGCTTGCGCCGCAGGTCCAGGTGGACTGGGTGCGGGAAGAATTGCAGCGGGTCGCCCAATCGCTGGGCGAACTGGCCGGACAACCTTTGGATGACAATACGCTGACGGACGGGATTCGAAAAGCGAACGAAGTCCGCCACCTGCTTCAGGCGCTGCGGACGACCGTCTATTCCGCTCCTGGCGCGCCGTTGCCCGCGCTGGAAATGCTCGTCGCGGAAATGCTGGCCATTCATTTCTGCTCCGACCGCGCGGAAACCGTCGCCGTGCTTGGCGAACTGCTCGCGGAAGCCGAAAAGCGCGTTCAGCAAAAACAATTCATCATCGACGTGGACGCGGTGCGGATTTTCTGGGTGAATCCCGTGGCGGATTTGCGGGCCATGAACCTGCTGGAAGACTGGGGCGGACGCGTCTGCGGCTCGGACTACATGTTCACCCATGCGCTGGATTTGATTCCGGAAAACCTGCCGCCGCTCGAAGCGCTGGCGCGAACCGCGCTGGCGGATCCGATGGTCGGCTCCACGGCCGAACGCGCCGCGCGAATCGTGCGGGAATGCCGCGACTTTCATGTCGAAGCGGTGGTCGTGTCGCGCATACCAGGCGCCAGCCATTGCGCGCGCGAGGGAGCCATCATCCGTGAAGCCGTGCAAAAAGCGCTGGGCCTTCCAACAATCGAGCTTGAAATCCCGCCGGTATGTGATGCCATGCTGCCGACACTTGGCTCGCGGGTGCAGGCGCTGATTGAAACCGCGCGCGCCAGGAGAAAATCATGATTTGTGCCGGAATTGATGCGGGATCGCGTTCGATCAAAGTTGTGCTGTTCGACACCGAACCGCCGCGCATCCTTTCCACCCGCATTGGCGATCAGGGAGTGGCCCAGGAACACCTGGCCCGGGAGCTTTTTGAGCAGGCGCTGAACGATGCCGGCATCGGGCGTTCGCGCGTTTCCGGCGTGGTGGCCACGGGCTACGGCCGCAACGCCATCCGTTTCGCCGACACCACCATCACCGAAATCACGTGCCATGCGCGCGGCGTGCATCACGTGGCTCCTGACGCGCGCACGATCATCGAAATCGGCGGCCAGGACAGCAAAATCATCCATCTGGAGGACGGCGGACGGGTCCGGGATTTCGCCATGAATGATCGCTGCGCGGCCGGCACGGGCCGGTTTCTGGAAATGGTCGCCTCCCGGCTGGGGGTGGACTGGCCGAAACTTGCGGAACTCGGTCGCGACAGCAAAAAACCGGCGCTCATCAGCAATATGTGCGTGGTGTTTGCCGAAACGGAGATCATCGGGTTGCTGGCCGAAGGCGTGCCTGTGCCGGATGTCGTTGCCGGCGTACAAAACGCAATTGCCACGCGCGTCGTGGCCTTGGTCGGGCGTTCGGTCGTTCCGCCGGTGTATTTTACGGGCGGCGTGGCCCTGCAACCGGGAATGACGCGCGCACTGGCTGAAGTCCTGTCCTGTCCGCTCCGCGTCGCTCCCCATCCGCAATTCACCGGCGCGCTCGGGGCGGCATTGCTTGCGGGCGGACAGAACCGGGCAAAATTGTAGCGCCGATCCCCATTCCTTGACAGTCCGTTAAAGAACTCGTTCATTCGTAGGAGCCGAGGTGACGAGGCTCTGACTGAATTTACGATATGCGATTTACGATTTACGAGTTCGTCCACAATATCTGCGCACCGCGTAAATCGTATATCGTAAATCGAAAATAATGAGCCTCCTTACCGGTCTTCGCACCAAGTACTACGACCCGGCAGGCGTCGGCCCCTACTATTGATGGGCCGCTACCGGCAGAGGCTCAACAACGACAGCCCGACGAAGAACAACAAGATTACCAGTGCGCTGATCACGACGCCAGCAATGGCCGCTGCCCGGTTGCCACCGCGGACCCACCCGCTGATGCTCACAATCAGCGCGACGGGCGGTGTCAGAAATATCGTCAGCCCGCCAAGGGCCGAAAGGGGCGATCTTCACCCGGGCCGGAGGACCACCATCAGCACCAGAGCCGCAGGCGCAGCGAGCGACAGCCAAAAACCCACCCGCCCCAAGTTTGAATGCGGGACTTCCGGCGGAATCTGACCTGGTTCAATCGTTTCCATGCGAGCGTACCGGTCGGCCTTACAACTTCGTATCTATCGGCTTGCTGATCGTCTCCACGGGCGCCAGATCGAACTGGACTTTGATGGTGACGGTCTTGCCAGCCAGCTCTTTGGGCACTCGCCATGAGTGCGAACAAACGCCGCCTCAGCCAAACTCCATGTTGCCCGAAGCCACCTGTTTGCCATCGGCGGTATTGATCGCAAAGGCCGGCTTCGGCGGCTGGCGCAGGTTCCCTTTGTCTCCCTTGAGGAAAAAGCTTGAATACGTTTCGCCGCCGGCGCCGAGCACGGAAGCCTGGATGAACTGCTGCAACACCGGTTCGGCCCCGGCGTTCCCCCCAAAAACCCAGTCCAGAAACGATCCGGATTCCGACGCGGTCGAACCACTGTTCCGGTTGTCACGCGCCGACGTGACCTTGACTTCGAGGGGCGCGCCGCACTTGAACGGCGTGGCGGCGTCAGCCCGTGCCATGGTGGTGTCCTTCGGAGTGCGTTTGTATCCACTGAGAATCAAAGTTTCGCCGGCCGCGTTTTTGACTTTGAGCGTGCAGGTGTAAAGCCGGTAATTGCCGGACGGCACTTTGGCTTTTCCGTTTTCAACGCCGGGCTGAAGCAGTTGCCATTCGCCGGGTGCGGCTTCCCACGCCACCTGGAGGCCGTTCACCTGTTCGCCATGCGGTTGCAACGCCAGTTCCGCCAGCGGCCCGGCCCACGGTTCAAGCGCGAGCGATTTGTCGTCGGCCGCCAGAACGGCCTGGTAGGGTTTCGCACCCAGATACAGCACCGGTCCAAACGGGGCCGATACGCTGCTCCCGATGGAATTTTCGAATTTGCCGGAGCCATCGTTGCCCACGAGAAAATAATCACCGCCTTGGAAATACCAGTTGGTTTCGGTGCCATTCTGGTAGGTGGTCGGTTGATTGAAATCTCCCAGCCGGAAGTTGCAGTTTCCATCAACGATGCCCACTTTCTGCGTCACGCCGTCCAAGTCCACCGTGGTTTCCAGGTACCAGCCCGCCTTGAACCGCAACTGGCCGAGGTAGGAAGTGTTCCTGTTCGCAACGGCATCTGCGGGCGGCGTGTAGAGATACATCTGGGCAAAATAAATCGGCCGCCACGTGCCAATCATTTTTCCCTCCGGCACCGGGATTGGCCCAAAGAGTGCGATCTCCGTCCGGTCCGCCGCGGACGTTTGCCTGGGCTGCTCCACCCGCGCGGCCACGGGGTCGTCCGTCAGATCGCCGTTTTGGTTCAGGTCCACAATCAAACGATCGTAACCCTTGCCATCACCCTTGGATTCATCAATCCGGAACCACAACCGGTTTGTCGAGACGGACATTTGGCCGTAAAGCGGATGTTTGGAAATTGCCGGAGGCGCCTTGGTGATGGCGCCGGGTTTGTCGAGCTGCAAGGTTCCGTACAGGCCCGAGCCGCCGGGGAAGGCCATGGCTTCCTCGGCGTTCAAGGTCTTGAATTCCAGCGGAAAGTCTTTCGCGGGCGCAAGGACTGGGATTGCCAGGAGAACCAGACTCCAAACAAGCATCGTTTTTTTCATAACTGTTCCTGTTCCTTTCGCTGCAATATAGGCTTTTGAGGTTCCAAGTGAAGGAGATTCTTGAGTCGCTCACGGAACAATGGGTTGATCCAAGACAGGACCAGGAACGGCAGCAGCGTCGCGAAAATGAGCACCACCATGAACGGCCCGATCCGGAGGAATACGGCGTAATCCACGCTGCCGGGCGAGGCCATCCGGCACAAAAAATGGAGCAGCGCCGACGCCGCAACCCAGGCTGTCGGCAGGGACAAGAAAAGCCACAGGCAGAACCACCACGGACGATGGCGCCACCGACAGGCCAGCCCGGACAAAGCCATGGCCGCAGCGACCACCAAGGCCAGCAGCACCGGCAGAACGAGAAACGGCAACGCCATCTCTCCCACGCCGGCGGTGTCCGTACAGCGTCGCGGGTCTAAAAGGCTCATGACTGGCTCCACCACCAGACCCCAGCCGGCGGTGGCCGCAAAACTGAAAACGATGAAAATGACCAGGACGGCCAATGTGCCCAGGAAAGTGCGGAAGCGATAGCCGCGGCCAAGGTAGGAGGCCAGCAACCAGAGCGCGGCCAACCCAAACGCCAGAGCAACAGGAACGGCCAAAATAATTTCGAGCATCCCCTTGGGCAGGCCGGTATTTGAGCTTTGCAATGCCAGTTCCAGACAATGCCACCCGGCCGCCAGACCCGCCAAGGGCAGCCAGATCCACCACGCGGACCAGCCGTGATTGGGTTTGAGCGCCAGCAAAGCCAGGATAGCCAGCCACGGCAGCAACGGCGACATCAGGCCCGCTGCCGTCCAATTACAAGTGACCACCGGACCTTCCGTGGCACCCAAGCCGCCCAAACCCCGCGAAGCAGCGATTTGGAGTTGGCCAGCCGTCGTCGAGGGTACTCGCCATGAGTACGAGCAGAAGCCGTCTCAGCCAAATTCAAACTGGCCCGACCCGATCTGTTTCCCCGACCTGCCAACGGTAAATTGCGGCGGCTTCCAGTCGCTCCCTCTCACCAGCCAGTATTCTCCACCGCCGGCGCCGATCAATCGGTAGCTGAGAAGCAGGTTCCGTCCGCGGCGGGCGGCGGAGACGCAATTGGTCAACGGCCCGCCCACGGCCAACACTGCCGGTCGCTGCTCATCCACCACGACCGCCTGCTCCGGTGGCGGCGGACTCACCACCGGCAGTTGCGACCCGGTGATTTCCTCGATCACATTCGCCTTCCCGGTTTGCGGCAGGCCGAAATTGAAGTAGGCCTCCGCCTCGCCCTGCTTGAGCCAGACGCGGTAGGGCTGGTATCGGCCGGGGGGGACCTTTACGCTGGCCGGGGGCTGGGTCAGGACGACCACATACGGCCCGCCCGTCAGGACGAGGCGCTGAATGAAACTGCCGGTGATTTGCAATTCGCCCAGCGGGGTTTGCTGTTCGGTCAACCGCAGCGCAAGTTTCTCGTCACGGCCTCGCGGCTCGGCGCTCCAGTCCAACTGGCAGGCGTGTCCCTCAAAAAAGATCCCGGGCGAAAAGGCGAAGGCGTCCGACGCTCTCACCACCCAGTTCTTCCCTTCCCAGGGAATCGCCAATGTGTCCTCCGGTTTTTCGCTGGAGGCACTGAACCGTTTGTTTCGCTCCTCCCAGGGACGCAGCAACAATTGGCCGTGCTCGAAAGACCCCGGCTGGCCTGACAGGTTCTGCACCAATCCCACCTGCCAATCATGTCCGGCCACGGTCACCTTGCCCTGCCAGAACGAACGTGCCATCACGTTGACCAGCGGTCGCCCGGAATCGCCGTACTGAAAGAAATCGAAATCCACCAGCATGGGAGCGCCGGCTGACGTTGCCGGAAAAGAGAGGTGGATGTTCGTGAACACCTGATGATTGAGCGTTGGAAAACGCGGGCCCGTCAGGCTCCCGTAAAACACCCCGTTCGCATCATCGGTCAAATCCCGGTTGCGATTCAGATCGAGGAAGAGTTTTTTTGCGCCGGTTTGCCAGACGAAAGGAATGGCGTTGCTGGGGTTGTCGCCAAATTTCAACACCCCGCGAACGACATGACCGGGAGCCAGCGCCGGCTCTTTGGGGAACGGGACCGGTCGGCACTCGATGGAAATATTCCGGAACAGAAACTGGTAGCTTGTCTCCTGATACTCCAGCGGAACCGTGGTCACCGTTCCGGATGGAGCAGTGGGCTGGGCGGAATCCTCGCTGCCCGAAACATTGCCCGGGCAAGACACCGCGATGACGGCCGCCGCCAGCAACGCGGCCCCTGGCCACGTCCAGCCTTTCCGCGGCAGCCAAAGCATCCTTCGCTTTCTCATAATGGCCGGCATTTCTGATGTCGGAGATTCAATGTCCGGTTAGACCGTACGGTCGGGGAAACGTCACGCGTCACTTTTTTTCACGCGTTGGATTCAGAATTGCCCATCGTGGCACTTTTCGTCCAGGGCGGCGATGATGCGCCGCACTTGTGCCGCTTCCAGTTTTTCATCCTCACGGCGCAGGAATCCAAACCCGAGACTCGTCTCCCAATTTCAGTTGGTGACAATTTGTCACCGACTGACTTCCTTCCTTCCCAAGCCGCTCTTTCAGCTTGTTCCAATACTTTCTGGCCGTCTGGTAATCGGCCTGCTGGGTGAGGACTTGGATGATGTCCACGACGGAGAAGAACCAGGTTTCGGTCTTTTCGTCGTAGAGGCGGCGGATTCTGTGTCCCTCAAAAATGGCCAGGTCCTTTTTCATAATGGTGGTGTGAATTCATTGAATCAAGGTGCGGGCATCGTATTTCAAAACGTGGCATGGGCAAATAAAAATGGTGTCCAGAGGCGCTGACTGTTGTCGCAGCGCCGGGACACGCAGGTGAAAACTGCCTCGTGATGAAACAACGAACACCCTTCGCGAGCGTCGGCGGGGTCGTCCGCAGCACCATTGCAATCCGGGAGGCGGAGCGATTGAAACTGTCGGCGGGTTCGAAGCGGAGGTGTGAGTTGATTGATTTATTCTGACTGTTTCCCATAAGCCATGCCGCGTAAAAGGCGCTGCCTCACGCGGCAGGCTAAAGATGTTTTCAGCATTCAGCATTCAGCATTTCTCCTTCCTTCTGCAAGCAAGGTTGACCTCGAAAGTGGGGAAGGCCATCCTGTCAACGTCGCGCCCACATAAAACGGGCGCCGTGCCAGACACGCGTAAAAGGCTTTCAGCCTCACGCGGCGGGCCAAGTAAAGCAAAGATTATGTCGGACCCAAAACAGGAGCTGCTCTGGAATCTTCCCTCCGTCACCGAATTGCTGAAGAGCGAGACAGTCGCCGGCTGGCTCCGGCAACAGCCCCTGTCGCTGGTGACCGAGTGTTTGCGCCGCGCCGTCGAAAATTTGCGGCGGCAAATCCTCGATGATCGTGGGACAGGCTTCCAGCCTGTCTCTGACATCAAAACATCACCCCCTTCGCGCGTTGGCCCGAAGCAGGCGGGTTCATCACCGAACGGCGGGCTGCCGGAAAGAATACGGAGACAGGCTGGAAGCCTGTCCCACGAAGATTCCGGCGCTCTCGTGCAGGAATTCAACCGCATCGTATTGAGTCAGGCGGGCGAGTTGCTTCGTCAGGCCGTCGAGCCGCGCGTGCGCGAGGCCATCAACGCCACCGGCATCATTCTCCACACCGGCCTGGGGCGCGCGGTCTTTCCCGGCTGTGTCGTGGATTCGATGATTCCCGGATTGAAGGGTTACGTGAACCTGGCCGTGGATCGCGATTCCGGCGGGCGCGTTGAACGGGATGAACTGGTCGAACCCCTGTTCACCGAACTCACCGGCGCCGAAGCCGCCACGGTCGTCAACAACAATGCCGGCGCCACGCTGCTGGTCCTGGCCGCGCTCGCGGCGCGACGCGAAGTCGTCGTTTCGCGCGGCCAGCTCATTGAGATCGGCGGTTCCTTCCGGCTGCCCGATGTGATGGCGCAAAGCCGGGCGCGGCTGGTCGAGGTGGGCACGACCAACCGGACGCACCTCAAGGATTATCGCAACGCCATCACGGAGAAGACCGCCGCGCTCATGCGCGTGCATCCGAGCAACTACCGCGTCGTCGGTTTCACCAGCGAAGTGCCGCTCGCCGAACTCGCTGAACTGGCGCACAGCAAGAATTTGCTTTTGATTGATGATCTCGGAGCGGGCGCGTTGCTGGATTTGCGCCAGTTCGGGCTGCCGCACGAAACGACCGTCCGCGAATCGATCGAGGCCGGGGCAGACGTGGTTTTGTTCAGCGCCGACAAGCTGATTGGCGCCAATCAGAGCGGAATCATTGTCGGGCGCAAGGAGGCGATTGCCAAAATCCGAAAGCATCCCCTGATGCGCGCCTTGCGCGTGGACAAGACCTGCATCATGGTTCTGGAACGCACGCTGCATTTGTTCCGCGACCCCGAGTTGCTCCGCCGCGAGCATCCGACCTATCGCATGATGACCACACCGCCCGACGCGCTCCAGCATCGCGCCGAGGCGTTGGCCCAAGCCATCCGGGAGAAAGCGCCGCGCGCGAAGGCGGACATTCACGCGAGCCAGGCTTATCTGGGCAGCGGTTCGTTGCCGGAGGAAGCGATTCCCAGCCTGGTCGTGAGCGTCAGCTTGCCCGGCATGAAAGCCACGGACCTGGCGCGGGCGCTGCGACTGGACCAGGCGTGTGTCTTTGGACGCATCGAACACGAGCGGGTTTTGTTGGATGTGCGGACCATCACCGATGTGCAGGTGAAGGCGATTGCCGGGGCGCTGGGGAGAATCGCGGGATGAAGATTCAATTTGAAACCGGGAGTGATGGGGTGATGGAGCGTTGGAGTGCTGCAAAGGCAAAGCAGGTCAACACCGAACATCCAACATCCAACATCCAACAACGAATGAAGGGCTGCGCCCGTCTGGTTTTGGCATTGGATGTTCGATGTTGGATGTTGGATGTTGGATGTTCCCACTTCTCCTCATGACTTCCCGCCGTAACATCATGCTCGGCACCGCCGGGCACGTGGACCACGGCAAGACCGCCCTGGTGAAGATGCTCACCGGCTGCGAGACCGACACGCTGGCCGAGGAAAAACAACGCGGCCTCACCATTGACCTCGGCTTTGCCCCCTGCCAGTTGTCGGACAAACGCGTGGTCGGCGTCGTGGACGTGCCGGGCCACGTGGATTTCATCCGCAACATGGCCGCCGGCGCGCACGGCATTGACGTCGTCATTTTTGTCGTCGCGGCGGACGACGGCATCATGCCGCAAACGCATGAGCATCTTCACATTCTCACGCTCATGGGACTGCGCCACGGACTGGTGGCGCTCACCAAGGTAGATCTCGTTGACCCGGCCCGGCGCAGCTTCGTGATTCAGGACCTGCGGCGGTTGCTCGCGAACACGTTTCTCGCAGAGGCGCCGATTTGTCCGCTCTCCAACGTCACCGGCGAAGGCTTCGACGGATTTTTCGACGCGTTGAACGAGGTGGTCGCCAAATGTGAAAACCGCCCCTGCTCCGGCTGGTTCCGCATGTGGGTGGAGGACGTGTTTACGATCCGCGGCTCCGGCACGGTGATCACCGGCATCCCCACCCGGGGACGCGTGCGACCGGGCGACAGTCTGCATCTGCTGCCCGCCGGTTTGTCCGGACACGTCCGCCGCATGCAGGTCTATGGCGAGGACGCAACGGAGGGACGGGCCGGGGAATGTGTCGCGCTGAACATACCCGAGATTGATCATGAAGTGGTGCGGCGCGGCATGGTCTTGTGTGAATCAAATGCCGTGGCCCCGGTAACCATGGCCGAAGCCGAATTGCGAATCCTCGATTCCGTCAAGGGCAAAATCGCCGACTACCTCGAAGCGCAGTTGCATGTCGGAACGGCGGCGGTGTCAGCCCATTTGGCGATGCTTGAAAACACCGAAATGACCGGTGGCCAAAAGCAGATGATCCAGCTCCGGCTGGCGGAACCGCTGGCGCTGGCGCCCGGCGAACGATTTGTCGTCCGGGCCAACGTGGCCGGTTCCGGCGTCGCCGGTCTGACCACGATTGGCGGCGGACAGATTCTCGGCATCGGCAACGTCCGGCTGCGCCGGAAGAAACAGTGGACACTCGATATGCTCGCGGCCCGGCGGGAAGCCATCGCCGATTCTGCCCGCTGGTGTGAACTGATGTTGCGGGAAAGCGCGCTGCCGATGACCGCCGCCGACCTGCAATTAAAATGCCTGATGCGCACCGAGGAGATGACGGCAATGCTTGATTCCCTGCGCGCCGAAGATCGCGCGGTCCTGACGCCCGGCGGCGGGTGGCTGCACCGCGATGTCATCCAGAAAACCGCGACCGATATCCTCGCGGCCATCCAAGCCTTTCATTCCGCCAACCCGCAGCGGGCCGGAATCGGCCGGGATGAACTGCTTGCCACCCTCAAGGCCGACGGCAAGCTCCTGGATCTGGCCGTGGCGTCGCTGCTCGGGACGAAGCAGATTGAGCACAACGGAAACGTGCTGGCAGGGGCGGGCTGGAGCGCGCGGGTTGTGGACCGCGACCAACGCCTGTGCGACCAGATTGCCGCGAAACTGCAGCAGGCCGGCTGGGCGCCGCCCGGCGCTGAGGAACTGGCCGCGGCGCTGGGCGAACCGTTGCCGCGCGTCAGCGCGATGATGCGACTGCTGGGCGAGCGCGGGATTTTTGTGCGGCTGGATGAGCGTGTCTGGATGCATCGCGACGCCGTGGAGGCCGGCAAACAAACCGCCTTGAAACTTTTCGCCCGCGCGCCGATGTTCTCCACCATGGACTTCCGCGACGCGCTCGGCGTCAGCCGCAAATATGCCGTGCCGCTGGTGGATTATTTGGACAAGGTCCGCTTTACCGTCCGTTCCGGAAACAACCGGACGCCGGGAGCGGAAGCAAAGAAGCTGCTCTTGCAGAAGACGTGAAGAGATCTCTGCAAAACAGACGTGGCGGCTTTCGGCAGAAAGCCGTACGATTTATTTTCTGGAAGAATGCGGCGCTCTGCCGAGACGCCAAAATCTTAACCACGGATGAACACGAATAGACCTAACGCGGCTTGCGCCGCA
>DLMG01000080.1:1385-7739 GCA_002479245.1 Verrucomicrobia subdivision 3 bacterium UBA7542 | reverse complement strand
CATTTGCGTGCTAGAAATGGTATTACAGGTGCGCAGTGTTGCTGCCCGTATTAACTGCGAAGTAGCGCGCGGGAGTCTCTCTGGGAGTCTGGGCTTACTGCGTCAGTGACAGCTCGCGTTGTGATGGCCGAAGTCGTGTCTGAAAGCGGCGCGCCACTAGAGGACGAAACCTAACGACTGGATAATCCAATGACACGCTCGGTCAACCAAAATAACCCATACGCAAAAGCGAAGGTTAAAATCATCACAGAAAAGCCCAACTTCACAAGAAATTTCCGGTCCTTATCTTTTCGAACTATCTTGAAATTTATCCCATAAAAAAGCCCAAAGAAAGAGAACGCAAACAATAATTCCGATTAATTTCTGTTTGTCCTCTGAGAATAGTATGGGCGTCACGTCTGAGAATAACTCGGGCTTCCGGTATAGAGCGATTAAGGAAAATATGGAAATTAGGAATATCGACCGATACATCACTCTTTCAGCTTGGGCCTTCCGAAAACGCAGGCATTCCGTTTCATCACCGCTAGGTTCCCTGTCTTGATGAAGATGCTTCCCAGTAAATAACCTGTACAGAGAGAGGGGAATAATCACCACGATGTCGAGTGTCACTCCAATGAGCCACGCAACGGCGAGTATGCTCAACCCGAAGATAATCGAAGAATCGTGGATTTTATCGAAAGCTGCGATTACCTGCTTGTGTGCGTAAAGTGCCAAGACGACGAGCCCTGGTGCGACACGAGAAAAGACCTCATGAAAGAAATTTGTTAGCAGAATGTTTGTGTTTGAATCTTTGGTTTTCGGACCGCCGGTCTTTGGGAAATATGTCTCAATCGGAAACTTAGCACCTTCGCTGTCAATCAACCCATCACCGCTATCAATAATTGAAACCAGTCGGCGATTAATCATCTCTAGCGCCGAGAACTGTGACTCCAATAAATCCTCACAGCAAATATCTGGAAGTCGCCCATCAAGCCCATGCACAGTAATGGGTGTGCGCCATAAGCCATTCGTTGTCTTGTAAGGCTCACCAATCTCAATAGAGATGGGAACGCACACGCCGGTCTTACAAACCCGAATCAATTCTGTTACCATGAGCTTACGAAATCAGACCTGCGAATTGCTGTCAACGAAAGATTTTAGTTGATAACTCCGCTGTTTACCTGACGCCCGGCGACTGCCTTCTGCAAAAGGACGGACTGCCGTTCCGGCCCCCGCTCCTCATTCAGACCGTAAAACACCAAAACATTGTGCGGTGGTTTTCCATCTGGGAAGAAAAAACTCGAACCGTGAAAAATACTTCTCGTCCCCGCTTTTAACAGTCAATCCTGCCGGGAGTTTTCACAC
The DNA here is from genome assembly GCA_002479245.1 of Verrucomicrobia subdivision 3 bacterium UBA7542. Taxonomy (GTDB): domain Bacteria; phylum Verrucomicrobiota; class Verrucomicrobiia; order Limisphaerales; family UBA11358; genus UBA11358. Next base: position 6,395 of record DLMG01000080.1, on the reverse strand, counting down.
AGGCTCGCGACTTGTTAGGCCACATGGTCATCTAGTAATGGGCAAAGCATCGTTAAATGTCACGGATGCTCGCTTATCATCGAGCGGCGTTATCACAATGCCAGCCTGCTTAAGCAATGCACTCTGTATCAGCTTCAGTGCATCTTCCTTTTTTAGCGGAGTCGTCGTCTTAAACGTGACTGGCGAAGTCACATGCTTGGCACGAGAATCAACAACAAGCTCAAGACCTGACATCTGCTTGTAAATGGTCAAAACCTCTGATGCCGGCACATTTTCGAGGTTCATGGTGCCTAAAGGTATGTCATCGGCAAAAGATGGACAAAGTGACATGAGCAAGCTCGCCAATAGTATATATGTGAGTTTCATAATTTTTGTGGTGTGAATGTGGCCTAACATATAATGGACGCCGCGTTGTGCAGCCTATCCTTTTTCATTAAACGAGTGTAAGCTGGACTGAAATTGCTGTCCAGCCCGTTCTTATGTCTCCTCCTCCGTGGTGCATCCCTCCTCCACAAAAGGACGGACTGTCGTTCCGGCCCCCGCTCCCCATTCAGACCGTAAAGCACCATCTTTATTGTTGACGAACGGAAGCAAACATTGTGTGGTGGTTTTCCATCTGTGAAGAAAAACCTCGAACCGTGAAAAATACTTCTCATCCCCGCTTTTAACCGTCCATCCTGCCGGGAGTTTTCACACAGGCTCGCGCGGTGTTAGGCATCACACCACCATGTCTCACCGCGAACTTCTGGAACTTGGCGAGTTCGTCATGGCGACCGGCTGCCACCAGAAGTTTCTTTGCGCATCCCATTCGAGTCTCCAAGTCTTACCAGTCGCCGAGTCAAATAAAAACGCTGTGTGCCCGGTATGATTGGTTCCCCAAGTAGTCTGCAAATCTTGCAGTTGCCACCTTGGTTGGGTCACACAACCTGCTGCAAACACGAAGATGATTAATAGCGCGGTGAATTGTATAATGATGCGTTTCATATAATTGGTGATGCCTAACATATAATGGACGCTGCGTTGTGCAGCCTATCCTTTTTCATTAAACGAGTGTAAGCTGGACTGAAATTGCTGTCCAGCACGTTCTTATGTCTCCTCCTCCGTGGTGCATCCCTCCTCCACAAAAGGACGGACTGCCGTTCCGGCCCCCGCTCCCCATTCAGACCGTAAAACACCGTTTTTTTGCTCGACGAACGGAAGCAAACATTGTGTTTCAAAATCTTGTCGTGTGCTCGTCTGAAATTGGACGCGGTCCTGTCCCCTGCCCTGCATATGACCACGTCGCTACCTATTCAATGCCAAATAGTCTCGAAACTGACGCCACTGGGACTCACCTTCACGAATCACTGGCGTGTCATCAGTGATAAGACCATCCTTGCGCATCATCCTCAAATCGCTGGCATCCACCGGCCCTAGCTGTTCTCCGTTTGAGGAATAATAATATTTTAAATTTGAACTCGGAAGGGTCGTGGTCATGGGTGAAACTGGCGTAGGGGGACGAATATCGCCACCGCAGTGACAACAACGTGATGCTCCGGGATTGAAAGCTGAGCCGCAATGTGGGCACTTCGGGCGCAAGTCTTTCAGAAGCGCAACGATGAGCCAGCCAATAGGGCCAAGAATAATACCCCAACCTAATCCGTCAACAAGTCGCCCTCGGCTTCTCCCAATCAATGCGCCAACCAAGCCGCCGATTAGCATCCCAATAAAAAGGTCAATGAAGAACTGCGTCAAATCGAAATCGCCATTCATAGGATTATGTGGTGTATGTGGTCTAACGATCCAAAGCTAAGCCACGGCCACCGGAGGCTGACTCACGCTTGGAGTAATGACAATCAAATTTCATTTGTTGGTCGAAACTGAAGGGGCGGTGGCCGTAGGCTCCAGCGCGTTAGGCGACGGTTTCGGCCCCTTTTTGCTGATTCGAGCAAAGTATACGCAGGCAAGGCAATACAGAATCTCAAGAATAACCACGATAATGAGAAATAAGCGGAATTTAACAACGAATAAATTGGAGACAAGTAAAGGCACGCCGAATAAAACAAATGAGGACAAGAGGCCTATTGGCAGAGTATGCAAACGCCATCGTATTTCTTCGTCGTGTACTTCAAGAACACTTACAAGGCTAAAAAAACCGCTGTTGATACCAATCAGCGGAATGGTAAAGGCGAGTGACAAGACTATGAGCTTCGACGCACCGGAACATTCAAGTAAATGGGGATTGAATGTCCAAATAGCCATGATTCCCTCGGCAACGCAACCGCCGACATAGAGTATGAGAATCACATCGTGGTTCCTGAAAGCCTTAATGCGTTCCCAAAAGTCTAGAATGGACGCCACGTTGTGCTGCAGCCTATCCTTTTTCATGAAATGGGTGTAAGCTGGACTGAAATTACTGTCCAGCAAATTCTTATGTTTCCTCCTCCGTGGTGCATCCGGTCGTATCAGGAAGTCGGCGTCGTGCTTGGCATGTCGTCGGCGCGTGTGCGTGATACCATGAGCTTATGAAATCAGACCTGCGAATTTCTATCAAGCGGCGAATGACTCTCGCTTGGGGCTTATTCCTTTGCGCGGTTGAATAATCCGGCCATTTTACGCACGCACCAACGGGGCAGGATTCGAATCAGAAAAATGAGAACATGGTATGGCCAGCCGGGAATGGCCAGCGGCTTTCCCTTGCGAAAAGCACGGTGGCCATAACTCGCAACGGTTGCCGCCGGCATTTTGCGCGTATTAAGCCGCCGCATTTTTTGGCCGTGCGAAACATTGCCGAAATTGGTCGCCGTCGGACCGGGACAAAGCGCCGTCACCGTCAATCCGGTGCCGGCGAGTTCTTCCGCGAGCGCCTCGGAGAATGAAAGCACGTAGGCTTTGGATGCGAAATAAACCGCCATGCCGGGGCCGGGCAGGAATCCGGCCAGCGAACCGACGTTGAGCACGCCGCCGCGCCGGCGTTCGACCATGCCCGGGAGAAACAACCCCGTCAGGTTCGTGAGCGCGGTGATGTTGACCTGAATCATTTCGAGTTGCCATTGGAGCGGCAACCCGGCAAACGCGCCGTTCGCGCCAAATCCGGCGTTGTTGACCAAAACGTCCACCCTGATTCCCCTGCCCTGCAATTCCTTGAAGATGCGCGCCGGAGTTTCGGGCAGGGAAAGGTCGGCGGTTAATACGAGCGCATCAATTTTGTGCGCCTGACGCAATTCTTTGGCCAGCGTTTCCAGCGCTTCGGTGTTGCGGGCGAGCAACACCAAACGGCATCCGTCCGCCGCAAAACACCGCGCCAGTTCCAGGCCGATCCCCGACGAAGCGCCGGTGATTAAAACCGTTTCGCTGTTCGCGGCGTTCATTTGGTTCCACGTGGGTTATTGATTGCCCCACCCGAACCGTTTGGTGATGGGCCAATAAACGAAGAAGGATTTGCCGATGATATTGTCCGCCGGAAACGGTCCCCAGGCACGCGAGTCGAAGCTGTTGCAGGTGTTGTCGCCCATGACCATGCAGGAGGCAATTTTCTTTTCGCCGCCATTCACCCCGATTTCCACCAATTCATTCGTATAAACCGTTTCCGCATCCGGGAACAACGGCGCGAGGCCAAGTCCCGGAGGAATGTTGTATCGCACCGCAACGGTCCCGTTCAGATGGCCGGAAAACTGGCTCTCGCGCGGCGACTGCTTGGGGTCGAAGGAATACACAGTCTCAAAGTGTGGCGTTGAGGCGTCCAGCCGCCGTCCATTGATGATCAAATGCCGGTCATCGCCGATTTGCACGCGGTCCCCGGGCAGCGCGACCAGCCGCTTGATGTAAAATTGATCCTGCGGCATCATCGGGTGCTGGATGCCCTTGGTTTGAAAGACGACAATCTCGCCACGGTCGGGCTTGTGGAAATTGCAGGTGAGCCGGTCCACGAACAAATGGTCGCCCGCACTCATGCGGAGTTTCACCAGTTCCTTGCCCTTTTGACACTGCTGGCCTTCCCCGAATTCCGCGCGCGTCCGCAGGCCTGCGCGCATCTGCAAGGTTTGCTCGCCGTAGTCCGGCGGAAACCAGATGGTCTGGGACTGGCCGCCAACCCAGATGGTTTGCCATAGGTTGAAAATCAAAAACCGGACCGGCGGTTCAACCACCTGCAATTCGCCGTCAGTGTCCGCGACGACGTGAATGTACGAAATTCCTTCAAACCATTCCCTGACCCGTTCCCAGCCGGTCGGGATTTTGAAATCCGCTTCGCTGCGCGGGCCGTAGCGCGACAAATAATTTTGGGAGACGACGCCGAACAGCGTCGGTTGCATCGAGCCGGTGGGGATTTTGAACGGTTGCAGGAAAAACGTGCGGATGGCCATCGCCACCGCCACCGCCACGAGAATGACTTCAACATTTTCGCGCCACAGGGCATTGGGATACGGCTTGAGCCACTTGTTCGCGGCGAAGTCCAGCTCGTCCATCTTGATCCGGATCTTGCCGATGTTTTCTCCCGCCGCGATGGTGTCCCGCAACCGGTTCATCGCCAGGGTCACCGCGCCGATCGCTGGTGGCGTGAGGACATCGCGTTGCGCGCACAGCAAATGGTGCATGTGCTTCCGCATCGCACACGCCTCGCGGACGGTTGAGGAAAAGAACCAGCGTAGAATCATAAAATATGTCGAGAGACGAGGGTCGAGAGTCGAGAGCAGGAAATCAAGACCGAACGCGAGCTGCCGTCAAGCGCAGGTGCATCTTGACGCCCGCACCAAACGGAAACAACTCCCTCGCCCCGCCCAAGCGGGGAGAGGGCTGGGGCGAGGGGTTCGTGTTTGTAAACATTGGCCTCCTCACCCCGCCCCTCTCCTCCTTGAGGGCGGAGAGGGAGAAAAAAATGTACGCGTGACAAGGTGCGCCCATCAAGCCCTCGACCCTCGACTCTCGACTCTCGACCTGTTTTCATGCTTTTAACACCTCGATAAATGCTTCCTGCGGAATGTTGACCGTGCCGAACGCTTTCATGCGTTTTTTGCCTTCCTTTTGCTTTTC
>DLMG01000080.1:700-1323 GCA_002479245.1 Verrucomicrobia subdivision 3 bacterium UBA7542 | reverse complement strand
TTGCGTTTGCGCGTGATGTCGCCGCCGTAACATTTCGCCGTCACATCCTTGCGGAAGGCGCTGACCGTTTCGCGCGCGACAATTTTTCCGCCGATGGCCGCCTGAATCGCGACCTGATATTGCTGGTGCGGGATGACTTCCTTGAGCTTGGCCGCCAGCGCGCGTCCCCGGCCCTCCGCCTTGTCGCGATGCACGATGCACGAAAACGCGTCCACGGACTCGCCGTTGACAAGCAGGTCGAGCTTCACCATGTCGGACTCCCGGTAATCGGCGTGTTCGTAATCCATCGAACCATAACCGCGCGTCAGGCTTTTGATGCGGTCATGGAAATCTATCAAAATCTCATTCAACGGCAACAGGCTCGTCAGCATGACCCGCCGCACGTCCAGCGTTTCCGTCTGGTCCACCGCGCCGCGCCGCTCGGAAATCAACGCCATCATGTCGCCGATGTTTTCATTCGGGCAAATCACAAAGGCTTTGACCATCGGCTCCTCGATTTTCTGGATATAATTTGGTTCCGGCAAAAACGCCGGGTTGTCAATTTGCTTCACGACGCCGTCGCTCATCGTCACGCGATACACCACGCTCGGATACGTCGCGATGATGTCCATGCCGTATTCGCG
>DLMG01000080.1:0-652 GCA_002479245.1 Verrucomicrobia subdivision 3 bacterium UBA7542 | reverse complement strand
ATGTCCATGCCGTATTCGCGGCGCAACCGTTCCTGCACAATTTCCAGGTGCAACAAGCCGAGAAACCCGCAACGAAAACCGAAGCCGAGCGCGACCGACGTTTCCGACTGATAAACAAACGCCGAGTCGTTGAGCTGCAACTTGCCCATGTTCGCCTTGAGATGCTCGTAATCGGCGGTGTTGATGGGATAAATCCCGCTGAACACCATCGGATGAATCTCCTTGAACCCCGCCAGCACCGGTGAGGGATTCCGCGAATCCGTCACCGTGTCGCCCATCTTCACTTCCTTCGGGCTTTTGATGTTCGCGGTGAAATAACCCGTCTCGCCTACTTCCAGTTTCTCCCGGACGTAAGGTTTGGGATTGAAACTGCCGACTTCCTTGATCTCCACGTTTTTGCCGGAGTGCAGCAACTTAACCTGCATTCCCGCCTTCAACTCGCCGTTGAACACGCGCACGTGCGTGACGACGCCCTTGTAAGTGTCAAAATAGGAATCGAAGCCCAGCGCCTGCACCGACGGCGCGCCCGTCGGCTTCGGCGCCGGAATGCGCTCGATGATCGCCTCCAGAATTTCATCAATGCCAATCCCTTCCTTGGCGCTGGCCAGAATCGCCGTGTCGCCCGGAATGGCCAGAATGTCCTCAAGCTGTT
>DLMG01000048.1 GCA_002479245.1 Verrucomicrobia subdivision 3 bacterium UBA7542 | reverse complement strand
CCGCACAACGGCGTGCGCTGAATGTTCACCGCCGGTCCAAGCATGATGTCCTTGCCGCGCTGTTTTGCCTCCTGGCCGATTACCGTGCCGTAAGCCTTGGCCAAATCCACATCCCACGCCGCCGCAAGCCCGAGCGTCCCAGGCATGGCCGTTGCAAAGTCATCCTTGTGGTCGAGAACGACACCATGTTCGCCGACCTCTTCGCGCACACCCAACGGGCCATCGTCCATTATCAAATCGGGAATGCCAAGTCGCGGAACGCCCGCTGCTGAAAAATGGCCATTGGCGTGGACCAGCGGAACTTTTTCCTCCAGCGTGAGCCGCGAAAGCAAATCCTCGATGCGCACCTCGACTGGTTTGGTGCCGTCAAGATAAGGCGGGCGCTCCTGCGCGCCAGCGTTCCCGGAACCTGCCACGAGCACCGAGACAGCAAACAACGGTATCGTGTGATGCTTGATTTTGGACATAAGATTCATAATTTTTCCATTGGTTCAATTTGTGTTAATCAATCCGGTCACTGACCGCCCCGCCCCGCCGGGCGCAGGCCAAACGCTATTCATCCGGCGTTTCCACCGGTTCTGTGACGGCGGTGAAACCACTGTAAAAAATTCCCGATGGCTCCGCCAGCGAAAACACACTCCCTCTCCACCAACGAAGTTGGGGGAGAGGGACGGGGAGAGGTGGTGCGTTTAAATTCAGATACAAGAGGGAGTTAGCGGCACGTGCCTGCGGATGCGCCCTAAATCGCGGACCGGCCTAGGCGCGGCGACTTGTCTCGGCGAAGCAATGCGAAGACGGAAGCGAAGCGGAGACGGCAGGCTTTTGGGTTGACTCCCCACCACGAAAATCCTATTCCCAAGTTCATGGAAAGGGACAAATGGATTTTCCCGGTCAGGCGGCCATTATCCGATGGCAAGGAAATCTTTCCTGCTGATTAAATTGTTAGACCTCATCGAGCGTATGAGTGATTCCGCAGCCGAACGTCATCCGAAGCCGCAGCCAGCATGGAGTGGCGGTCCACCGAAACCACCCAAGAAAACCGCGAGAGGTCTTGAGGATGGGTCACCCGGAGGGCCAAAGGGAAGCGACATTTCACAGCGTTTACTCGAAGAGTATTCCAAACAAATGGTAGATCCAAATTTGAGCGCCGCTCGTCGGGCCAAAATCAAGAAGTACATTGAAGAACTCCAACAGCACCTTAGAAAGAGAAGCTAAAATCATGAGTATCAAATCGCTGTAGCCAACACGGGATGGCTGGTCCAGTTTCGCTTCGCGGTTCACGTCATCGACCCGGCATGGCTAAGTTCTGGCGCAGGCGGCAGCGCAACAATCCGATTTCGTGATCAGGACCGGATCATGGTCAGCATCATCTTGAACCGCGTGAACGCCTTGAGCGCGTGCGGTTGGTGGGCGGGCATGAGAATCATCTCCCCGCCGGTCACGTGATGCGGCTTGCCGGAAATCATGATCTCCACCTCGCCTTCGAGCACCTGCACCAGCGCATCGAACGGCGCCGTGTGTTCGCTCAAGCCCTGGCCTTCGCCGAAGGCAAATACTGTCACCGTGCCGGTGGGTTTTTTGATCAGTTCACGGCTCACGATGGCGCCGTCCTGGTAATTCACCAGTTCGGCGGCCCTGGCCACCTGCGCGCCGGTGAACCCTTTGGATTTTGGTTCTGTGTCCTGTTTCATGATTGCATTCAGTTCAGTTTGGAGTTCCGCCTTCAGGCGGTTCGGGCGCATCACCGCAATTCACCGCCTAAAGGCGGGACTCCAAACAGTCAAGCCGGCTTCGCAATAAACATTTCAAGTCGCATCCCGCAGTGGCGGGCATGATTCGCCGTGCATGATTCTCCGTTGATATGCCGGTCTGTTGCTGGCAACCTACGCCCGATGACGCATCTCGTCCATGCTCGTAAAGTCTTCGACATCGAGCTTGCCGCGCTCAAAGCCGTGCGCGCGCAACTCGACAACTCGTTCGCGCGTGCGGTCGAAATGATTGTTGAGGCGGTGAAGCGACGAAGCAAGATCATCATTGTCGGCATTGGCAAATCCGGCAACGTCGGACAAAAAATCTCCGCTACGCTCACCAGCACCGGTTCGCCGAGCGTCGTGCTCAACAGCGTGGACGCCTTGCACGGCGACGTGGGCATCGTCAACGACGGCGATGTGATTCTGGCGTTGAGTTATTCCGGCGAGTCGGAGGAATTATTGAACCTGCTGCCCGCGCTGAAGCGGTTTTCGGTCAAAATCATTTCCGTCACCGGTGGTGTGAAGTCGTCACTCGCGCGGCACAGCGACATCGTGTTGAACGTCCACGTGCCCCGGGAAGCCTGTCCTTTCAATCTGGCGCCGACGGCGAGCACGACGGCAATGCTCGTCATGGGCGACGCGCTGGCGATGGCCGTGTTACAGGCACGCGGGTTCAAACAAAGCGATTTCGCCAAATATCATCCGTCCGGCGCGATTGGCCGCGCCATGCTGCTGCGTGTCGGCGACATCATGCGCACCGGCGAGCGCAACGCCATCGCGCGCGAAGAACTGGCCGTGAAGGAAGCGTTGTTCGTGATGACGCGCGCCAAATCCGGCAGCCTGAGCATCGTCAACGCGCGCGGCAAGCTCACGGGCGTGTTCACCGACGGCGATTTCCGCCGTCACATGGCTGCGAACGAAAATCTGCTGAATCAGCCGCTGAAAAAAGTGATGACGCCCAAACCGATTTGCATCTGTGAGAACGCCCTGGCCGTTGAGGCGCTGAAAATTTTCAACGAGCGGAACATTGACGATCTCATCGTCGTGAACGCGAAGCGTGAGCCGGTGGGCCTGGTGGATTCGCAGGACCTGCCGAAGCTGAAAATCATGTGATTTATGCCAAAGCTCCCTTGGATTTTTCTTTTATTGATCGCGTTGACCTTGACCGCCTGTCATACGGAAAACGATTTATTGACCGGAAAATCCGCGCCACTGCAAACCGCCCGACATTTTTCCGTCACGCAAACGCGGATTTTGTCCGCCAACTACCTCCTGTTTTTACCGACCGGTTATGCCGCGCAAACCGGCAAAAAATGGCCGCTGATTTTGTTTTTGCACGGCGCCGGCGAACGCGGTTCGGATGTCTGGCTCGTCGCCCAACACGGTCCGCCAAAAGTCGCGCCGCAAAGCACCAATTTTCCCTTCATCGTCGTTTCCCCGCAATGTCCGCCGGACAAAATCTGGTCGAATGATCTGCTGCTCGCGTTGCTCGACGAAGTCACCACGAACTATGCCGTGGACACGCACCGGATTTATTTGACCGGCTTGAGCATGGGTGGTTTTGGCACTTGGACGCTCGGTCTGACTTTTCCCGAACGCTTTGCGGCCATCGCGCCGTTGTGCGGCGGCGGCGATTCCCTCACGCCGTATTTGGCAACCGGCGCGCGCAAGGAGGCCTTGAAAACTTTGCCAGTCTGGGCATTTCATGGCGCAAAAGATCCGGTCGTGCCGCCGATTGAATCCGAACACATGGTCGGGCTCCTGAAACAACTCGGCGACAAAGATGTTAAGCTCACAATTTATCCCGACGCGCTGCACGACTGCTGGACACAAACTTACGCGAACCCGGAATTGTTCGAGTGGTTTCTGAAACACTCGCGTTGATCAGCTTTGGTAGCAGCGGACATGAGTCCGCTCATTTCAATTTTTGAGCCGGCTCCCGTCGGCTGCTACGATGAAAACTTCAGGTAAATCACTTTCAAATATTCCGCTTCCTTGAAGCTGGCCGGGTGGTCCGGCGGATGCCGCAAAGTTTTCAGCTCCGTGAATTTTCTTCCCGATTTCATCGCCGCGCGCCGGACGACTTCAAAGAAGTCCTCCGCCGGGACGTGCGCGGAACATGAACCCGCCACCAAAATTCCTTCGCGCGCCAGCCGGGCGATACCGAGCGCGTTCAACCATTCATAAGCGCGCAGAGCGCCCTCGCGCTCCGTTGCGCGCTTGGCGAGCGACGGCGGATCAAGCACCACTAAATCGAATTTCGCCGCACTCGCCGCCAGCCAGTCAAATACATCCCCCTGCGCGGTGTCGTGACGACACGCGGCCACGCCGGGAAAATTTTGGTTCAGCGCGAAGTTGCGTTGGGCGGCGGCCAGCGCGTGTGCGCTGATGTCGAGGTCGGTCACCGCCGCAGCCCCGCCCCGCGCTGCGTAAACCGAGAAGCCGCCGGAAAAACTGAACGCATTCAACACGCGGCGGCCCCGCGCCAGCGTTTCCACCTCACGGCGGTTCTCGCGCTGGTCGAGAAAAAATCCGGTCTTCTGCCCGCGCAAAACGTCGGCCTCGAAGCGCAGGCCGCTCTCCAAAAAAACAATTGGAGCGCCGGCCCCTGCCGCGCCGAAGCTTCCGAGCGAAGGCTGGTCCGGCACGGCGTGTTCAGAAAAAATAATTTCCCCATCGCGCCGCTGGAGCCGCTCTTCCGCAAACGATTGGATGTTGCGGCTCAAGCGGAGAACGACACGTTCGCATGGGACATTTTCTTTGAGCAGCACGAGTGTTTCGTCCAGACGTGGCAGCCACGCCGCCGTGTAAAGTTTCAGCACCAGCGTCGTGTCGTAGTGGTCCAGCACCAGGCCGGGCCAGCCGTCGCTTTCGCCGTGGATGAGGCGATAGCCGGTGGTCTGCGCGTCGAAAAGATCGCGCCGGCGGGCGAGGGCTTGCTCCAACCGCGCCCGCCACCACGCGCGATCAATCGTCTGCGGTTTGCCTGCGTGCAAAATCCGCACGCGAATCGGCGAGCCGGGATCGAACAATCCCACGGCGAGGAAACGGTCCTTGCGGTCGTAAATTACCGCCAGTTCGCCGGTTTGACCGGCGCGATTCAAATCCAGGATACTATCGGAAAAAACCCACGGATGGCCGGAGCGCACGGCGGTTTCCGCCGCTGCAGTGATGCGCAATCGCAAGCGTGTTGCCACCGGCTGGTTTGCGGTAGCGTTATGGGCGCGAGGCGAATTTTTCATCCAAAATTTATGACAAGTAGCCGCGGACGTCAGTCCGCGCACTTCTTGATGCGAAGAACAGCGCCGACTGATGTCGGCGGCTACGTTTTTATTCCAGCCCGCTTGCCTTCCGCGCGCGCTTCAAAACCGTTCGCGCCAGCGTGCGGGCTTTGACGGCTCCCTCCGCGAGCACCTTGTTCACGAAATCTGGGTCCGCGGCGAGTTCCGCGCGTTTCTTCCGCGCTTCGGTGAAATAAGTCCAGTAGTTCTCAAACAATGCCTTCTTCAAATCGCCGTAGCCCAGCCCGCCGACGCGCAGGCGGTTTTCAAAATCCCTGGCCGCGTCCGGGGGCGCGACGAGTTTGAGCAGTTGGATGGCGTAGTTCTTGTCCGCGTCCGGCTTCGGTTCCTGTGGCGTGCGGCTGTCCATCTTGATGCCCATGACTTTTTTGCGCAGCACCTTCTCGTCGCCGAAAATTTCAATCGTGTTGCCATAGCTCTTGCTCATCTTCTGGCCGTCCGTGCCGGGCACCACGGCGACCTCGTCGCGGATTTGCGGTTCGGGAATCACGAACGTCTGGCCGTATTGCTCGTTGAACTTGATGGCGATGTCGCGTGTGACCTCGACGTGCTGCTTCTGGTCCTGACCCACCGGCACGACGTTCGAGTCGTAAATCAAAATGTCCGCCGCCATCAGCACCGGATACGCGAAGAGGCCGAAGTTGAAGGTAACGCCCTTGGCAAGCTTGTCCTTGTAGGAATGGCAGCGTTCCAGCAAGCCCATGGGCGTAACCGTGCCGAGCAGCCACGTCAACTCGGCCACTTCCGGCACGTCGGACTGGCGGAAGAAAACGGTCCGTTTCGGGTCGAGGCCGCACGCCAGAAAATCCAGTGCCACGTCGAGCGTGTTTTGCCGGCGTTCGGCGGGGTCGAACAGCGACGTCATCGAATGATAGTTGGCAATGAAGTAAAACGCCTCGCCCTTTTCCTGCAGCTCGAGGGCGGGTTTCATCATCCCGAAATAATTTCCGAGATGCAGCGCGCCGCTGGGTTGAATGCCCGACAGTATTCTCATGGGGCAAGGATAGCGGGGAATGAGGAAAACAGGAAAGAAGGAAACATCCAACATTCAACACCCAATATCGAACATCCAATAAGGCTTCCGTTCACCGCCATTGGATGTTGGGTGTTGGATGTTCGATGTCTTGCCGAGGCGAAGCGCCGCGAAGACTGGTGGATGTTATTTTTTCAGCAATGTTCCGGCCTTCACTTCCCATCGTTGCAGGTCCACCCCCAGCTCCGCCGGCCAGTTTTCCTCCGTGGCGGTCATGAAGACCTGGCCGCTGGTTTTGCGCGCCTGCTCCAGCAACGGCACAAATCCACTGCGGCGTTTCACGTCCAGTTCGCCCATCACATCGTCAATCAGCAGCACTGGCGCGGAGCCGTGAATGCCCGTGAGATATTCCGCCTGCGCCATTTTCAGCGCGATGGCCAGCGTGCGTTTCTGGCCTTCGCTGCCGAACTGCGCGGCGGATTTCTCGTTGAGCAACAGTTGCAAATCGTCGCGGTGCGGCCCGACGAGTGTGGAATGGTAACTTTGTTCGCGCGAACGTGACTGTGCGAGTTCCACGGCGAAATCCTTTTTGACGCTCGGCTGATATTCGATGCGCAGTTCCTCCGCATCGTTGGAAATGCGGCGATACGCCAGCCGCGCGAGCGGGGAAAATTTCGGCGCCAGCTCGCGGCGTTGGCGAATGATTTCATTGCCGAGCTTCACGAGTTCCTGCGAAAAGCTGTCCAGTGCGGCTTCGTCGGTGGAGCGGTGTTTGAGCAGCGCGTTGCGGGCGCGGACGGCGCGCATGTAACGCTGGAGCAGCGGCAGGTAGGCCGGCTGCGTCTGCGCGAGCAGCAGGTCAAGAAAGCGGCGTCGGGCGCGCGCGGGGCCCTTGACCAGATGCAAATCCTCCGTGCAAAACACCACGGCGCGCAACACGCCGAGATAATCGCCCAGGCGTTTGACTGGTTGTCCGTCGAGCGCCAGTTTGCGTTCGCGCGCCGACCAGTAGATTTTGACTTCACGCTCGCTATGGCTGGTCAGCATCGTGGCAGCCGACGTGAGTCGGCTCTGATCAGATGGAGCGGACTCACGTCCGCTGCTACAGGAAGAAGCTGGAACCGTCCCACCGACCACAGTCCCGCCTACGAAATAGCCCTTTTGCCCATGCCGGATCATCTGCGCGCCGCCGACGCCGCGAAACGAGCGCAGAGTGGCCATGAGATAAACCGCCTCGAGGATGTTCGTCTTGCCCTGCGCGTTGTCGCCGAGCAGGAGATGGAAGCCCGGCGCAAAGTCGGCGTCCAACCGCGTGTAATTGCGGAAGTCCCGGAGTCGCAAATGGGCCAGATGCACGCGGAGAAAATAGGAGCGCGGACAGCCTGTCCGCGAGTTTTTTCATTCCGGTTGGAGTTTAAACTTCAGCTTGTGGTAGTAAAACATATTCAAATCCGAACTCCGATTTCTGCACTTGACGTCGCTCCGCAGCCTGATGGAATTACTCATTGTGAGTGCAATGTCGAAACCAGCCGACTGGCAGTCATTTCTAAAGAAGTTTGCCGACGCCGCTAATATCGAGGAATGGCCCGGTAATCCGGGCGCTTCAGAAGGTCAACTGCTCGTGGCGGAAAAGCGGCTAAAAGTAAAGTTTCCGCCGTCTTATCGGGCATTTCTAACTGCCTCCAACGGTTGGCTGCAAGCCTCTCGCGCCGTGCCGTTTGTGCGTCCTGTTGAAGACATCTGCTGGTTTCGTAAAGAGCATCGGGACTGGTATGAAGCCTATCAGATGAGTGCTGAACCCCTTTCCATAATCGAACAAGATTATTTCAATTACGCGCAAGCCGACTGTGTCAGCTTTGATTTCAAGCATCTTGCCCAAACTCTCTGCGTCAGCGAAATCGGAGACGACGCCGTCCTTTTGCTCAATCCGATGGTCGTTTGGCCGGACGGAGAATGGGAAGCATGGTTTTTTGCAAACTGGCTGCCAGGAGCCGCACGCTACCGTTCGTTCGCCGATTGGATGCGCCAGGAACTTGATCAACTGCTCAATCAGCCGTTCACACACACGGCAACCCCCGGCGAGCTACCCACGGTCTATCTCGATGCTCCCGGCAAGCCGAACCGCCGCATTCGTCCGCGTGAAGAAGTCCTGGTGCTGGAAACCGTTTTGGAGAGACTCCGGTCGAAAAAGAAAAGTGACCGTGTCAAGGCTACCCAGCAACTCGGCCTTTTGGGTGGAAAACAGGCCGTTGACGCACTGTTGGACGCGCTTAAAAATGATCCAGAGAAAGAAGTGCGTTGGCGAGCTGCTGATTCCTTGGGACTTTTAGGCGCACCAGAAGCTGTCGAAGCACTAATTGCGGCCATTGATGACCCACTCGTCAATACGACCGCCATTCATGCTCTTGCCGGTTTTAAAGATGAGCGAAGTGCGCAATGTTTGCTAAAAATTCTTGAGGAGGGTGGGATGTATGCCACCTCCGCAACAAACCCCTTGGTAAAACGTGGCGATGTCCGAGCCATTAAACACTTGGTACATTTTCTCACTGCCACCGCTTCCGACAACCCACGCGTCCAGCATATCGGCGACATCGCCGGCCGGCTGATCTCACCATTTGAAGATGCTGGCTATGTAGCGCTTGAACCGTTGATGGTCCATCCTGATATCAAAGTTCGGCACCGCGCAATACTCGGCATCTCTGATATCGCTTACTGCGCAAAGGAAAAAATCGTAAGACGCAAAGCCTATGAGCTTCTGCAGCGATTTCTTGAAACCGATACGGATACGGGATTGCGCCAACTGATTGAGGTTTCCATTACAGTCTCGACCAAGAAAAATCTCAAATAGCCAGGAACCGCTTTTTGATTTTCTTCAATCGCGTCTTTCGTCCAGGCATGAAATTTGCCGGGTTGTGTTTTCCGGGTTTGCGGCGTATTTTCCAGTCATGAGTTTGAGCGTTGAACAGATTGCTGAGGAAGCTTTGTCGCTGCCCAGCGAGGCGCGCGTATTGCTCGCCGACCGTCTCGTGGAAAGCCTTGATTCCGTGGAGGACGAAAAGATTCACAGACTCTGGGCGGCGGAAGCTCTTCGCCGCCGCGATGAAGTCCGCAGCGGTCGCGTTAAAACCATTCCCGGCGGCGAGGCGCTGAAGCGTGTTCGCAAAGCCGTCGCGCGGTGAGAATCGAGTTCCATCCCGAAGCGCTCGCTGAATTCGAGGATGCGGCGCGTTATTACGCGAATTGCCAGGATGGTTTGGAATTGCGATTCATCTCCCGCATCGAGTTCGCCTTGTCTCAAATACAGAAAACTCCCGACCGCTGGCGTATTTTCGAGGAGGACGTGCGGCGGTGTCTCACTCGCGTGTTTCCTTACGCGGTACTTTACACGATTGAACCGGATTACCTTTTGATCATCGCGGTCATGCACTGTCACCGCGAACCGGGTTACTCGCGACATCGTCTCAAAACGAAGCCCTAAATCGTCAGCAGCAGCTTCTTGATTCCACGCTTTCATTTGGGCGTTGGAAAATGGTTTCATCTGCGCATGGCGCCGTGCGTGATTTTTGAGGATGAGCATCTGCTGGTGGTTCACAAGCCCGCCGGCTGGAACACGCACGCGCCCGGTCCGCACGCGGGCGAGGGCATTTACGACTGGCTGCGGCATCGCGAGCCGCGCTGGGCCACGCTCGCCATCCTGCACCGGCTCGACAAGGAAACCAGCGGCGTGCTGGTCTTCGGCAAAACGCCGGCCGCCAACCGCTCGCTCACGGAGCAATTCACCGAACGCCGCGTCCGCAAAAAATATCTCCTGCTCACCGACCGGCCAGTGCCGCAAAGCGAGTTTATCGTCAAAACCGCACTGGTGCGCATCGGCGAAAAATACGCGAGCCGTCCGCCGCACGCGGGCGCAGAAATCGCGGAAACGTGGTTTGGCGTTCCGGCTTTAGCCGGTGCGGGCCGCCTAAAGGCGGGACTCCAAACGGTGGAGGCCGAACCGCTGACAGGAAAAACACATCAAATTCGCATCCATGCGGCGGAGAGCGGATTCCCGATTCTCGGCGACACGCTTTACGGCGGCACACCGGCGGCGCGGGTATTCTTGCACGCGGCGGAAATTTCCTTCACCCATCCGGCAACGGGCGAGCTGGTGACGTTTCGCGCACCCGCGAATTTTGACGCCGACCCGCGTCTGGCGTTGCGCGCCGCTTTGATTGACCCGCAGGAAACGGACGCTTTTCGCATAATTCACGGCGCGAGCGATGGCTGGCCGGGCTGGTATGTCGAGCGGCTGGGGAAATTCCTGCTTTCGCAGTCCGAACAACCGCTGCGCGACAAACAGCGGGAAGATCTGGCGCGGCTCGCAAAAATGTTTTCCGCACGCGGAGCGTATCACAAAATTCTCTCGCGCCAGGTGCGGCGCACGACCGCAGCCGAAGCATCGCCGCAACTGGTACTGGGCGAAGCTGCGCCGGAGCGGTTTGAGATTTGCGAGAACGGCGTCCGATTCGAGCTGAGTTTCAACGAAGGCTATTCAACCGGATTGTTTTTGGACCAGCGCGACAACCGCCGCCGTTTTTTGACCGGCCACATCGCCGCTGATTTCGACTTTGGACCGTGGACTCCGGACTTTGGACTTTTGAACTGTTTCGCCTACACCTGCGGCTTCTCGGTTTGCGCGGCACGGGCGGGTGCGAAAACGACGAGCCTTGATCTCTCGAAAAAATATCTCGAATGGGGCCGGCGCAATTTCGCGTTGAACGGCCTCGAACCGGCGGCGCACGATTTTATTTACGGCGACGCGTTCGACTGGCTGCGGCGGCTGGCAAAGAAAGGGCGCGCGTTCGACGCGGTGGCGCTCGACCCGCCGACGTTTTCACAATCGAAGGAACACGGTGTTTTCCGCGCGGAAAAAGACTACGGAAAACTGGTGACGGCCGCGCTGCCGCTGGTCAAGCCGGGCGGAGTCTTGTTCGCCTCGACGAATGCGACGGACTGGCCGCCGGAGAAATTTCTCGCGGACGTGGAAAAGGCAATTTATTCATCGCGGCGGAAAACATTGCAACGGCATTATGTCCCGCAACCGCCGGATTTTCCCATCAGCCGCGCTGAGCCGGCATATTTGAAAACGGTGTGGCTGAGGATCGGGTACACGCATCACGAAATGGACAATCTCCGCGCCGCCGTCAAAAAAATCCCGTCGCTTGGCTGAATTTAATTTCCGCCCGCCGGACATTATCAAACACAGTTGACATTGCCGATAGCGTGATACATATTGGTATCACGATGAAAACAGCGACCGTCAGAGATTTGCGAAACCGCTTTCCCCGCGTTGCCGCGTGGATTGATGAAGGCGAGCCGGTGGAGATCACCAAGGCGGGGAAATTGTTTGCCCGCCTCGTGCCGCCCGCGCCCGTCAATGCGCCCAAGCTCGTCAAGCCCGACATCATGGCGCGATTGAAAAAAACCTGGGGCAACCGCGTTTTCTCCACCAAGGAAGTCGCCGCCATGCGCGCGGCAGAATTGGAAGGTGAGGAAGGATGATTGCTTTTCCAGACACGTCCTTTCTTTGCGCGTTCTACCGGCGGCAGGACAATTCGCCGCAGGCGGCGGCGTATTTCAAGGCCATGCCGGAAGCGTTGCACGTCTCCAGGCTGCTGCTTTACGAATTTCGCCAGAGCGTCCGTTTTCAAGTCTGGCTTCATGCGCGGGACAAGGCCAAAGGCTACCCGCAGGCCGATTGCGACCGCGCGCTGGCCGATCTGCAAACCGATTTGGACACCGGCGCGGTGGTGGTGGTGACTGCCGACTGGCCGGACGTTCACCGGCTGGCCGAAACCATTTCCAAACGCCACACGATTGCGGGCGGGCATCGCAGTCTGGACATTCTCCATGTGGCGACGGCGTTGCACCTGGGCACGCGGGAATTTTTGACCTTTGACGCCAATCAGCGCAAGCTCGCCGCCGCCGAAAAATTAAAAGTGAAGCCGTGAAACGAGCCGCACACAAGCTGCCGCCGATTCATCCGGGCGAAATTCTCCGCGAAGAATTTATGAAACCGCGCGCCCTCTCGCAAAACGCGCTGGCGCGGGCGTTGAACGTACCGCCGCGCCGGATCAATGAAATCGTCCTGGAAAAGCGCGGCATCACGGCGGACACCGCCTTGCGGCTGGCGCGGTATTTTGGCACCAGCGCGGAACTGTGGACGGGCTTGCAGGCCGATTACGATTTGCGCCAGGCGCGTGTCACCAAAAGGCGCGAGCCATTGAGCGCGACGTTGAACCGCTGGCCGCGTTGCAACCGGCAATGGCGTAAGCCTGCCAACTTTTACGCCAGCCGTTCCTTGTCGCGCCGTAGTGAAGCGAAGGCGGACGCGCCGCCGTCAAAAAAACTCCTTCGCTCGGCTGAATTCAAATCATCGCCTGCCTGATCTGAACCCCAATCACCGGCACCATCTTGTCGTCGGAATGGCGCTTCAAATTCGGATGCACTCGGAACCGCTACGCAACTCAACGGCAGATCGACCGTCAACAGCCTCGAAGAAATAGTGGCCGGGGATGAAAATGGAAATGAAACATTCCAGATCCATGACGTGCTCTCCAACAACCGGGAAGATCCGTCTCAAATCGCGGCTAGGAAGATGGATTGGCAGACGCTGCTGGCCCGCCTGACGGAACGGGAAAAGGCCATCGTGGTGTACCTGCTGGAAGGCAGGACCGTTGCCGACGTGGCAGTGGCATTCAAGGTGAGCCGTTCCACGATGCAGCAATGCAAGGATCGGCTGGTGTACTTGATTCAGGAGTTCATGGGCGGTGACATCTTGACTGTAATTGCGCAAAGACCTGGCTGGCGGAACAACCTCGATGCTGAACGTGAACTGCTGGCCTGCCGGTATGAACGGCGGAATTGACGGGCTGTATTAAAAAGAAGTCGGCCGTACGCGGCTTCTTTTTTACCTGTCAGGTGTGTGCTCGTTCCGTCGCGCTGAAATTGCACCCGCCCCCGCGCCAGACTTTCAGCCAACGGGCTTGACGCCGTAAGCCAAAAGACTGGCTTGATGCACCGCCTTGGAATTGTGTCCCAGCGCCTCCTGCGCGAACCGTTCCGGATAGTTCATAAACAGGGTTTCAGGAGTTTTGCAGAGATCCCTTTCTGTGTTTCTGGACATTGGACCTAAAAAACGGGACAAATTATCAGTCAAGCTCCAGAACGTATTTAGAATCCCATCCTTCTGCCAACACCTTTTTCATAATCGGAACCAAAAATGCTTAAACTTCAAAGATAACCTGACGGCGCAAGCACGCCGCTATCGAAAGGAAATTATGATGCGCTTGGCCTCCGTCATATGGCAGGCTGGATTGAAAGATGGCACAGGACTTATTTCGACGGAAAGCGGCGTCCTCAAAGAGACGCCGTGTTCCGTCAACCCAAGCTTTGAGGGGCAGCCCGTCACCAACCCAGAGGAATTAATTGCAGCGGCCCTCGCCAGTTCCTTTTCCATGGCACTCTCCGCCGAGTTGGACAAAGACGGCCTGATTCCCGAAAACATCCGCACGGCAGCGGGTTTGATGATGGAGCGACTCGAAAGCGGCTGGATCATCACTCAGATTCACCTCGAGGTGAGGGTGAAGCTCCTGAAAGGGGATTGGGACAAGTTCGAGGCCGCCGCGAAGGCAGCCAAGGCCAGCTGCACCATTTCACGCCTGCTAAACACGAAGATCACGATGGATGTAAAGCTGGAAAGTTGGGGAAGTTTTGGAAAAATTGCACGCAAATCAGGTTCAATCCCGTTGGGGGGGCGGTTGGTCACGATTCCATTGCGAGAGGAAAATGAATTTAGTAAATAAAAAACGGATTCCAAAGTTGAAGATTGGCGGTGTGTTTGAGGTTGCTTGCATAGTTACGAAAGCGCCGCTTGGATCGGGCGTTGAACGCCAAGGAATTTGCTGTGCTGGCCGGAATCTCCTACTCGACCGCGCGTGAGTGGTTTCACCTTCCCGGTTTTCCAGTCTTTCGCGGGTCATTTTCTGGCAAGATTTTGTCGAATGGCGCACGGCGCAAAACGGGTTAGAGAATGCCGGAAAAAAGTTGCCATCGGGCAATACGAAAACAGCCCCAGATGCCAGCTTATCACCGCGTGCTGCGAAAATTTTGCAGGCAGCATAATAAATGCAATCATAAAAAAGGCCCGAAGCCTTTCGCTTCGAGCCTTTGAATCAAACCC
>DLMG01000079.1:1211-10627 GCA_002479245.1 Verrucomicrobia subdivision 3 bacterium UBA7542 | reverse complement strand
GAACACAACCGCCACAGCCTCCGCATCGTCGAGGAACTTGAACAAAAATATCCCGATTTCCCCGGCCTGAACCTGACGTGGGAGGTCCGTGAAGGGCTGGTCAAGCATTACACCGCCTACGACCACCCCGCCAAAAGAGCATGTTTTGACGCCAAAAATTCCTCACTGGAGGCTCAAATTGCCAACCTTGCCGACGAAATCACCTACTATAGCCACGACCTCGACGACGGCCTTGACTCGGAATTGCTGTCGGAAAAAAATTTGATCCGCAACGTCCGCCTCTGGGCACATGCCGCGCGGCTTGTGAAAAAGGAACACGGCGATTTGCCCGACGAATCACGCCGTTATTTCATCATCCGCACCCTCATTGACCTGCAAATCCAGGACGTCGTCGAAAACAGCGAACGCCTCATTCGTGCGGCGGACGTTCGGTCAGCCGACGACGTGCGGCGTTTCCCGAAGGCGCTGGTGCAATACAGCCCCGAACGCCGCGCGTTGAACCTTGAACTGCGCGATTACCTCTACAAAAATCTCTATTACAACCCTGTCGTGTATCAGCCGAACCTGCGCGCCGTGCGGATGCTCAGACGCCTTTTCAAGTATTACCTTGCCCACCCGCGCGAAATCGGCGAAGGCGCGCGCCGCCGGAGCCGCCAGACCGGGCTGCACCGCGCCGTGTGTGATTATCTGGCCGGCATGACCGACCGCTATGTCATGCTCGAATACCAACGGCTTTTTGGCAAAACCCTGAAGGCTTGATTGCGCAACTTTTCTCCGGGAGCGCCCGCGTCCACCCTCGCAGTGCTGCTACGCCCGTCCTGCGGGACGGTAAATGACAGGGTCAATCACGCGGATCGTTCCGCAGAAGGCGGGATGGGGCGCCGAACGGTGGCAGTGCCCGATTGCAGCCGTTAAACCAGCCGCGTTACGATTTCTTTATCTGGCAGTTCAGCCAGCAGCCGGGAAACCGTATGGGATTGTCCCGGCAGGATTAAATCCGGCGCGATTTCGTTCAACGGCTGAAGCACAAACCGGCGCAGATGCGCTCGCGGATGCGGCAAAATCAATTCTGGTGAATTTCGCGTTTCCGTGCCAAACGCAATCAGATCCAAATCCAGCGAACGCGGCTCATTCAAAACTTTTTTCGGCGGCCGGCCGAATTCCTTTTCCAACGCGCGGAGTTTCTGAAGCAACGATTCCGGCGTTTCGTCCGCAAACGGCACCAGGGCGGCAACGGCGTTCACAAACGGCGGCGAGTTTGGCGGACAATTTACCGGAGACGTCTGCCACAGCGAAGATTTAAGCAGCGATGAGGGGGAAAGTTCCTGCAAACGTGCCATCGCATCCAGAATGATTCGTCGCGAATCACCGAGGTTGGAGCCGAGTGCTACAAAAACCAAAGTAGGAGCCGACGTGAGGAGGCTCATTATTTTTGTATATTTGGTTAGAGACTCCTTACGTCGTCTCCTACGGTTCACTTCAACCCCAGCACGTCCTGCATGTCGTAGAGACCGGGCTTTTGCTTTACCACCCAGAGCGCCGCGCGCAACGCGCCGTTGGCAAAGGTGTCGCGGCTCGACGCCTTGTGGGTCAGTTCGAGGCGCTCGCCGGTGTTAGCAAAAATGACCGTGTGATCGCCCACCACGTCGCCGCCGCGCACGGAATGAATGCCGATTTCCGTCAGGGTGCGTTCGCCGACCATGCCAACGCGCCCGTGCCGCGCCGCTTTTTCAAGGTGCAGTTTGCGCACATCGGCCAAAATCCCCGCCAGCGTTTTTGCCGTGCCGCTCGGCGCGTCCTTTTTCAGGCGATGATGGATTTCGATGATTTCCAGGTCGAAGTCCGGCCCCAGAATTTCCGCCGCTTTGCGCGTGAGCCAGAACAGCGCATTCACACCGGTCGAAAAATTCGACGCCCAGACGATGGGAATTTGCGCCTTCCGCAACCTGACTTCAAACGTGTTCGTGTCCGTATGGCCGGTGGTGCCGATGACCAGCGCCTTTTGGTGCTGCGCGCAAAGGTCGGCAACGCTGACCGTCGCCGTCTGCGAACTGAAATCAACCACCACATCGCCGCGCGCAATGACCGCGCCGAGATCGTCCCCGACGTCAATCTGGCCAACGATTTCAAGTTCGCGAAAATTTGGCGCGCAGGCGATGAGCGCCTTGCCCATGCGGCCTTTGGCTCCGGTGATAATGATTTTGGTCATACGTAAAACGTAAAACGTGAAGCATGATGCCGATGCGTGATTCACGTTTCACGCATCACGTTTCAACGATCATTTCAAAATTCCACACGCCTTCAACGTCGCGCGCAATTTCGCGCGATTGACTGCGCTCAGCGGTACAAGCGGCAAACGATATTCTTCGGCCATCAAGCCCATCATCGCCAGCGCGGCCTTGACCGGGACCGGATTGGTCTCGATGAACAAATCCTTAAACAGCGGATAAAATTTCGCGTGAAGCTGCGAGGCTTTCCGGATTTGGCCGTGAGCGAACGCATTCACCATCTGCGTGACTTCGCGCGGAATGACGTTCGACGCCACGCTGATGACGCCCTGCGCGCCGACGGCCATGAACGGCAGCGTCAGCGAATCGTCGCCGGACAAAATCTCAAATTTCGGACCGAGCGCCGCGCGCAACGCCGACACCCTGTCGGCGCTGCCGCCGGCTTCCTTGATGCCAATGATGTTTTTGCATTCGCGCGCCAGGCGGCTGACCGTCTCGACGCCGATTTCAATGCCGCAGCGTCCCGGGATGCTGTAAAGCACGATGGGCAGTCTCGTCGCGCGGGCGATGGCGCGGAAGTGCTGGAACAATCCTTCCTGCGACGGTTTGTTGTAATAGGGCGCGACCTGGAGCGAACCGTCCGCGCCGACATCCTCGGCCCGTTGCGTCAGATAAATCGCCTCTTTCGTCGAATTCGCGCCGGTGCCGGCGATGACTTTGACTTTGCCGCGGGCAAATTTCACCGAGCGTTCAATGATGCGAATGTGTTCCTCGCAATCCACCGTCGGCGATTCGCCGGTGGTGCCGACGGGCACGATGCCGTCCACGCCGCCCTTGATTTGCAATTGGATCAGGCGGTTGAGTGCGGTTTCGTCCACTGCGCCGTTTTTGAACGGGGTGACCATCGCGGTGTAAGTGCCGGTAAACATAATCAATTCGCCTAAAAATCGGCGAAAACGGCGCGATTGGCGAGCAGGAAATTACTCAACCCGCGCCCGCCATCGAACTGGAGAACCCAGGCGGCTTCGCACGGGAACCAAATTTGGCGACGTTCACTGCGGCCTTCCGCCTGTCGCCCGTCCGTTTTGCAGCCAGAATGCAAACACTTCCTTCCACCCGGGCGGACCTGGGCACTGCGACGGGAACGCCGCATTCATGCGGCAGCGGGCACACGTGATAAAATGTCCTGCCGGATGAATCCGGCGTTCCTTCCGAAACGATGCAACTTGGCTTGTCGCAGTGTCAAGGTGCGCCCCTTCCACCCTCCGGCAATTATCTGCGCTTGACAGGGAAGCGTTGTTTTCTTAGCCGTTCACCTGCGGGAAACAAACAATGAACTGAAACCAAGAACAAAAGGAGAACTGTTATGAGAAAATTAATCGGTTGTGCGTTTGTTGGTGCGTTGGCCATGCTGTTAACCGGATGCGTTGGCCCCAATGGGCCTCTTGTGGGAGCCATGGGCGGAATTTATACGGATGTATCCGGGCCCGTTCTCGCGACAGGCAACGCCGAAGCCAGCAAGGTAGGTCAAGCCTCCTCGACTGGCATCATCTGCATCGCCACGGGAGATTCCAGCATCAAGGCCGCGTGCGCCAACGGCGGAATCACCAAGATTTCGCACGTGGACTATCACGTCACCAGTGTTCTAAGCGTGTACACCAAGACCACAGTGACTGTTTACGGCGAATAAGAACAGTTCGTTTTCAGATCCCGGCGGCGAATCCGCTGCCGGGATTTTTATTTTCGGGGATCCCGGAACTGGAAACCGTGCTTTGGCTGTTCCCGCGATTCACGCCCGTTAATGGCGGGTTGACCGTCGGATTCAACGCTCAAATCAACAGCAAAGAACTTTTTGACTTTCGCGGCTTTCTGGCCGGCCCCGGCTTGGCGGTTGGTTTCGGGACTTCTGCCTTCGTTGCTTCCGCCAAATAAAGATAGCGACCGCAATTATCACAAAGCTGAATGTCGTCGTCGCGCATCAACGTGGTGACGACTCCGATGGGCAGATGCATGTGACAACCCGTGCAGACCTGGTCGCGAACGGCAGCCAGGCCCTTTTTCCCATGGGCAACCAAGCGGTCGTAGTGGCCGAGCATTTGTGATGGGATTTTGGCGCGCAACACTGCCAGCGAAGCCTCCGTGTTTTTATCTTTGACGCCGGCGAATTCGAGTGATTGAAGTTTGACCAAATTTTGAAGTAATTCATTCATAAAGCCGTGCGTGTATAATCATTGCAAAATTGGCGAAACCCGGCAAGGCGAATTGCCGGTCGCAATCCATGAAATAGTTCTTCTAAACCAGTTATTATAGCAGTTCATGTTGACATTGGCACACAAAGCTCATGAGGACATGTCGCGGACACTTCGTTTTCATGTAAAGCGCCAGAGGGCTGGCGCAGTCCAAGATGCTTCGCGTTTTTCAGGATTCATCGTGCCGCGCGCAGCGTCTTGGAGTGCGGCGGCCCTCCGCCGCTCTTCCCAGCGACTTGTCAAACTGCGCCAATGTTAACCGAAATTGCTATAGTTCGACGGCCTCGCCGTCGAACTGTGAAACCCAAACCGCTTCACGCAGAAGTAAATTTTGCGCGGCTCATTTCGGTTGGCCCGATTTCGCCGGTCGGTTTTGCTGCCAGAACGCAAAAACCTCCTTCCACCACGCCGGCGATTGTCCGGCAATGTCGTTGTGATGGGCGCCGGGAATGATCTGAAGGGTTTTCGGTCCGTGGTATCCCTCAAACAATCGGCGCCCGGATTCCACAGGAATGATTTCATCTGCGCCAGCGAGAACAATTTTTACCGGTCCGCGATAGTCCCGGAGGCATTCGGCGGGATTGAAGCGGTCGAGCAAGAGCAAATACGCCGGCAGAAAGGGCATCTTTCGTTGGGCCACGGAAGCCAGATCGTGATAGGGCATGAAAAGCACAAGTCCGGCGACATTCGTGGAATGTGCTTGGGCCAGATGACAAGCCACGCCCGCGCCGATGGATTCGCTCACCAGATATTTGGGCAGGCCGTTGGTCAACAAACCAAAAGCTTCCTCGGCGGCAGCAAGGATACTCCGTTTGTCCGGCGAACCTTCGCGGGAGCCGTACCCGGGATATTCGAGAACGTAAACGTCAACCGGCGCGGCATCATGAATGGGGCCGGCGAGATAGCCGCGGTCAATGGCACAACCGGCGTTGCCATGGGTTATCAAAACGCTCGCGACTGGTGTTGAGGTGGCGGGAATTTTCCAGCCGATAATCTGGCCGGCCGGATTTTTCCACGGAACGAATCCGTGTTCGGCTGCCGCCTGAACCACCCTGTCGGCGGGGATTTTCGTTGGGAAATAAATCAGGCGGCGCTGAAAAATCAGCGCTGCCAGAACGATGAGCAAATAAACGATGACGAGCAGTTGTAACACACGAGTTAGCGGCCGCCAAAATCCGGTCTTCGGTTTTGGCGGCAGGTTGTTCATTTAACAGGACAAAACCATAACCTTAAAAATTGAATTGATAAATCACGAAATACGCAAACCGTCCGAAAAGAGAAACAGGAACAGGAAGCAGGATGCTTCCCAAACCCGCCGCCAGGATGGCGGCGCCACTCCGGGTAGCGCAGGCATCCTTGCCTGCGGGTTTACGGAGCATCCTGCTCCGTTGCCAACGGAAGTTTTCAGTTCAGCGCCCAATCTTCAGGCAGGCCGCCAAGATCACGGCGAGCGGAGACGGTAAAAACGATTGGGATAATTCGCCCATTGCGGATCGCTAAAATAACATGAGCCGCCAGTCAGGGTGTTGGTTCCCACCGTAGACCAGGTGGGATTGGATAGATCCGCGCAGGCTTCCACTACCACCGTCTGCCCGCTGGCCCAGTTGATGTTGAAACCGAATTGGTTGGTCTGCACGCCGAAGCTGCCGTCGTTGGTCAGCATGGCGGGCAACCAAGGCGCAGTCGGAACACCGGTATTGTTAGCAAAATCATTCCAACCTATAGTTCCCGGCAAGTAATAGACGATCACGTTCTGAGTGC
Organism: Verrucomicrobia subdivision 3 bacterium UBA7542; assembly: GCA_002479245.1. Lineage (GTDB taxonomy): Bacteria > Verrucomicrobiota > Verrucomicrobiia > Limisphaerales > UBA11358 > UBA11358. The sequence continues at coordinate 4,389 of DLMG01000079.1, read as the reverse complement.
CATTAAATATAGATGCACCAATAAAGTCAGGCACGTTGCCGTTGAAGAACACTTCCTTAAGGTTGGCACAGAACTCGAATGCAAGGTTTCCAATAGTGGTCACGCTACTGGGAATCGTGACACTGGTTAGGCTGCTGCAGTTTTCAAAGGCCCAGTCTCCGATGCTGGTGATGCTATCAGGAATCGTGACGTCAGTCAGACCAGTGCAGAATTCAAATGTTTCGCTTCCAATGCTGGTCACACCATCAGGGATTGTGACGCTGGCCAGACTAGTGCAATAACCAAACGCAGCGCCAAGGTTGGTAACACTGTTGGGAATTGTGATGGTAACCAAACTGGTGCAGTTACCAAACGCCGCGCTGCCAATACTTTTGACGCTATCGGGAATCGCGATGTTGGTAAGAACGGTGCAGCCGCTGAACGTAGCATCGTCAATGCTGGTAACACTGTTGGGGATTGTGATGCTAGTCAAATTCGCACAATTATTGAATGCACCCATTCCAATACGGGTAACACTATTGGGGATTATCACGTTGGTCAGGCTAGTGCAGTTACCAAAGGCACCTCCAAGGTTTGTCACACTATAGGGGATTACGACACTGGTGATATTGATGCAATCACTGAACGCGCCATCTCCGATGCTGGTAATGTTGTCAGGGATCGTAATGTTGGCCAGGCTGGTGCATTCAGCGAACGTTTGGTCTTCGATGCTGACAATGCTGTTGGGGATTGTGATTTTGATCAGACTGATGCAATTATGGAACGCACCGCTTCCGATACTGGTCACGCTGTTGGGAATCGTGATTCCTTTCAGACTAAGGCAGGTGTCGAAGGCATTGCTCCCAATGCAGGTAAGACTGTCGGGAAGCAGAACGTTGGTGACGCTGGTATTATAAAAAGCCCAGTTGCCGATGTTGGTGACGCTGTCGGGAATCGTGACGCTGGTCAAGCCAAAGCAGCTAAAAAACGTATCGCTTGCAATGCTGGTGATCCCATTGGGAATCGTGATGCTACTCAGGCTTTCGCATAAATAGAACGCACTGCCGCCAATGCTGGTAACACCGTTGGGGATCGTGAGGTCGGTCAAGCTGGTACAGAAATAGAACGCACCGTTCCCTATGCTGGTGATGCTGTTGGGCATCGTGACGTTAGTCAGGTTGCCGCAGTTTAAGAACGCATAGTCCCCGATGTTGGTGACGTTGTTGGGGATCGTGTAGTTGGCGACTCTGTTTACCGGAAATTCGACAAGCGAAGTTTGGTTCTGATTGAACAAGACGCCGCCGCCGCTGCTGAAGAACGAATTGCCGGCGTCCACTGTGATCGTTGTGAGGTCGCTGCATCCACTGAACGCATAATGGCCGATGTTGGTGACGCCGCTGCCGATCATGACATTGGTCATGTTCCAGCAGTAATCAAAGGCAAAGTCCTCGATGCCGGTAACATTGTCAGAAATCGTGACGCTGGTCAGCTCGTTGCAAAAATAGAAAGCATACCCCCCAATGCCGGTGACCGGCAGGAAATTGATACTGTTGGGTATGGTTACCGCCCCGCCGGAACCGGTGTAGCCCGTGATGGTGAGAGTAATGCCGTCACTATTTGTCGTGTAAACGAATGGCACCTCTGGATTCCAAAGCACGGGCGGATGGCCACCAAACATCGGTCCCCAGTTGGTGGCTCCGGACAAATAATAGATCGTGGCCAAGTCGCCGTAGAACACATTGCCGCCTCCAAGACTGGGCGCATCCCCGCGACAACAGACACTCATCAGACTGGGGCAGAAACCGAACGTCCAATCTCCAATGCTGGCGACACTGCTGCCGATCGTGACGTTGGTCAGCGTTTGGCAATCAAAAAATGCCCCATCCCCGATGTTGGTGACGCTATCGGGAATCAGGACGTTGGTAACACTGGTAGCGTAAAAGGCCCAGTCACCAATGCTGGTGACGGGCAGGTTAGTGATGGTACCGGGAATCATTACCACGCCGTTGGAACCCGTGTAGCCAGTGATGGTGAGCGTGTCATCGGCATTGGTCGTGTATGTGAATTGCGCTTGCACCACGGCGGGCAACGCCAGCAGCAGCGCCCCCAGCAGACAGAGTTGAATCAGGTTTCGTTCGGTTTTCATGATGATTCGAGCGCCCGATTTGCAAGGCTGTAATGGGCAGCAGCTACAGTTTACTAAACAAAGCTTATTTTGTTTGGTGGCGGTTGTCCAGAATGTTTTTTGAGGAGTAATGCCGTAGTGCATCACAACACTGTTCTTAAACCGGCGGCTGGAAGCCGCCTGAACCCGCAGCCAGGATGGCTGTGTTACGTAGCGCACGCTTCCAGCGTGCGGGTTTACGCAGCATCCTGCTGCGTGAAATCATGCGCCCGAAAAGCACTGCTCCACTCCCAATCTTCAGGCCGCTCGCAGAGCCGGGCGCTCACCGGATTCCTCGTCGTGTATTCGCAACATCGCGCCAAATCAGCATCGTCACGGACCAGGTGATCATAGGATTCGGTCTGCCAAAAATGCCGGTTGGCGCGTTTCAGAATTTTATTCGCCTCACTTGCCGTGAAAGATTTCCAACTGTGAAGAATCTTCGTGAGGGTTTGTGGCGGTTTCGGCCCCACGACGGCATGAACGTGGTTGGGCATGACCACCCAGGAGCGGAGTTCATATCGTTGGCCTTCAAAATAGCGAAGCGCATTCGCAACCAATTCGGCTAGGTCGCGCCGTTTGAGCAGGCATTCGCCGTGACCGGCGTCTAGATACGCATCCACCCGCGCGGAATACCAGCGGAATAATCCCTCCTGTTCGGGCCACGTCAGCGGACGTTTGGCCGTGAGCGCCTGTTGAAGAATGGTGTCGCGTTCGCGTTTGAGCCGTTCAATCAATTCAGCCGGCAACGTGTCTGCCAGGCGGAATGTGACAAAGTAGGCGCCACCATCACGCTTGAGATGGGGAAGCGTGTTGCGTGTGTGAAAGCCGGAAACCAGATGGTTCGGAGCTTGCATGTTTTCCCGGGTTTCTACGCGAATCAAAATACCCGAGATCAATTGGCGTGCAAGCCTGTAGCGCAAGCATCCTGCTTGCGGGTTTACGAAGCATCTTGCTTCGTGCTCCCGAACAATGGGTATCTTGTGCTGAATCAGGCAGCAAGATGCTGCCCCAACCCGCACGCTGGAAGCGTGC
>DLMG01000079.1:0-1102 GCA_002479245.1 Verrucomicrobia subdivision 3 bacterium UBA7542 | reverse complement strand
GCCACTTTCAATTCCAGATGCAAGTCGCGCAGTTGCTTCGGCTCCACGCTGCCGGGGGAATCGGTCATCAAACAAGTGCCTTTGGCGGTTTTCGGAAAGGCGATGACGTCGCGGATGCTCGGGGTGTTGCAGAGAATCGCAATGAGCCGGTCAAAGCCGAGCGCGATGCCGCCGTGCGGCGGCGCGCCGAATCGAAACGCTTCGAGCATGTAACCAAACCGCGCCTTCACCATGTCCGGCGGGATTTGCAGCACTTCCTCGAACACGGTTTTTTGCACGTCGGGCTGGTGAATACGAATCGAGCCGCCACCGAGTTCCACGCCATTCACCACGATGTCGTAATGCTGGCCGCGAACCTTCTTCGGGTCGGTTTTGAGGAAGGGAATGTCCTCCGTCACCGGCGCGGTGAACGGATGATGGCTGGAATACCAGCGGTTTTGTTCCTTGTCGAAGCTGAGCAGCGGAAAATCCACCACCCAGAGGAAATCGAACCTGTCGGCGGGAACGGTCAGCTTGCCTTGCGCCTTCAAAACATCGGCGCAATACAAACGAATCTTGCCGAGAATTTCACACGCATTCAGCCACTGGTCAGCGGCGAACAAAATCAGGTCGCCTTCCTCGATGGCCAGTTTCTTCGCCAGCGCGGCCTTCTCGGCGTCGTTGAAAAACTTGACGATGGGCGATTTCCATTCGCCGCCTTCCACCTTGATATAAGCCAGGCCTTTGGCGCCGAAGCTCTTGGCGTATTCGGTCATCGTCTCGATCTGGCCTTGGGTTGCGCACGCGAGGCCTTTGGCATTGAGCGCCTTCACCACGCCGCCGCTGGCGACCGCGCCGCTGAAAACCTTGAACTTGCTGGCGCGGAATTCTTCGGTGAAGTCCGCCAGTTCCATGCCGATGCGCGTGTCCGGCTTGTCAATGCCGTAGCGGTTCAGCGCTTCCTCGAAGGTAAGGCGTTTGAACGGCACCGGCACGTCAAGGTTCAGCGCGGTTTTCCAGACCCGCTGGAGCAAGCCTTCAATGAGCGCGTAAATGTCTTCGCGCTCGATGAACGACATCTCGATGTCAATCTGCGTGAACTCCGGCTGGCGGTCGGCGCGCA
>DLMG01000204.1 GCA_002479245.1 Verrucomicrobia subdivision 3 bacterium UBA7542 | reverse complement strand
GGTCGGCGACCCGGGACTTGCACCCGGAAGGCTCGGCGATTTTAAGTCGCCGGGGTCTGCTGTTCCCGCTGAAGCCAGTCGCCGTGAAGTGGCCTGCCGAGCCGTAGCTCGCGAGTGTGGGCGATTACGCCCGCCGATGCACTGCGTGCTACGGCGCGGCAGCCTTGCTATTGCTGCGCTTCGAGCGAAGGCTGGTGGGCATGAAGGGAATTGCACCCCCAAGGCTGCCAGATTCTGAGTCTGGATCCTCTGCTGTTCGGGTTTAACCACATGCCCGTAAATTGGTACTCCCGGCAGGATTCTCACCTGCAACCGCGACGTTCGAAGCGTCGCACTCTGATAATTTGAGCTACGGGAGCGAAATGGGGCCGATGGAGAGACTCGCACTCTCGTGGGGCAAATGCCCGGCAGTTTATCCCGCCGCGGCGGGACTGTCGCTGCTGAGCCACATCGGCATGAAAAGGCCTGCCGAGCCGAAGCTCGGGACAAGAGAACTTGAAGACTCCCATTCTGAAATTACCCGTGGTTCCAAAAATGCCTTTTTGCGAAGACGTGACCAGAACCGCTCTTTAAATACCGTTCAAAATGTTGAGCCTGCTCAATCGTCTCAAACGCGACATAAACTTTGATCTTCCACGGCACAAACTTGGAAGTGTGGGGACATTTCCTGGCGTTGTGGTCCGCGAGTCGCTGGCGGAGGTCTGAAGTATGACCGATGTAACGCTGGTCAGGATGGCTCGCGCTCTCGATCACGTATGTGTAGAACATGGCCTGCCATCCATAGCTTGGAATCCCTGAAAAGAAAAGTCCTCCTTCGCCAAGCCTATGGAGGACATCCTTCGCTTGAAACCCTCGCGGTCGCTCGGATTCCAAGCGAAGGATGGTGGGTCGCCACGGTGCTACCCCGTGCTCTGCGGTTTAAGAGACCGCTGCATCGCTGCAATGCTTGCAACCCATTCACGACGCGAAGGCGGAGTTGAACCGCCGCAGCCAGGTCTGTGAAATCCTCGCCGGCACCGGGATTTCGCGTCGCAAAAGTATCCCCAAGCGCACCGCACCCGGTGCCCGACCATTACTTCGACCGTGCGAGGTTTCTGTCGGCATGCCGGGTTCACTTGGGAAAATGGCTTGCCAGGCCGAAGCCTTGGCGAAGGCTGGACGAGCATCAGGGTATCGCGCCCTGTATTCCGCGTTGGAAGCGCAGCGTGTATCTCTCAACACCTATGCTCGAAGAAATGGAATCCCGTGCTGGAATTGCACCAGCCTTTGCGGCTTTGCAGGCCGCCGCCTGAGCTAATCGGCCAACGGGATGACCCGACGGTAAAGAACAACAGAATTCAACCTGACTTATTGTCGAAGCGTTGAGGCAAAAGCTCAAAAGCTTGCTTGAGGTGAGCAGCTAGCGAGGATGGACGAATTCCATCAAAGAAGATGCGCAAAAGCCGGCTGTCGCCCAAGTGCATTGTAACATCACCGCATTTCAGAATTGGCATTCGATCCCCAACCAACAGAAACCTGTCATATCGAGGTTTCGACTTTTCGCGGCGGCCTTGTTTTTGTGAACTCCATTCGAGCGTTACCCCTAACTGTGACAACGAATGAGCAAATGCGGACCAGTCAAAGAACATCATGACATGCTTCTTCCCCTTAAGAATTGAAACCATATCCTCGACAGCAAGGTCCCTACAGAATAAAGGACGACTTTGCACATAACTGACCCATTGCTGCAAACTGAGAATTGAAGGGAAACTGTCGCCTTTTTGATATTCCTTCATCCACTTCGAAGCAGTTGGGTGATGGAGCTGTTCCACTCGCTTTGCAAACTCCTGCTCGACCGCAGACACACTCTCGCTGGTCCGAGTCTTGGCGAAGAGCCAGAGGGTGTCATCTACACACACAAGCGCTCCATCCTCGGCCTCAGATGCCCTTAGCACTTGGTTGAGTTCTAGATCCCAGTCTCTTTCTGGAATGGCGGTCATATCCATGATCTCGACTTCACAACCAGCCGAAGGATCGAAGCCCTTTTCCTTTCGCAGAAATGAACTCACCTGAGAATTCAACTTCATCTGTTCGATCACGCGCATCATTTGTTCACCACCCTTCTTGCCACGCCGGTTAAGGAAATCCTGAACTGTCCAAGGACAAGCACTGGTTTTCAGGGTTCGATGGATGTCATCGTTAACCTCGCCGTCTTTAACCTCCAGGAATAACACCTCACCGGTCTTACAGTCCCGACACAAGATGTCGCCAACGTCAACGATCCCCGTTGCATCAGTCCAGATGGCAATTTTGAACGGATCGGAATTAATCTGTTTCAAAACCGAAATCACGCTACTTGGATTGCAGGCGGACAGAGGCCGGCGCGGTTGCCTCATACAAAGTCTCTTGATCAAATGCCGTTGCTGGCAAAACATCTGCCAAATGATCGTATCGTTGATCCGCTCCCACAACAGTTTCAGATACTGCAAATCCATCTGCGCCTCTTGTGGCAAGGATGGATTTTTTGTGACTTTCTCCAACACGGACATGTTAATGATTGAGAGTTAGTGCAATTCCTTGAATGTTTCATTGCACGCTAACAGAAAGGACTCGCTGTTTTGCCTGATTAGATCAAAAGTCGCAAAGCGCGGGTCGTTACCCGCAGGCTTTTGCAGCCTCTTGAGCGCGCTTTCAAATTGAGTAAACGGATGTTCGGCTTGACGTTCTTCCATAATCTGACTTTCGGATGATGATTTTCTGCTTTGCTTTTGCCAAAGCAATACGGAATGCAGGCGGAAGCTTTTTGCCTCCGCCCGCGTTGTTAGTTTGATTCTCCGGCTTCGGTGCTGGTTGCAGGTTTGCCATTTTTCAGCGGCACGAAGCCACCCGGCATGCCGACTACCAAAGTGCTACCGGCGTTCTGTGCAGCCGAGAGCGACTGCATCAGACGCAGGTTCATCAGGGCCGGATTTCCTTCCAGCACGCGGGCGGCATTCGCCAGATTGCGCAGCGAGGCGCTCTCTCCGCGTGCGCGTTCGAGGGTGGCGTGGCCTTCCTGCTTCGCCTTCAACACGTCGGCAAAGGCCCGCTTCAAGTCAGCCGGGAACATCACGTCTTTTGCTTCGACAGCGAGGACGTTGATGCCAATCTTGGCCGCCTCCGGCTGCACGCGGGCCAGAAGCTGCGCGCCGATTTCGAGCCGCTGATTGAGCAACGCTTCCACAGCAACACCACTTACGACCGCTCGCAGCGCAAGCTGGGTGGCGTTGTAGAGATCGCTCAACCAGTTCTGCGTTTCGTGCGCGGCCTTGACCGGCTCCGTTACCTGGTAAGTGACGAGCAGGCTCAACCTGAGGCCGACGCTGTCAGCCGTGAGGACTTCCTGGCCGGCCACAAGCAGTGAAGTCTTGCGGAGATCGATCAGGTTCATCGTCCAGCCGTATCCCCAGAGCACATGGCGTCCGGCATTGTTGCGACGCATGTACAAGCCGTGATGATACACGAGTCCCGTCCAGCCTTCCGGCACTCGAAATACGTGGCGCAGGTTCTTGATTGCCGGCATGGCAATCACGCCGGCTATGACAACGACGGCGATTCCGAAGATAAACAGTATGTTATAGTTCATGTTTGTTTTCCTTTCCTAAAATTGTGCCCGGGCCGGAAGGCCGCCGTCCGGCAGCGGGAAAATCGCCGGAGCGTTTTTCACAGAGCTGCCTTCGGGCTGCGATTGAACGCAGGCCTTCCGGTCGGGTTTTGATGCGGGATTTCTCCCGCGCTCCGTACCAAGGAGTTGGTTCTCAGCCAACATGCGGAATCGAACCGCAAATGAACCAGCCCATGCGCAGGACGGTTCCGGCGGACTGCCGGAATGGCTGCTGGCCTGATTCAAAGTCTGAAATGATTTTGCCGGTCACTCACGGAAGTAATGATTCCGCTGACTGCCGTCATAGCGACCGGTGTGAAGGCAGCAGCTTTTGAAAGCTGCGTCCTGACCCACACGGACATGGATCATTGCGACCGAGCTTTTCATGAAGCTCCTTGTCGCCATGCACGACGCGAAGGCCGCGCTTTACGCGGGTCTCGGACGGGAAACCTTTGCGTCGCTTGCTGGTGATTTCGAAAAAAGGGGCTTTCTTGATCGAACGATTGGTTTGCCATACGGCCTCCGGGTTGTGGTTTGTGGTTGTGGAACGACGACGCACATGCGCCGCCGAAAAATTGGTCAGGAAGCCGGGATTCGCACCCGGACCGTCGCGTTCACAACGCGAAATGCTGCTGTTACACCACAATCCTGAAATGGCCTGCCGAGCCGCAGCCGGCAGTTGGCCTGCCATCCATAGCTCTGAGCCAGATTACACGAGCCCTCCTTCGCACGAGGCTACGGAGGGCATCCGTCGCTCCGCCCCGGCTGACGCCGGTTCAGAGCGACGGATGGAGCCTCTGGTCGGACTCGCACCGACGAATACGAGTTTACGAAACTCGCCCTGTGGCTGCTGAGGCACAGAGGCAACTCATTTACGATTTTTGATTTGTGATTTACGATTTGAGAACACCGCGGAGGACGCCGCTTTAAAATCATCAATCATCAATCGTAAATTATCAATTAAACTGGCGCTCTCACGTGGATTTGCACCACGAACTTCCGCCTTCGCAGAGCGGCGTGCAGAAACTGATTACACCTTGAGAGCAAACTGGCATCCGTGGCCGGTCTCGCACCGGCTAGGGTCGGATTGAAAATCCGGGTGCGCGAGCTGCTTTGCATTCACGGACGAAAGTGGTCGCCTCAGAGTCGCGGAGAACCAGAGTGGCTGCTCACCGGCGAGCCTTAACTCTGTGAACTCCATTCCTCCGTGGCGATGGTCCGAGCCGGACCGGCCTGCAGGCGCTAACGGCGAACCGCGCGCGTCTTGTAGGTGAGGAGCGGTCGGAATGTCGCGATGACGGACGCGAGCCCGGCATCAACGAGGTCCTGAATCACTGCCTCGATGTTTTTGTATGCGGCCGGCGCTTCCTCGTAGAGGAGATCGCGCTGCTCACAAATGACCCGGCCGCCCAGCGGCGTCTGGACCAACTGATGAGCGCCGAAGCGTTCGCGCATTCGCAAACGACTTTCGCTGCGTGCCCATTTGCGGCCAGCACCGTGTGCCAGCGACCAGGCATGACTCTCACCGTTGCCAGTCGGCTTGACGACATAGCTCAACGAACCGCGTGAACCCGGAATGACAACAAACTCGTTGTCAGCCGCGATCGCACCTTTGCGGTGAATCCAAACAATCTCACCGTCACCCTCGTGCCGGGTGATGCTGTTGTGGCAACCGTCCCAGACACATTCGGCTTCCGCACCAAGCTTGAAGGCAAACCGCCTGGCAATGAGCGCACGATTTGCCTTCGCCCACCTCACGGCATAGTTGTGGCCATTGAGATATTCCTCGCCGGCAAACGACTCTCCAGCCACACCCGAACTGCGATACTCATTCACATGAGCGCGCAGGATGGATTCGCCCAAACCGCGCGAGCCGCTGTGGACGAGGATGACGAGTTGGTCCTTTCCGATGCCCGTGCGCTTGAACGCCACGGTATCGTGAACTTTCTCCACCGCTTGAATCTCGGCGAAGTGATTACCGCCACCGATCGTGCCGAGAGCGGTATCGAACTCCGTGGACTGCAAATCCGATGCGGCGAGATAATCGCCGACATCTTCATCCCACGGGTGTTCGAGGTGGAAATACAATTCCGCCCAGCGGTCGAGCTTGGCGTCATGCCGGACGAGGTCCGTCTTGAACAACGTCATGCCGCAACCGATGTCGCCGCCGATGAGGTGCGGATAAATAACACCTTCAGTTACAAACGCGGCGCCCACGGGCGTGCCTTTGCCCGGATGCAAGTCCGGAAAACCAACGGCGTGCCGCACGCCATCAAGTTTTGCCACGGCATAGAGCTGGCGCATCGCTTCGCCCTCAATCCAGCTTTTGGACGAGGCGAAAAGGCGCACCTGAGTTTCAGTCAGTGTGTTCATGTTTCCTTTCTTGCCCGCTAAGCGGGATTGGTTTTTAGTGGCCCCCGAGGTTGGTATCGCGCCAACGTCTCCTCGTCTTCAGCGAGGCGCTAATCTGCCTCAGCTACTCGGGGGAATGGCCTGCCGGGCCGTAGCCCAACAGGAGAAGGCTGGTCGTCCTGCGCGGTAACGCTCCGCGGTCTCTCGCTTATCAGGCGAGCGCTCTGCTTTTGAGCTACGAGACGATGGTCAATTGCGGTTTCGAGCCAAATCGGTTCACGGGGCGGAACACGAGATTAAGCCGCGGCATTGGCCGGATTCGCATGACTCGATTTGGTTTGTAGCTCCTGCGAAAGAGCAACTGGCTTTGGTGACGCATAATGGGTTTCATGGGACTTCCTTTCGTTAAGGGTTTGAGAAATTGGCCTGCCATCCATAGCTCTGAGCTAGGCAGACGAGCCCTCCTTCGCGCAGATGCTATGGAGGGCATCCTTCGCTCTGAAACAAGAGTTATCGGCTCAGAGCGAAGGATGGCGGAAGGCGTCGGTAACGCTCCGACCTCGGCGATGCCGATCCTGTTTTCGGGACAGGTGCAGCCAGCTTATATCTGCCTGCCTTCCGTGAAATGGTCAGGGTGGCGAGACTCGCACTCGCGACCTCCCGGCTCCGAACCGGGCCGTCTGCTGCTGACATTACACCCTGAAAATGGCTGCCAGGGTTGGACTCGCACCAACACCGTACGGCTTAACAGGCCGCCGTGCTACTTTCACACTACCTGGCAATTGCTATTTATTGTTCGTGGTAGACGCACAATAAATAACATTACATGGCGCTGCCGGCAGGAGTTGCACCTGTCTCGGTTCGTTTAGAAGACGAATGCCTTATCTGTCTCGGCCACGGCAGCAATTGAAAATTGGTCAGCGCGGCAGGATTTGCACCTGCGATCCCTCGGTCCCAGGCCGAGCGTGTTGCTCCTACACTACGCGCTGGTGGCGGACCCGAAGGGAATTGCACCCTCAACCCTCCCGCAGACAACGGGGCGCTCTGCTGATTGAGCTACGAGTCCGAAATGGCCTGCCGGGCCGTAGCCCGGTTGAAGATAAAGCCCGCCTCCGCACTTCGTGCTTCGGCGCGGCAGCCTTTGCCGCCCGCTGATGAAGGCGGCGAAGGCTGGTGGGAAGTGCTGGTAATGCTCCAGTTCGTCACTTCCAGTTTTGTTTTGCGACACCCGATTTACAGTCGGGCAACTGGATCACTTCCCTGAAATTGGTAGCGGGAGTGGGAGTCGCACCCACCTAAAGAAGTTTATGAGGCTTCTCTCTGTGCTTTGGTCGAGTTTCCCGCAATGCGAAATGGTGGAGGACGGCGGGTAACGCTCCCGCTTGAGCCTGCTTGCAGGGCAGGTGCATCACTTTTCTGCCACGCCCCCATGAAAATTGGCAAGTCGCCCTGGTGCTGCCCCAGGCAGGCTGAGTTTTGGAGACTCTGCCGCACAGGCTGGTGCGCGACTTATTGGAAATTGGTGCGGCTGCCGGGAGTCGCACCCGGACATGCTCCCTGGCGAGGAGCCATTCTGCTGTTAAATCACAACCGCGAAATTAAAAGGGCCGGGAGCGTTCATGCTCCCGGCCCGCGCCATTTCAACAAAGAACAAACACCTCTTGGTGATCTATTCGATCCCAACCCGCGGTTTCACGGCGGCTGTTTCGGTGTTTAGGGGCACACCTCCTTCGAAGCCCTCAAAATGTAAAATTCGTTTTGCTCTTCCTGGCGATGTGATTGGTCGCTCATAGGCACACCACATCGGTGACGATTCAAAGCTCGTCCTCGCCAAAATCAATTTGTCGCCAGAAGACATCACCTGGATGTCGCGTTATTCTTGTTCACAGATCGTTCGTCTTTCGTTAACTGCCATTCACTCTGCCGGTTCCGCAGGGAAAATAAAAAACCCTGCCTACACGCGGTAAGCAGGGTTAGAGAAAGTCTATTTCGATTCTTTACCTGCTTACCATAAGTCTATCCAAATTGATTTTGGGTTCTTGCTCTAAATCTGCCCTGGATAGGCTAAGGCTAAACACACAACCCGGGTTATACCGGCTATGACGTGTCGCTTTCGCGACCGACATGGTCGGCCAACTCGTGACTGATATGTTCATGCAAGTTTTCATCGAATGTGCCAGACGTATAGCACACGTTATCGGTTACAGTCAACTAATACTTTAAGGGATACGCCTATCTTGAATTCAAATATCCGGATGTTTTGATGTTAAAATCTCCATAGAAACATCATGCGTCTTCACTGCTGGCAAGGACCGGGCTTTGCCGGCGCGGGCTGATGTCCGATTTCCCAGACACAACACTAGGATAAACCTTTTCACGGTGGTCCCCATGGTCATCGCAAAATCGGTCAGGTTAAGCCAGTCTGTGTTTGAGGGGGATTTGAATCGTCCGCAGCGGCTTTCTTTTTGGTGGCAGGATGCTGAGAGACGATGGCTTTTACATCTTCTTGCAGTTTCGCCATGAGAAAAGCAGCCTTGGTCGAGCCGATATCGGCCGTGAGCTTGGAGCCAAGCTTTTTAAGCAGGCCTTTCACCGGATGCAACTTACCAGCCCCGGTTATGGCTCGGGCGGCTAGAAGGTGCGGTGCTTCGGACAGGTCGAGCAGATCGGTGCCCTTAAGGAGGAAATGTTTGCGGCGACTCGCTTCGAGTTCGGCAAGGGCCCGCCCGATTTTTTCAAGAGCTTTTTTAGGATCTGTTCCGTCAAACACTGGTTCGCCGATCCCGTGCTTTCCTTCGACTGGTATGATGTCTTTGAACTGGATTTTCGGCCAGCCCTTTTTCGGCAACACCGGCCACGGCAGCCATGACATATCGAGGGCGAAGTTTTGCACCCGCCGTAAAAAGATGTTCGTGCAAACCGTTCCATTTTCCAAAGCGCGCAGGAAATGTTCCGGGCGCGTTTCCATCACGACGAGATTCCGAATCGAATCAAAAGCCTTGTCTTTGATGGCCGTGACCCAGCGCTCGTGCGTATGGCCGCTTTTTAATTTGAGAATTTCGTCCATCACACATTGCCAGGTGCGGCTGGCGGCGGCGGGATCACTGGCTTTCCAATAGACGCGCGCCAGATGCAAACTGAATGCGGGCGCGGCAGCGGTTTCATTTTTAGCCGAACGAGACGATAAGCCTCGTTTTTGTCGCAGGTTTTGAGGGTTTCCTGTTTGCCGGTCACGAGGTCTTCGCAGTAATAAACACCCCAAGGCCGGAGGAATGCGCGGTAGCGTTGTTTCATGTCATCTTTCATGGTTATGAACATGAACCAATTCAACCCGGCTGCGTTAGCGAGTAGTGGCCGAGTCGGTCTCGGATAGTGGCCGACTTTGTCGGCTACTGAAACTTCCACTGAAACTTTGACTCCCTGATTTCACAACTCTCTAACGCCCAAGCGTTAGAAAATGGAGCCAATGGCCGGGATTGAACCGGCGACCGACGGTTTACGAAACCGTTGCTCTACCGCTGAGCTACATTGGCTTGAGTCGGTCAACCAACCCGCACGATTTGAATTTTACCTATTTTGGCGGAGTTAAAATGAACGGCAAGTCAATTCGACACCACCCCGACACGCTTGTTATTTTGGCGGGGTGTTGCAAACCAACGGCACGGATTCATCCATCGGGCGTTTCCAGTCAATCGGGGGAAACAAATGGACAAAGTGAACGCGCAGGGCGGCGGCGATGAACAACAGGTCGTATTCGGCGACACCCATCGAGCCGCCTTCGATCTTGGAAACGGTGCTGCGGGTGGCGTTGTGCCAGCCGGCAAGCTGCAATTTGACGGCAAATCTCTCCTGCGACCAGCCGTTACGCTGGCGCAGTTTCCTGACTTGCTGTCGAATCAAGTTTAGCTTCTTCATGGCAACCGAATCAGAATCTCATGCAATTCGTTCTGCGTTGTTTCACATTGAAACAAAATGCAGCCTCTGTTTTTACCGCAAATCCACCGGGCAGGTTGCGATGAAATCATCATAACTTTTACCCGGCCTGAATTTGGTTTCACGATGAAATCAAATTCCCATTGCGGGTTGCCATGCTCATGGGTTTGCTCCCAGCAACCCATGAACGCGCGCAACGGTCGCCGTTGGCGCAGTTCGATGATCTGCCGTCGAATCAAGTTGAGTTTTTTCATGGCAACCGAGTCAGCATCTCATGCGATTTGATCTGCGTTGTTCCATATTGGAACAGAATGCAGTTTCTGTTTTTACCGCAAATCCGCCGGGCAGGTTGTAATGAATTCATTACAACTTTTGCCCGGCCTGAATTTGGTTTCACGATGAAATCAAATACCCATTGCCGGTTGGCAGGCTGGCGGGTTTGCTCCCAGCAATCCATGAACGGGTGAAACGGTCGCCGCTGGCGCAGCGTGACGACGAGGCGTCGATTCAAAGTCAGTCTGTTCATTTTCACTTCTCCGGTTTTACCGCAAATTTGTCATTGGCCAGTGCGGAAATCACACAGCTTTCTGGCCGCGATTTTTCTTCGGCCAATCTCGGAACGCACGACGGCCAAGGCCGGAACAAAGTGCGTTTCGACAAATTTCCCCAAGGCGGAAAAAGTCCGCACCTGGGGAAGAATTTTTGTGGGGTCATCGAGCCGACCGCAAACCGGCGGTCAAACTCTCACCAATGAAGCCTCAATTGAGGGGCGCTTTCGCTTTGCAGGCAAAAAGCCTGGCCTATGATAGGCGAAGATTTGACAGGACGACGGCATGGGCGTTCAACGAAAAATGAAGCGGCAGGGCAACGCGCTCAAAACCATGCAACTCGCGGGACGGAAAAACAGCAGGCGATGCGCGGAGCATCGCCACGCTGCCCGGCGCGGCAGCCAGAGCGCCTATAAAGAAAGACCGCGACGTTTGACCGCGCGGCGCGGCAACAAAGGTTCGGACGCCCCTCCGCCAAACCAGAGATGCCATCCTAGAAGCCGCGTTTGCTTTTGGCGAGCAACCTGTGACCGTGGCACGCGGCAAAGAACCAACCAACCACCGGCACACGACCGGCGCGATTTCATTTCCTGTCCGGTTGGTGACGACGAGCGGCACGACGTTCGGAGCGGATAAGGCCAACGACGCGCATCGGATGGCGGGTGTTTCGGTCAATGAAGGCGATGGCGCGGTCAATCGCGGTCGGCATCGGCCTGCGAATGTCTTCATGGTCGTGAGGATTGCCATCCGGCTCCGTGCCGCGATACGCATCGGCCAGGATGCGGCACTGCGGAAAAACCGCCGAAGGGTCTTTCGCCAGCAGCACGATGCCGGCGGCGGTGGCGTAATGTTCCCCGGCTTGCGGGTCATGCCAGACCAAGCCGCGCACCGATGCGCCCGCGAGCAAGTCGGCGGCGGAGATTTTTTCAGCGTCCCGGCCTTCCGCTGCGGCAATCAATTGGCGGATCACCTCGTGGTCGAGTTCAGACCAGCGTAATCGCGTCAGCGGCTGCGACTCGAATATGGAAGTAGCCTCGATGGTTTGCTGCGCAACTTCGTTTTCATCACTGGAAGGCGCGATGCCAAACTGTTCTTTTAGCAGTTTGACGAGGGCGGCTCGCACCTCTTTTTGCAGTTCGATGACATTACCAAAGCGTTTGTATTTCGGGCCGTCGTCGTCGAGTTCCTTCAGCAACGCTTCGGTGCCGTCCTCGCGCTTCACTTTGCGGTCGCCCTTGATGAACGCAAGAACCGGCAATTTCTTTTCTTTGGATCGCCGGTATTCGGCGTGGGTTATGGACAACTTGCCAACCAAAGTGCCGTATTGGGCGGCTACGATGAGCAGGTAAACGTGGCAGCCATCGAGTGATTTCAAACAGCCTTCCAATGCCTTGTCCGGCGAGGCTGGCTCAAACTCATAAAGAATCGGCGAACAATGCGCCGACAGAAACGGGTCGGTGCTCAACAGGTTTTGGACGATGACTCGTTCGTCTTCAAGTTCCTTCTGCACCGAGCTGACGAATATGTTCAATTTCTCATTCATGTGCGTCCTTCCAAAATCATACACAATGTTAGCTTCACATCGCCAGAACTCTCCATCCGAGTGGTGAGCATTCCCGCGAATTTTGTTTTGCCCGC
>DLMG01000149.1 GCA_002479245.1 Verrucomicrobia subdivision 3 bacterium UBA7542 | reverse complement strand
TCGTTTCGCAAATCGTTTTGCCGGTTCAATACTGCCTGGCCGGCAATTGCCGGTTGCAGGACATCAAGCGATTGTACGTGCATCCGCAAGCACTGGGGCAATGCCGGCAATGGGTGCAGGAGCATCTTCCGAAAGTCGAAATTTTCGAAACGTCGTCAAACGCCCGTTCCGCTGAATTGGCCGCGCAAGGAAAAGTCAACGCCGCCATCACCGGCATTCTCGCCGCCGAAAAATACGGCCTGCCGGTGCTCAAGCAGGACATTCAGGACAACGCCGCCAACGCCACGCGCTTCCTCGTGCTCGGACGCCAATGCAGTCCGCCCACCGGCGACGACCGCACGAGCCTGCTGGTCAGCGTCGCCGACAAGGCCGGCGCGTTGCATCAGGCGATTGCCGCGTTCCGCCGTCACAAAATCAACATGACGAAGATTGAATCGCGCCCCAGCAAACGAAAGGCATGGGAATATTTCTTCTTCATTGATTGCAACGGCCACATGCAGGACCGCAAGGTCGTCAAGGCCATCCACCTTCTGGGCGAGCATTGCAACTTCGTCAAAGTCCTCGGTTCCTATCCCAATGCGGAATAACTTCCGGGGTTGAATCCTACGGCAATTTGACTGGCAACTGCATCGTATCCAATTGGCCTGGAATGATTTGCATGTGACATTACTTTTTGCTTTTCAAAAGGTTACGGATGGTGATAGGATGTGAGGATGGAAGGGAAAGAGGTTCCCAATGATTTTTTCATTTGGGGGATTGACGATTCCCCTTATGGCCCTGTGGAACTGCCGGTTTTGATTGACTGGATCAGTGACGAGCGCGTCCTGGCCGACACTTGGGTCTTCGCGCGCCGCGACGGAAGCTGGCGGCGGGCGGCGGAAATCACCGGACTTCAAGCGTATTTCAGTCAGACCAGCATCCCGGATTCCGCCGCAGCTTCGGGTGCGGGCATCGCTCCCGGCTCGCTGCGGCGCATCAAAATCCTGTCCCAACTGAACGACGCACAGCTTGATCGCCTGATTGAATTCATGGAACTGCACCCGGTGCCGCAATGGATGGCGGTGGTGAAACAAGGTGATGCCGGGGACGGCATGTACCTCATCCTGCAAGGCGAGTTGCGGGCCCGGGTGATGGTCGGTGACAAAGAGACGATTCTGGCCACGTTCGGCCCCGGAGATTTTTTCGGTGACATGTCGCTGTTTGATCAGGGTCCGCGTTCGGCGGATGTCATTGCCAATGTGGACAGCACCGTGCTGAAAATCTCCGACGTTGCTTTTGACCGTCTCACCCGGGAAGCGCCCGCTCTCGCGACGCCTTTCCTACAGGCCACGGCCCGGACCCTCGCCGCGCGGATTCGCGCTGACAACAAGCGCTTCGAACGGGTCACCCACCTGTTTCGCGCCAGCACCTGATTTTTATTTCACTGTCGTTTCCGCCAGTTCGAATTTGCCATCGAGAAGCAGGTCGCGCGAGGAGCTGCCGACCAGGATTTTGTAGGCGCCCTTGTCGGCCACCCAGCCTTTTTTATCCGGGTCATAATGGGCAAAGGCGTTCCGGTCGAGGACGACGGAGACTTTTTGTTTTTCCCCCGGTTGCAGCAATACTTTCTTGAAGCCCTTCAATTCCTTGAGCGGCCGCGGGAGGCTGGGGCTGACTTCCTGCACATAAACCTGCGCCACTTCCGCACCGGCGCGGCTGCCGGTGTTGGCCAGCTCGAATTCAACCGTCACGGGCGGCCCGGACGCGTCCTGGGCGGGAGCGAGATTGAGATCCGAATATTTGAATTGCGTGTAAGAAAGGCCGTAACCAAAGGGGAACAGCGGCTCGATTTGTTTTGTGTCGAACCAGCGATAACCGACGAGGAGTCCTTCCTTGTAAACCACCTTGCCGTTTGTGCCCGGGTAGGCATCAAGCGCGTGCGCCGGCGAATCCGCCAGCCGCTTCGGGAAGGTGCAGGGCAGTTTGCCCGAGGGATTCACGTCGCCGAACAGCACGTGCGCCAGCGCATTGCCGCCTTCCAAACCGGGATACCACGCATAGAGCAAGGCCGGCACCTGGGCGAGCCACGCATCCATTTCAACAGCCCCGCCACCGTACAGAACGACAACGGTCTTGGGGTTGGCTTGCACCACTTTCTGAATCAATTCGTCCTGGCCGCCGGGCAGTTTGATGTCTTTGCGATCCGTCCCTTCGGTGTCGTAACCACCATGGTGGTTCAACCCACCGACATAAATGACCACATCGGCTGATTTGGCGGCGGCCACCGCTTCGGCGACCAGTTTGGATCTGTCCAGAGGAGGCGCTATTGCTTCGGGCTTCGGCTTGAAGCCCACCCGTCCCGAATCGACGGGGGGATTGTAGCCTTGGGCATAAATGAGCTTCACGTTGCCACCAAGGCGATTGCTGATTCCCTCCAGGGCGGTGATTTCGTAGGGCGGCTTGATCATCGCCGAACCGCCTCCGTGGGCAAATTTGGCGGTGGCATTGGCACCAATGATCGCGATGGTTTTGGTTTGCGCCGGGTCGAGCGGAAGCAGGTTTTGATTCTTCAGCAGCACAAGGGATTCTTCGGCAATCTTGAGGGCAGTTTCCTGATGTGCTCTCGTGCTCAACAGGGTTGGCGGCGCGGCATTTGTGGCTGGCGGCGCAGATGGATCGTGAATCAGATTCAATTTAAACATCACGTAGAGATGCCGGCGCACTTTATCGTCCAAAACGGACCCGGGGAATTTGCCGGACTTCAACCCTTCCAAAAACGGATTGGCCAGATAATACTCGTCGTAGTCCTGCCAGGACCCCATTTCGATGTCCATGCCATTGAGTGCTGCCAGATCGGTGTGATGCACGCCGCCCCAGTCGGAAATGACGGCACCTTTGAACCCCCATTCATGCTTGAGAATTTCATTCAGCAACCGTTCGTTCTCGCAGCAATGCTGGCCGTTGATCTGGTTGTAAGCTCCCATGATGGTCATCACGCCCGCTTCCTGCACCGCAGCGCGAAATGCCGGCAAATAAATCTCGCGCAACGCGCGTTCGTCTATGATTTCATTGATCGAGCCGCGTTGATATTCCTGGCTGTTCGCGGCGAAATGTTTGACACAGGATGAAACACCTTGAGCCTGCTCGCC
>DLMG01000279.1:1830-17453 GCA_002479245.1 Verrucomicrobia subdivision 3 bacterium UBA7542 | reverse complement strand
ACCTGGTTGATGCCAGGAACCTGAAACTCCACCGGATCTTCGACGGTGACGATGTTATAAATGGGACTGTTCAGCTCGTTGAGCGCCGAGTAAAGGGTCGTGGTTTTACCCGAACCCGTCGGGCCGGTGACGAGAATCAATCCGTGTGGCGCGTCAATGGCGGCCTTGACTTGTTTGAAGGTGTCGGGATCCAAACCGAGCTTGTCTATGCTGGCGGTGAGGTTCGATTTATCGAGGACGCGCAGCACGATTTTTTCGCCGTGAACGGTGGGCATCACGGACACGCGCAGGTCAAAGTCCTTGCCGCTGACGCGCACGCGCATGCGACCATCCTGCGGCAGGCGGCGTTCGGCAATGTCCAGGCTGCTCATGATTTTGAAGCGCGAGGTCAGCGCCAGTTGCATTTGCTTGGGCGGCGGGGTTGCGTCCATGAGCACACCGTCCACCCGGTAACGCAGACGCATGCTTTTCTCAAAAGGCTCCAGGTGAATATCGCTGGCGCGGTCCTTGATGGCCTGAACGATGATGAGATTGGCAAGTTTGATGACCGGCGCTTCTCCGCTGGAAGAGGCGAGCTGGTCAAGGTTGACCTCTTCCATTCCTTCCTTGACTGCTTCGATGGTTTCGGCGTCCGCGTCGGCTTCATTCTGCTTTTGGGCGTCCTGAATGATATCTTCCATCGAACCGCCCTTGGCGGCATCGAAGGCATTCAACTTGTCAACGATGGCTTTTTCAGACGCGATGAGCGGAGATATTTCGAGTTTGGTGATGCGCTTGACGTCGTCAATGGCCAGGACGTTCAGCGGGTCGGCCATCGCGATGAACAGCCTGTTTTCCAACCGTGAAATGGGAACAATCTTGTAATTGTGCGCCGTGTCGCGCGGCAGTAATTCGACGATTTCTGGCGGAATACTCACACGCGCAAGATTGATGGGCGGGACGTTCAGCACGCGCCCCATGGAAACAGCCAGGTCCTGCTCGCTGACGTAGGATTTGTCGACAATGAGTTTGATGAGGCGGGATCCCTCCCTTTTTTGCTGTTCCAGCAGTTCCCCGATCTGCCCCGCCGACAACAAGCCATCCTCGACGAGTGCGTCAGCGATGCGTTCTCCGAATGATTTGACTTTGGCCATGGCTTTAGCGAAACGCGATGCGGAGGTTGGAGATCAGGTCGGTGGGCGGCGCCAAATACCACAGCAGCCGGTGCGTGGTGGCTTCAGCCAGATCCTTTACTGCCTGCTGATTAAACGGATTGGCGGTTGCCACCAAAATGGATTTGCTCATCCGGTCGAACGGCAGCACGCACCAGCGGCGGCAAACTTCCGCCGGAAAGCCGCGCGTCAAGTCAATGTCCACATCATACTTTTCCAGCGGCAAAAACGCCGCGCGCGACCTGTCGGCCAGCAACTTGAGGGATTTTTCCACGGCAAAAATCTTTTTCTCCGCGAGGGCGTGGATGAACGGTTCGACCACATCCGATGTCGCCGCCGTCAGGTCCACCGTGCGCCAGCACAAATCAAAATCATTCGCGGCGATGATTTTGCTCTCGACGAAAATTTTGCGCATCGTCTTGCGGCCATCGTCAATTTCCGTTGTCGCCGCATGCGCCTTTTTGCGAAATCCCGCCGTGTCGGACTGAGACCCCGACACCGCTGCCGCCGATTCCACGCCTGCGGATTGCACCGCCACGTTGTTCGCCTTGTCCTCAATTTGCTTGAGCGCCGCCTGCACGTCGGCATCGTCCGGCCGCCGTTGTAAAACCGTTTCGTATTCCAAAATTGCCGAGGAAAGCTGCCCCGACTGCATATAAGCTTGCGCGATGCGTTTGGATGTGTTGATGACGTCCTGTTCGCGACCCATCTTGGTATAGGCTTCCTTGAGAATTTCCAGTGACTGGCAATCATTGGGCTGCGATTGGGCAATAACTTCGAACATCTCAATTGTCTGCAACAATTGAGCTTCTTCGCCTTGATTTTGGGCCACTGTGGTCATGATCTTCCAACAACTACCCGCTTAAAACAGCAATCTGCGCGCCAATTCTAGGTAACGGTGCCTTAGATTGTGCAAACCTCAGGCTTTGAAACGGCGTCAATCAATTCCTGCACTGTCCATGCGTGGTCTGTTAATCCGCTGGCCTGTGCCGGCGTCTGTTTCGTTGTGTTGTGCTTCCAGCACCAATTCCAATAGCACACGAACAAGGCAACCGAATGGCGCAAATTTGACAGCTTTTTGCTGTAACCCAAGGTCAGCCGCGTGAATCTGCGATTGAAAAGCCGAACATTCAAATTTTGACGCTCAATGTGGCTGGTGCAAATCAAATCAATGTCCGGGTTTCCCAAGACCGGCGTTTTCTTGGCAAGGATGCAAACCGGCTGACAAAATCGGTTTTGAGGTAGTGCGCTTTTGGTGTACACCTTTGTCAGCATACCGTAATTGATTCCGTCCGGCCCAAACGCCTCGTAAATCGCGCCAGTCTTGCCCTTATAGCCCTTGTAATTGTCGGTTGAAATCTGCACGCGGCCAGCCAAGCGGTCTTTCAGATCGTGAATGTGGGTGTGCGTGTTCTCCCATGAACGTTTGCCAGTGTAAAACGAAATGACCAGTTTTGAATCACGGCAAAAGCTTAGGAACGTGTATTGCTCGCCGCGCTCCGGGTCTGCGTATTTATTCCGTTCCTGTTTACAAAAGACGTAGCTATAAAGCTCGTCGGTCTCCACGTTGACCGATGGAACATTGCGGACAGTGGCGTCATGGAATCTGGCGCATTTCTCGCCAACAGTTTCGACGATGCTCAAAACGGTTTTCTTTTCAAGTCCGGTCAAGCGGCTGGTGGCGCGAACGCCAACCCCTTCGCAAAGCAGCCGGACAACTTCATTGACCTTGCTGGTTTCGATTCTCAGGCCGTCCAGCGGTTGAGGCTCTGAAAATGTCTTGCCACAACGAACGCAGCGAAAACGGCGCACAACACGATTCTTGTTTTGGAAATTGGCGAAATGCTTGGCTTCACCGTTACAACACAGACACGTTGTCATTTTTGGCTCGACTTTCTATCGGCCAAGACTTAACGTGTGCGTGAATCTGAGAGGATTCGCAGCCGTTAGGTCTCTGGCCTTTTGGTTGCGCCCTGTTGGTGCTACAAACACCGGCAGGGCTTGATTTCAGTTGTTTGTTAAATGGGCAGCGGCCTTTGGTGATTGGTGTCTCGTACTAATGGAACACGTTGACTGTATTTAGTCGGCTCGCAACCTGCCAATCCCGACCGCTGCCCGAAATTTTTCATGGCTGTTTCTTTAACCTCCACAAATTGTCAGAGCCAATTTCATACTTGGCCTTGTCCCTCGAAAGAACATTGCGAACCGAACTAAAATTTACCCCTGTCGCTGTTGCAATCTCTGCAATGGTAAATCCCTTTGCGGGAAAGTTGTTGAAGTGAGACGCAATCAGCCTGTCGGCCTCTCCCTTTTTAAGTCTGCCCTTAGTGTTGGCATCTTTGGGGCAGAATTTCGCCCGCCACTTTTTCAAAGTGGTGGTTGCCTTCAAAATCTTTTGTTCTATTTCGTCCCTTTGCTTAGTCAATGAAGCGATAGAGGCATCCAAAGATTCTTCAACCAATTCGGCTGTTTCCGTATCTATATTTTGGATTTCGTCGTTCATGTTTAAGAGATTATCAGGGTTTTGGGGTTTGGTCAAGCCTGAAATGTGCTAAAATGGCAGAATTTTTTAAATAACATTTCAGCCCATTTCTAATTGAATTAACTTTGTTTGGTGCTATTGTGAAACAGGTTGGCCGGGCTGGACTGCAATCCAAACCCGGCCAAGTAACCGACTGAACTATTAACTGACTGACAAACTATGAGTACAATACTCGACGACCAAACATTAGACTTCAACTGCCCGACATGCCACCAAAAGATTTCGGAAACCGTCGGACGGCTTAATCTTGGCAATTACACGTGTCCGTCGTGTGGCACAGTATTCGATACGACAAACTTTCGCCGGGACACGGAAAACGTGGAGCGCGAGATCGAGGATGCGCTTCGGCAAATTGGGGATATTAAGATAAACATTCAACTCTGAAACCATCGCGCGCCATTCTTTTGAGTCCAGTGTGATTGTATATTTTGGCGACTTTGGGACTTGGTTTTCGCCTTTGGGTGTTGGTGTTTTCATGTTAAAGCGTTTGAATCGAGCATGACTTTTAACGAGCTTATAAACGAAGCAATGGCCGCTGCCAGTCAAGGCAGGCTTGCCCCAAAAAGTGACGAGGAACTAAACGCGCTTTTGTCAGCCTGTCGGCAATACTGTGCCTCAAATCCACATGGCCACACTTTTGACCCAACCATGATTGCATTGCGTGACGAAATTGCACGCCGCGCAAATGAGCGAGACCAAGCAGAGGCAAGGAACCAGCACGAAGCGGTAATGGGACAAGGCAAAGACCATCACAAAGAAACGATGGGTGAAATGGGAAAATTGAAAACGTCAGTTGACGGTCTAAAGACTTCAGTTGACCAGCTTGCCCGCACGCGCCGAATTGAGTGGTGGATTTTGGCGGCTGGCTGGATTGCTGCGGTTGCTGGCGTTGCCGCTGTTCTGCTTGAGTTTTTTCTAAAGCATTCACCCTGAGTGTAAGGTGAGTGACCGCCACCGAAAGACAAAATATTCCCACGAACGCCAACAGAAACGCGGCATTCTGATAGGTGCGGCGGCTTATATTGATAGTTTTAATCGCAAATTGTTTGCATTATTATCGCAAACGATTTGCAATAATAAACCACGGAAAGTTTCTTTGTCAAGTCTGCGGTCTAATTTCAAGCCCTTTATTCAGTTGACCGCGCCAGCGGTTTTCGAGGCTTGACCAAACGTGGGAAAGGGCATTGGATTTAAAGCATGAAAGCAGCCCGCTTCATTTTTGTTGTGTCAGCATTCGTTTTGCAGTCCGCCCCGATTTGTGAGGCTCAAACAAACTCTCACCCCGCCCCGCCCCAGTTCAAAACTGTCCTCGAAACGAATTGGGTTAAGCCAGGCGAATCTCTGCGCGTAGTCAATGGACAACTTTACAACACGGCGTTTTCCAAATTATGGGTGTATGTTGGGCCGCCGAATCCGTGGTGGGATTATCAAGTTGAATGGTTGGAAGGCGGTGGAATGGTGGTTGGAATCTATGCCGCCGACAATTCGGGTGGCAGAAATTTTAAAAATTACATCATGGTATATCACCATCCGAAACAAAAAATTCTAAAGACTGGAGAAAACATGCCGGGATGCAAAGCAATGGCAGTTGATAATTACGTTTTAAAAAATGGTGAATCCATCGGCGCGTTTGATTGCGGCGTGCAATCCACGAATTTTGTGCCCGTTGTGACAAAAAACAGAATCCCAGATACTAACTCAATTAAACCGACCCGTTAAATTAGCAACAATCCGCGCCAAAACGCCCCAAAAGGCTTCACAAGCTGTGGCACCATGACCCAATTCTAGGCCGAAATGCAACAACGCAACCTCCGCTTGACCCGCCGCCAGCGGCACCTGCGGCATTGCTTTCCGCCACCATCTGCGGAATCGTAACGTCATCCGGCAAACCACCGGAACCGAGAAATGCCGCAACCCGTTCCCCTCATGGAACCCGCGACCGGCGAACGCCTCGTGCGTTTCGTCGGCGACCGCATCCGTTTCACGCTCCACGACGGCAGCGAGCGCAACGGCTGGCGCGCCTTGCTCCGCACCAATCTCGGTCGCGCCGCAGCGCTCCGGCGCGAAATCATCGCCGCGCACGCCGGCAGCCCGGTTCACGCCGGCGAATCCTGGCGCGACGTGCCGATGCAACAAAACGGTGAGGCCTGGCAGATCGAATTGCCGCTCGCTGAAACCGGCTTCTTCAAAGCCAAGGCGTATCTGCTCGACCCGAAAGGCTGGCAGCATTGGCCCGATGGCCAGGACGTCGGCATCAGTGTTCATCCCAATTTTGCCCGCACCGCCAATACAATTTATTGCGCCTTCACCCGGCTTTTTGGCGCAACGAAAAATTTGTCGTGCCCGCGCGACAAAAAACTAGAAGTTCAACTCCAGCAGCTCGATGAAAAAAACTTCACCGTCATTCCACCCTCCGGCAAGCTCCGCGATCTGGCCCGCCAGTTGCCGCACATCGTCCAAACACTTGGTTGCCGTATCATTCATTTGCTGCCGATTCATCCCACGCCCACAACTTTCGCGCGCTTTGGGCGTTTTGGCAGCCCGTATGCCGCGCTGGACCTGACCGCGATTGATCCGGCACTCGTCGAATTCGACAAACGCACCACCGGGGTGGATCAATTTTGCGAATTCACCCATGCCGCGCACTCGCTCGGCGCACGGGTGTTCCTTGACATCGTCATCAACCACACCGGTTGGGGCGCGGCCTTGCAGGAAAATCATCCCGAATTTTTTCTGCGAAACTCCGATGGCACATTCAAAAGCCCCGGCGCGTGGGGAACAACCTGGGAAGACCTCGTCGAATTGAAACAGGATGATGTCGCGCTGTGGGACAAAATCGCCGACGCGCTTTTAATCTGGTGCCGTCGCGGCGTGGATGGTTTTCGTTGTGACGCCGGCTACAAAATTCCCGTGACCGCCTGGCAATACATCATCGCCCGGGTGCGGGATGAATTTCCCGAAACCATCTTCCTGCTCGAAGGACTCGGTGGCTCGTGGGCAGCCACCGAAAATTTGCTCACTGACGGCGAAATGCAATGGGCTTACTCCGAACTTTTCCAAAATTACTCCGGTCGCCAGATCGCCGACTACCTCGACTACGCCAATCGCCAGAGTTCGCGCGTCGGCACCTACGTTCATTACAGCGAAACCCACGACAACGACCGCCTGGCTGCCCGCGGGCGCGCGTGGTCGCTGTTGCGAAACCGTCTTTGCGCGCTGACCAGCGCGAGCGGCGGTTTTGGTTTCACCGGGGGTGTCGAATGGCTTGCCACCGAAAAAATCAAAGTCCACGGCTGTGCAGGCCTCGCGTGGGAAAACCCGGACAACATCATTTCCGAACTCGCGCAACTCAACCGCCTGCTCGCCGGCCACCCGTGCTTTTTCGACGGCGCAAAACTTACGCGACTCAGCCCGCCCGACTCGCCGGTTTATGCGCTGCTTCGCGAATCCGCCGAAGGCAAAGATTCTGTCCTAGTGCTTGTTAACACGGATGCTGAAAAGGGAAATTCGCTGACCCTGGCGCCTTCCGATTTGAAATTTCAAATCTCAAATTTCAAATCCGAACTGCTGGGCCAGCCGTTGCCGAAATTTTCCATCGAGAAGGACAAAATCGTTTTCAAGCTCGCACCCGGCGCGTGCCATTGCCTTGCACCCGCGGCAGAGCCGCAAGGTTTAAACGGTGACGCTTACCGTCGCGCCCGCGCACAGGCTGCCTGGGCGCTCAAAGCCCTGGGTGACATCGTGCCGGTCGAAACGATTGACGGCTTCGACTGGCGCTGGCTCGCGGAGCAAGTCGGGCGTTCGCCGGCCAATTTTCTTGCCGCCGCCAGCGAATTTGCCGCCCATGGGTCAAAATCTTCCCTGGCCGAACTGTTCCATGACGCGGAACAACAAAAAATTTTCCCGCGTGTCATCATCTGGACCTTGCTTGACCGCCGCCGTGTAACGCCAGTACCGCCCGGCCATTGGCTGCTCATCCAGGACAGCGCTCCCTTCCGGGCCACGTTGGAAGGGCGAGGTGAGAAGGGCGAAACGCGAGCCGAACATGTCCAATCCATCGCCGTTGGTGACGATCAGATCGCCTTTTTTCAGCCGCGCGAAACCGCGACCGACGCTGAATTGATTTTGGAACGTTATGCCGCCGCATCGCAGCACATTGCCGCTGCAATCCGTTTTCTGTCGCCCACTCCGTCGTCCTCGTCCTCGTTCTCGTCCTCGGATCTCGTCTTATTGACCAACGGCATCGGCGGCATGGCGCGGCTCTGCGTGGACCTGGGCCGCGTGAATTCGAAATACGACTGCGTGCTCGGCGCAAACCTGAACCCCAGCGTCCCGGTGGATCGTCATATCTTTGTTAAACGCCTCCGGGCATGGGTCAATGCCAATGGCTTCCTTTCACCGCTCAACGTGAAAAATCTCGCGTCGTTTGCCGCCGGACCGCCAGCCGTCTGGCAGTTTGTCGCCAATGCCGGCGACGGGCGGACGGTCGAAATCGAGTTGCGCGCCGAAATGTCCGAAGGGAAAAATACAACGGTGTTTCATTTTGCCCGACCGACGGCCGAACGCGCCTGCGGCAAACAATTGCCCGTCGAAGCCGACGTGCGCCTGACCGTGAGGTTCGACATTGAAGATCGTAATTTCCACTGGGAAACCAAACGCAACGGCGGCGCGGATTATCATTTTTCCACAAACACGCACTCTTTATCCGAACTCCGAACTCCGAACTCCGAACTTCCGAAAACCGGCTTCGCCTTTACGCCTGCGCCGGACCGGCAATTGCGAGTGTTTGCGAACAGCGGCGAGTACCATCCGCAGCCGGAGTGGTGCGAAAACATTCCCCACCCGGTCGAGCAAAGCCGCGGACAAACCGGCAGCGGCGACGCCTACAGCCCCGGCTGGTTTGAATTGCCGCTGCCCAAAGGCGGGGAAGTGGCGCTCATCGTGACGGCGGAAAATGAAATATCCATCGCGCAAAAATCGGAGCGCCGGCCTCTGGCACGGCACGAAACACAAACAACCAAAACCGCCGTGCCAGAGGCCGGCGTTCCGTTCGCCGCTCAACTTGAACACGCCGCGAAGCAATTTATCGTCCGGCGAGACCAAGGCAAAACGGTCATCGCCGGTTATCCCTGGTTCCTGAATTGGGGCCGTGATTCTCTGATTTGCGCCCGCGGACTGCTGGCGGCAGGCATGGCGGATGATGTGAAACAAGTTTTGCTCACGTTCTCAAAATTTGAAAAAGACGGCACGTTGCCAAATTTAATTCACGGTGAAGACGCCTCCAACCGCGACACCTCCGACGCGCCGTTGTGGTTTGCGCTGGTGTGCGAGGAACTGGCAGAAGTGGAACAGGCTTCCAGCCCGTCCCGGTCAGGCAAGATGCCCGACCCACTCTATGCCACGCCCGTTGACGATTCTGGCCGCACAATTCGTGATGTGCTTTGCAGTATCGCAGAAAATTACGCACGCGGCACACCGAACGGCATCCGCATGGACCCCGATTCGGCGCTGATTTGGAGTCCGAGTCATTTCACGTGGATGGACACGAACCATCCCGCCTCCACGCCGCGCGAAGGGTATCCGGTGGAAATTCAAGCTCTGTGGATCCGCCTCCTGCATCAGCTTGAAAAAATCAGTTGTGGTGACGACCGGAAGAAATGGGGCGGGCTGGCCGAACGGGCGACCACTTCGCTTGAAAAATTTTTCTGGCTCAAAGACAAGGGCTGGCCGGTCGACGTGCTGCTGGCCAAACCCGGTGTCGCCGCGCGCGAAGCCACTCCCGACGACGCGCTACGCAGCAACGGTTTGTTCGCCGTGAGCCTCGGGCTGGTGACCGGCGAACGCGCCAAACGCTGCGTCGAGGCCGCTCAAAAATATCTGGTGGTGCCCGGCGCGTTGCGGTCACTCGCGCCCTTGCCGGTTTCGGTCCCGCTGCCGATCTGGCGCGATGGCCAGCTGCTCAACAACCCCGTCGAGCCATATTGGCCGCATTACGAAGGTGACGAGGAAACGCGCCGCAAACCGGCTTATCACAACGGCACGGCGTGGACCTGGACATTTCCGGTTTTTTGCGAAGCGCTCGCGCTCGCGTGGGATTTTTCACCGGAAGCGGTGGCGGCGGCAAATGCATATCTCGGCAGCATGGAACAATTGATGAACGAAGGTTGTCTCGGTCAAATTCCGGAAATTCTCGACGGCGACGCGCCACACGCCCAACGCGGTTGTGACGCACAGGCCTGGGGCGTGACCGAGGCGTTGCGCGTGTGGAAATTGTTGTCGAAATTGCAGCAGCGGACATGAGCCTGCTCATTCTTCTCAAAAGAAAAGTCAGAGCCGACTTACGTCGGCTGCTCCGGCGGGAAATCATTGCCAAGCGGCGGCGCGTCGGCAAAATAGCGGCGTGAACTTCCGTGAAAAAATCATTGCGTGGGACAAATTACCAGAGTGGCGGGCGGCCATGCGCACCAGTGGCAGGAAACTGGTCGTCACCAACGGCTGTTTCGACATCCTGCATCTGGGTCATGTGACCTACCTCGAATCGGCGCGCAACTTTGGCGATGCGCTGCTGGTCGGCGTCAACGGCGACGAAGCCACGCGGCAGCTGAAGGGTCCGGGCCGGCCGGTAAATGTCGGGGCCGACCGCGCCGCTGTGCTCGCCGCGCTGGCGAGCGTGGACGGCGTTTGCGTTTTTGCGGAAACAACGGCGACAAAATTCCTTTCGGCGGCGAAGCCTGATATTTACGTCAAAGGCGGCGATTACACCCGGGCCACGTTGAACCAGGACGAGCGGCGCGCTATTGAACAGGCGGGCGGGAAAATTGTGATCATTCCATTTGTGCCGGGCAAGTCCACGACGGCGTTGCTGGAAAAGATTTCCCGGTTGTGAAAATGGCAGGGACGCGCTGCCGCGCGTCCAAGCTGACCAGCAGGCCAGCCCTGCCAAAAATTGAAACAAATGAAAATTCTGGTCATTTTGCTCGCGGGCAACGGCGACGCGCTGTTCGCCACACCGCTGATCCACGAGCTGCGCGCAAATTTTCCGGACGCGACCATTGATGCGCTGGTGCGGTGGCGCAGCGCGAAGGATTTGCTCGAAGGCAACCCGCATCTCAACGCCATCCACCAAAGAAATCTGGTTTCCGATTCCAAAATCGGATCGCTCGCCTTTTTGGCGAAATTGCGGTGGAAACGGTACGATATTTCCATCAACCCCCATCCGCAAAGCCGGCGCCATTACCGTTTGGTGGCGAAATTCATCAATGCACCGGTGCGGCTCAGCCATGAATATGAATGTTCCAGCACGTTTGACCGCTGGCTGACGAACCGGACCATCCCCCAGGATTACACACGGCACAGCGTCGAAAACAATTTGTCCCTGCTTTCACTGCTCAAGGTAAAAGCGCTGCGACCGCAGCATCGCTATGAAATTTTTTTAACGGACGCCGAAAACGCCTGGGCGGCGGATTTCATCGCCGGACAAAATCTTTCCGGGCGGCCGCTGTTGGGCGTCCACGTTGGTTCGGGCGGCACGAAAAATCTCGCACTCCGGCGCTGGCCCTTGGAAAATTACCTGGAACTGGTACGCCGTCTCCGGGAACGCCATCCCAAACTGGCCATCTTATTTTTTGGCGGATCGGAGGAACAAGCCGACCATGAAAAAATTTCGGCAGCGGCCGGGGGAGAGAATTTGTTTTTCCCGAAAACCCAAAATCTCCGGCAGGCGGCGGCGTTGCTAAAAAAATGCGATGCGTTTTTAAGTGTGGACACGGTATTGATGCACCTGGCGGCCGCCATGAACGTGCGCAGCCAGGTCGTCATTGAAACCCCGACCTGGAACAAGCCCATCGAACCTTACGACCATCCGTTTGTGCTGGTGAAAAACCCGGCCGTCGCCGGGCGCAACCTGGAATTTTATCGTTACGACGGACGGGGCATCCGGGGAAGCGACGAGGCCCTGCAGCGTTGCATGGCGCTGGTGACGGTCGAAAGTGTTTTCGACGTGATCAACAATTTTTTTTGAGCGGCGCTGGCCTACAACGAAAAGCCTGCCGCCTTCGCGTCCACTGCAAACATTTTCACGGTGTCCAGCGACAACTCCTTCAAGTCCATTCCGATCATCTTCATGGCCTTGGCCAGAATGTCGTGCGGCACCGTCACGATGGCACAGCCGCAATCGTCCGCCTGAAAAATGTTCAACACTTCCCGGACGCTCGCCCAGAGCAATTCCGCCTGGGGCAAACCAGCCAGGAGTTTTTTGCTCTCGCGCATCTGCGGCATCGGGTCAACGCCCGTGTCCGCAATGCGGCCGGCAAACACGGACACGACTGCCGGCACTTTGGCGTTCAGCACTTTGGCAACACCGGCGACCTGCTCCAGGGTGAGTATCGCGGTAACGTTGAGTTTTACACCTTCGCGTGCAAGTTCGCGGATGAGCGGCAGTGAAGATTCATCGCGCGTGTTGGTAATGGGGATTTTGACGTAAACGTTCTTTGCCCAGCCGTTGATCTTGAGCGCCTGCCGCCGCATTTCTGGAAACTCATCGGAAAACACTTCGAGCGAAATCGGTTTCTCCGTGATGTGCTGCAAAATGTCGCGCGCGAAGGCTTCAAAATCGGTGAGGCCGGCCTTGCGCATGAGTGTGGGGTTGGTGGTCATGCCTTTGATGAGCGGATTGGCGTTCAGTTGCAGCATTCCCGCCTTGTCCGCACCGTCGGCAAAAAGTTTCACCTTCAAATCTTTCAACGTATTCATAATTCAAAATGTTCCGCCAACTTCAGTAATTCTACGATTCGCGCAAGATAATGTCCGCAGCTTGGGCCAAATTGCCAGCCGAAAAGTGTGGTTTTTGCCGGAGTTCCTCCGCGTAACCGTGATCAATGAAAATCGTGCGACACCCGGCGGCATGGCCGCAGTCAATGTCCCGCCAGCGGTCACCGACCATCCAGCTTTGCACCAGGTCAATGCCCAGTTCGCGCGCAGCGCGCAGCAGCATGCCCGGCTTGGGTTTGCGGCAATCGCAATCTGATTGGCCCTTGCCAGGATGATAACAAACTTCAACGCGGTCAATCGGCAACCGCCGGCACATTTCCGCATGGATCGCCTCGACAATTTCTTTTTTGAGCGTTCCACGGCCCACGTCCGGCTGGTTGGTCACCACCACAAGCAAAAAACCGGCCTGCTTCAACTTTGCACAGGCGGCGGAAACCTGGGGAAGAATTTCAAATTCGTCCAAGTTCCGGGGGGGATACGGTTTGCAGTCACGCTCCAACGCGCGGTTGATAACGCCATCGCGGTCGAGAAAAACGGCGTGCCGGGCCCCGGACTTCGGATTTCGGACTTCGGACTTCACCGCGTGCTTTCCCACTTGGTTTTGCCGACCTTGAGCACGGGATGGGAGACAAACAAATGCCAGATCACCGCCTGAAACGCCTCGGAGTGCGGAGTCACATGGTTGGGGTTGACCGTCGGCACGATGACGCACGCTGTCGCTTCCTTGGCCGTGTAACCACCGTCGCGTCCAACGATGCCGACAACCGAGGCGCCAACCTGTTTGGCGAGTTGAATTGCGCTGACGAGGTTGGGGCTGACGTTTTTCTCCAGATTGCCGCCACCAACGGAAAAAATCAGCAGGCCATCCTTTGCATTGATACGGCTGCCTTTGAGCCACTCGGCGAAAATCGTGGCCCAGCCTTCGTCGTTGGTACGGGCGGTGAGTTCGGAAACGTTGTCCGTCGGCGCGTAAGCCTCAAAGCCGCAGATTTTGCGGAAGTCGTTGACGGCGTGGCTGGCATTGGCCGCGCTGCCGCCGACGCCGAGGATGAACAGCCGTCCGCCGCGCTCGCGCACGCGCGCCAGTTCGGCCACGGATTTTTCGATGGCGTCCGGATTGAGTTCGGAAACAAGTTTTTGGACTTCGTCGAGGAATTGTTTGGTAAAGCTCATGTTGATTTTGATTGTAGCAACGTTTCCAATTCAGCCAAGCCTGCAGGTGAGCCGATTTCGTAAAAGCGTTCGCGCACTTCGTAACCGGCGAGTTGTTTTTCGCGGACCAGTTTGCCCATGACTTCGGCCAGGTCGAACGACCGGTCGGCGGAATAGGATTCAAACACCGGTGCTTTGAACAGGCTCAATCCGTAATCAATGTGCCGCATTTCCGCCGGGCGGTTTTTTTTGTCGTAAACCGCGATTTCGCCGTCGCGAAAAACAACGTTGCTGGTGTCGTAACGCCCCTCGTTGCGATAGACGGTCATGCAGCCGAGCTTGCCGCTCTGCCGGAAAAATTCCGCGATGGGCCGGTATTCCACCGGCAGATACGAATCACCGTAGAGCACAAAGAATTCATCGCCCAGCAACGGCAGCGCACGTTTGATGGCACCCCCCGTGCCCAGCAGTTTCGGGCCGTCGAACGAATAATCAAGCCGCACCCCGAACGCGCGGCCATCGCCAAAATCGTGTTGAATCATTTCGCCGAGATAACCGATGCACAGCACTGCGCGGCGGAGTCCGCGGGATTGAAGCAATTCGAGCTGGTGCGCCAGAAACGGTTTGCCCGCGATAGGCACGAGCGATTTGGGGATTTTTTCCGTGATGGGCCGCAGCCGCGTGGCGAGTCCGCCCGCGAGTATGGCAATAGGAATTTGGGAAAGTGTTTTGGCCATCAAAATTAAATCTTTCAAAACTAAACATTACGGTGCATTTGTCTGGCCAAGTGCAACTATAGCTTTAGACCAGACCGCATAGCTATTGATGTCATACATCGCATGCCCAGCCACACTGACGCTTATGCTGCTGTCATTGATTTCGTATTGGGGCTTGGCAAACCGATAGCCACCGTTGGTATAAGTCAGAGCGTTTATTGAAAAAATTCCTCGAAGAAGCCAACGCTGTTTTTCTGAAGCGCTCTGGTCATGTGGATCGGCCTGTTCAAAGCAATAGATGCAATAGAAGGCTGTTCCACGAACCGGATCAGTCGAATACATTAAATAGTGTGCATCGTTTGTTTTCAGCTCTTGCTTTTCGAAAGGACTTGCTCCCGATCTTTCGGCGATCGAATTTTCAATTTCAGAAATTGAGTCATAAAAAATTAAGTTTCCTTTGCTTTGATGCGTGGGTTGTATGAATCGTCCCAAAAGAAACGCGGCACCACCAAAGCAAATGGCAATGAAAACAATGATTTTTTTTGAATACATTGTTTAATTGATTATTTACGAGATAACCAGTTTCGTGCCTTCGAAATCGAAACGGAAGCGGACTTCCTTGAGTCCCGCCGTGCGCA
Organism: Verrucomicrobia subdivision 3 bacterium UBA7542; assembly: GCA_002479245.1. Taxonomy (GTDB): domain Bacteria; phylum Verrucomicrobiota; class Verrucomicrobiia; order Limisphaerales; family UBA11358; genus UBA11358. The sequence continues at coordinate 2,485 of DLMG01000279.1, read as the reverse complement.
TCGCGTGACGCAGTTTGGACTTGTCCTCGGCGTAAAACATCAGGAACCCGCCGCCGCCAGCACCGATGAGTTTGCCGCCGAGCGCGCCGTTGGCCATTGCGCGGGCATACCACTCGTTGATTTTTGGATTGCTCATGCCACCGCTGCGCTGCTTTTTGCGTTGCCAATGCACATCCATGAGCCGCGCAAACTCGCGCAAATCCCCGGCTTCCAACGCCCGCCGGCTTTGCAGGCCGAGGTCTTTGACAAAGTGCAGATTTTCAATCATCCCTGCGTCGGCTTGTTTCGATTTTTGGTCCTGTTCCTTCAGGATCGCCGATGCCGAGCGCGAATAACCGGTGAAAAAGAGGAGCAAATTGTCATCGAGGTTGTCCCGCGTTTCAGCGGAAAGTTTCAGCGGCCACGCCTCGACCTTGCCGTCCGGCAGAAATTTGAAACAGGTGATTCCGCCGTAAGCGGCGATGTATTGATCCTGTTTGCCGATGGGCTCCTTGAGTCGTCCCAGTTCGATTTCACACGCCTGCGCAGCGAGTTCGGCAGGATGGACGAGATTTTTATTGTGCGCGTGCAAGGCTTTGAGCAGCGCGGTGGTGAAACTGCCGGACGAACCCAGGCCCGTACCGGCCGGAATATCGGCCATGGAGGCCAATTCAAG
>DLMG01000279.1:0-1686 GCA_002479245.1 Verrucomicrobia subdivision 3 bacterium UBA7542 | reverse complement strand
TCAATTGCGCCGCGTCCGGCACACGCTCCAGTTCGGAATATTTGACGATGAGGTCGGGCACGAACGTTTCATGCACCGTGATGTAAACATATTTGTCAATTGCCGCGGCGATGAGAAATCCGCCGAACTGTTCGTAGTAAGACGGCAAATCCGTCCCGCCGCCGCCCAGCGTGACACGAAGTGGTGAACGCGCGATGATCATTGAATCAAATGAAAGCCCAAAAGCGGAACGCGGGAAAGCGGAAAATCAGCCACAATGAACACGGCGTAAAGCCGCGTGGCGGCCATGCCGCTATACGCGGATGTAACCGTCAGGAAAAGCTGGCTGACCACACCAACCGCATCTTGTCGTCCACGGGGTTCGCTCGGCAGGGGTTTGGGCTTGCCTTGATTTAGTATTCTGTTATATTTGATTAGAACAATAACAAACTTCAACCTGCCGCAAGGCGCAAGACTATGAAACAGACATTTGGACAGTTTTTGAAGACGAAGCGGCTGGCGCTCGATTTGAGCCTGCGCGAGTTCGCGCGCAGAGTCGGGATGCAGCCATCCAACTACTGCAACATCGAGAGCGACGTGCTGCCCCCGCCGCCCGCCGAAGGATTGGAACGCATCAGCAAAGTCCTCGGTCTGAAAAAAGGCACGCCGGACTACATGAAGTTCCACGACCTGTCGGCGCGAGGCCGGGACGAGATTCCGGCGGACGTGGAGCGGATTGTGAAGGAGAACGAACTCCTGCCGGCGATGTTGCGCACGGTGGAGTATGAGAAGGTGACAAAGGAACAGTTGCGCGGCATCATCGAGGACCTCAAAAGTGGGCGATACAAAAAAACCAGCCGTTAAAGTCTGGGATTACCGGCTCTATGAACTGGAACGGATCGCGGCAGACGCGCTCCGGGGCGCGGAGCGTTGTGTCAAAGGCCGGCGCGTGGACATCGAGCGGCTGATTCTGGAAAAGTTCAGACTCAAGATTGAAACTTTTGTTGATTTGCGGCGGCGTTGGGACACGTATGCTTTCATTGACACGACGGGCGCGGTGATTTTCATGGACGCCGACTTGATGAACGAGGCGCGGCTGGAGAAAAAATACCGGTTCACACTGGCGGAAGAACTGGCGCATTTTCTCATTCACCGGCATTTGTTCGCCGATTGCCAGACCATCGAGGGCCGGATGAAGATTGAAGATCTGCTGGACGAGCGGACGCGGGCATACATGGAAAGCAACGCGAAGGCGCTGGCGTCCGCCATTCTGATGCCCAAGACCACGGTTGAGCCGCTGGTGGAGTCGCTGGCGGGCAAACTGGTGGACGGCGAAGGGCACATTCTGGTGGATCAAGTGGTATCGGCCCTGGCCGGTGAGTATGACGTGAATTTTCAGGCGGCGAAGCGCCGAATGATCAATCTCGGATACCGGCAACGTCTGAATCTGGATTTGCAGTAATTTTTTCCGGCCTTCGTTATCTTCACCTGCTCGCGACGTGTCGGAGTTTCCTTCTGTTAAACCCGGGTAAACTCTGGCTTTTCAAATTCCCGCCTTTGGCGCACACTCGCTGCGTCCAGAAAACCAAAACGACCAGAACCAAAATTTAACCAAAATCATTTCGCGCAGCTTCGGCTGCTGTCCACAACGAAACCTAGGAATTTCGACCAGAGGACAGCGCTTGAAGAGACTGTCTCAAAACTCCG
>DLMG01000195.1:27335-27569 GCA_002479245.1 Verrucomicrobia subdivision 3 bacterium UBA7542 | reverse complement strand
TGCACCCGGAATGTTTCAACGACGCCATCAACCAGTTCCTGCATGAAAAGGCGAACCCGTTCGGCATGGAAAATCTGACTTACATCCGCGAGGTGGCAAACTCGATGAAGCTGAACGATTTAAAGGAACCCGCCGTCATCATCAGCGCGTCGGGCATGTGCGAAGCCGGACGCATCCGCCATCATCTTAAAAACCACATCGGCGATCCGAAAAATTTGATTCTGTTCATCGGCT
>DLMG01000195.1:0-27230 GCA_002479245.1 Verrucomicrobia subdivision 3 bacterium UBA7542 | reverse complement strand
GGCAAAAGCCCGGTGAACATTTTTGGCGAACCGCAGGCCGTGCGCGCCAAAGTCGTTTCCCTCGACACCTACTCCGGCCATGCGGACAGGAATGAATTGAAGCAATACGTCGAAAGAATCGCCGGCGACATCAAAAAAATCTACTGCATCCACGGCGAAGAATCGCAATGCCTGGCCCACGCCGAAACCTTGCGCCAGATGAAGCCAAAAGCCGAAGTCCTCGTGCCGGAATACAAACAGGTCGTGGAGATTTAAGGATGGTCACTGCGTTTGGAATTCACTGGTCTGACCGGCACACCGACGACCACGGTGTTCTGTGGAATATCGCTCACTACTATCGCACCGGCTCCAATCACGACGCGATCCCCGATACGGGCCGGGCCAAGGATGCACGAGTTGATCCCCAGCACCACATCGTCGCCGAGCACGAGTTCACCACGACGGATCCCGCGCCTGACACCAATGCTGTTTCCGCCATATAAAATACAGTTTTTCCCCACGATGGCATCGCCATGAACAGCCAATCCCAAGGTAGAGTGCCACACTTGAAGTCCTTGACCAATTTGGGCTTTGAAGCAGATTTCATGACGGCAACTTAACAGCCGGAGAAATAGAAACAGTGGGAAAGCCAATATCCGCAGAGCGGTCCAGACTGGACCGCAGAGTAAATAAAAACACCGATCCAGACGGTAGGAAATAAGGACCCCAGCCGATGGCTCAAAAAAAAGAACCAGCCATCGAATTGGTTTGTCGTGTGTGAGCAGACACAGTTCATGTCTGAGAAATCGAAGTTGCTCGATCGCAACTCGCCAGCCAAATCTTTCCATTTCAGCAATCACTATGTTTTTTATAACAACTTAAGGTCATTGTTCGCAAGATTGCGGCAGAATTTTAATCCCTGAAATTCACAAACTGCACGGGCACGGGAAAATCCTTGGCGCGCACCGCCGCGATGACGGTTTGAAGTTCGTCCCGGCTCTTGCTGTTGACGCGCACTTCGTCGCCTTGAATCTGCGTCGTCACCTTGAACTTGCCGTCGCGGATGAAGCCGGTGATCTGCTTGGCGACGGTCGTTTCGATGCCCTGCTTGATTTTGATGACCTGTCGCGCATGGCCGAGCGGGGAGACGTCCGGCTCGGCCGTTTCCACGCTCTTGAGGCTGATGTTGCGTTTAGCGAGCCGGCCCATGACGATTTCCGTGAGCGCCTTGATTTTGAACTGGTCTGCGGCGGAGAGCTTGATTTCGTTTTTTTCGAGCACGATTTCCGCCTTGCTGCCTTTGAAGTCGAAGCGGTTGGCCAGTTCCTTTTTGGCCTGGTTGACGGCGTTTTCGATTTCCATCGAGTTGACCTGGGAAACAATGTCGAATGAAGGCATGGCCACAGCGTAAAAGGGCGGCCGGGAAAGAAAAGCGAATTTGCCGGCTGGTGGACGTTGGAATTCCGCGTTTACGCGGCAGGATTGACGTGAGCCGCCGAACCGTCCCACCGGGCGGGACGGCACTCCAAACGACGGCACTCAATCACCGTGACGTTGCCTCCTGGGAGCGCTGGCGTCCACCCTCCGCAGTGCTGCTACGGAGGACGGGTCCCGCCGGCCCGCCAAAGACGACAGATTATCCACTCGCCGGCGGGACGCCAGCGCTCCCAGAACCCGCATCGGATTATCCCGCCATGCAATTTGCGGATTGAACCGTGGCGCGGTTTTTGCCAGCCTCCGTCCGACAAACCGGAAGTCTGGACCGATTATCCAATGAGCGAAATCAAATCCAACGCCGACATTGAACCGTGCCTTTCAGTCGTTATGCCAGTTTACAACGAAGCGGCGACGGTCGCCGAAGTCATCAAAGTCGTGCTGGCGCAGCGTCCGGTTCAACAACTGGTCGTGGTGGACGACGCTTCCACGGACGGCACCTGGGAAAAATTGAAGTTGGCCACGAACGGCGATGCGCGGGTGACCCTGGTGCGGCATGAGCAAAATCAGGGCAAAGGCGCGGCCTTGCGCACGGGGTTCGCCCAGGCAACAGCGCCTGTCGTGATGGTTCAAGATGCCGACTTGGAATATGACCCGACCGAATATCACCGGTTGCTGGTCCCGATTTTGTCCGGCAAGGCGGATGTGGTGTTTGGGTCGCGGTTTCTGGGCGCCGGGGCGCATCGCGTGTTGTATTACTGGCACTCGGTGGGCAACAACCTTTTGACCACTTTTTCCAACATGGCCACCAATCTCAACCTGACGGACATGGAAGCCTGCTATAAGGTTTTCCGGCGCGAAATCATTCAAAAGATCAAAATTGAAGAGAACCGTTTTGGTTTTGAGCCGGAAGTGGTGTCCAAAATGGCCCGGTTGAAGGTGCGCATCTATGAAGTGGCGATTTCCTATTACGGGCGCACCTATGCGGAAGGCAAAAAAATCGGCTGGCAGGATGGAATTCACGCCTTTTGGTGCATTTTCAAATACAATTTTTTTCCCCGATCATAGGTCAAACCAGCTAAAATCAAACCATCATGCCATCGGCCATTTCGATCTGGGTTTGGTTTTGTGCGTATCTCAATTGCGTTGGCTGGACGCTGTCTGCGTTGCATCAATTGAACGCCGTCGGTTACATGGTCGCGCTCCTGATTGGATTCGTTGCGTTCGGGGCTTGGTGGAAACAAACTTCGGGACGAATTATCCCGCGCATTTCCTGGAGAAAATTGAAACGCCGTTTTCGCCGGCCATTCCCGCTCGCATTTCTGATATTGGCGGCAATGGCTTTTCTGGGCGGCGCACTCTACGCGCCGACCAATTACGACGCGCTGGCCTATCGCATCCCGCGCGTGCTGCATTGGCTGGCGGCGGGCCAATGGCATTGGATTCACACCATTCTTCCGCGCATCAACAACCGTTCGTGCGGCATCGAATGGGTTTCCGCGCCGGTCATTGCGTTGCTGGGAACCGACCGGTGGTTGTTCCTCATCAACTTCATTTCGTTTCTGCTGCTGCCAGGACTGGTGTTCAGCATGTTCACGCGGCTCGGGGTACGACGGCGTGTGGCGTGGCCTTGGATGTGGATTGTGCCGACCGGCTACGGCTATTTGTTGCAGGCGGGGAGCATTGGCAACGACCTTTTTGGCGCGACGTTTGCGCTGGTGGCGGTGGACTTTGCGCTGCGGGCAAACCGTTCCCGGCGGCCACGTGATTTCTTCGTGTCACTGCTGGCGGCGGCGCTGATGACCAGCGCCAAGACGAACAACCTCCCGCTGCTGCTGCCCTGGGCGGTGGCCATCCTCCCGGCGCTGGGCTGGATGCGCCGCCGGACGTTGATGGTTCTGGCCGTCGGCGCCTGGGCGCTGCTGGCTTCGGCGCTACCCACCCTGGTTCTGAACTTCAAATATTGCGGCGACTGGTCCGGCCTGGTGCTGGAAACCAGCGGACTGAAAAAGGACCCGGTATTTATGGCGGGGGCAAATACGGTGCTGCTGGCCATGGAAAATTTTGTGCCGCCGGTTTTCCCGCTGGCCGGCCGATGGAATCAATTCGCGGACCGGGCGATGCCGGCGGGGCTGGGCGAGCGGCTGCAACAAACCATCCCGTGGCCGGAGCAATTGCCTGAAATGCAAATCGAGGAAAACGCGGGACTCGGCTTTGGCGTTTGCGTTTTGCTGCTGGCCAGCATGGTGGCGGCGATGTTCACGGGGCGAAACCATCCAGGCGACACCCGGCCAGTGGACCGTGACCGGAAGTGGCAAACTTGCGTGCGGCTCGCACCCATTGTTTCGCTGGTTGCGCTGCTGACCCAATCCCACATGGGCGACTCCAGCCGTCTGGTTATCGCCTATTATGCTTTCCTGTTGCCGCCGGTGCTGGTGTGCGCCGGACACGAATGGGTGGTGACCCGGCGCTGGTGGAGGATTTCGGCGTTTGCCGTTTTCATCATGGCGGCGGGATTGCTGGTGGTTTCCCCGCCCCGGCCCTTGTTTCCGGCGCTGACCCTTGTGGAAAAGCTTCAGGCGCGGCGGCCGGATTCACGCGGGCTGGCGCGTCTGCGGGAGGTTTATTCCGTTTATGGTGGCCGGAACGACGGTTTTGCGCCCGCTCGCGCCCTGCTGCCGCCGGACCTGAAAGTTTTGGGAATGGTCACGTTCGATGACCCGGAAACCTCCCTTTGGCGGCCATTCGGTTCGCGGCGCATTGAGCACGTTTGTTCCGGGGACACGGCGGTGGAATTGAAACAACGGGGCATTGAATACATTCTGGTAAAGGAGGACGTATTGGAGCAATTTTTCAAATGCCCGCTGAATGACTGGTTGAAGCGGATGAATGCGCAGGTCATTCAGACAATGCCGCTCAATCTTCGCGCGTCCCGTGGCGCGCTTGATTGGTATTTGGTCAAATTGCAATGAACCGGAAAACCCGCATCCGTCAAACCGGCCGGTGTTTGCCTCAATCCGTCCTGTGACCGGAACCGATGATGCCCTGCATGCCGGACAATGGAAGCACAGCGACGGCGGACGCTCAACTTCAACTTTTTTGTGGTGTATCAATTTAGAGGTTGGGACAGCGCAGCGCGCTGTCCGGACGCCGCAGCGGCGTCCCTACCATTTGAAATGACACCCCCGTTTTTTTCAACAAGCTTGCTGGTGGGCGAAATTCCGCCAACCTTGTCCTTGGATCATGGAAGTCCACAGCATTGAAACCATTGTCCGGATGCTGAACGACGCGAAGGTGAAATATCTCATCGTCGGCGGCTTGGCGGTGAACGCCCACGGTTTCGTCCGGCTGACCCGTGATGTGGGCCGGTCTTGGGTCTGGAGCCGGCCAACGCCGCGCGCGGGCTGGAATCATTGTTGCAAGCGGGTTGGCGGCTGGCCATCCCCGAAAAGCCGGAGGCCTTTGCCGACGCGGCGACGCGCGAACGCTGGCGGGTCGAAAAAACATGATCGTGCTGAAGTTGTGGAGCGATGAACACCGGCGGACGCCCGTTGACATCTTCGTTTACGAGCCGTTTGATTTTGCCGCTGAATTCGTGCAGGCGGAACGACTTGAGGTTTGCCCCGGCGTTTTGGCGCCAGTGGTGACGCTGGAAACGCTTCTGAAAATGAAGCGGGAAGCCGGCCGGCCGCAGGATCAAATTGACATCGAGGAATTGAAACGGATGCGATGAAACAACCGTTCCACATTGAGCCAGACTGGCGCTGGGGCACGCCGGAAGGCAGCCGTGAATTTGACCGGTTGCTCGACCGCAGTCTGACCTTTCGCGAAAAGCTGGAATGGCTGGAGGAGGCGGAAACCCTCACATTGCAACTGCGCGCCAGCCGGGAGAAAAGGAAGGCAGGGGGGCGAAGGGTGGACGACGGAAAGCAAAGGCAGAAAACAGAAAGCTGAAAACGGTTGAACAACGAGGTAACAAAGACGCAGCGCGGCGGTGCCGCAACCAAACACAATTCCATAGGAAGCCAGGAAAACAGGAATTCTTTCCGAGAGTTCCTGGTTTCCTGGCTTCCTTATAAAAAAAGCTTCGCGGAATGTGACGAGGTTGCGAGATAGCACTGCAAAGTTAAAAAAAGAAATACCGGACAACGGACACCTGTACGAGCCGGTTCGAGCCGGAAAATCTTGTTTCAAGACGAAACCCTATCCAGTGGCATCCAAAATCGGGACAAATTGTCCGCTGGATCGCGAAGCGGGCGCGTTGTCTGCACCGCAGCCAGCGGACATGAATTTGAGACAACCAAAAGCTAACCCCGGTCATCCCGAAAAAGAACACGAAGTTTGAGAATCGGCCGCTCCAGTCCATAATAAGAAATGAACGAAACGACAAACACCGGGACCAACCAGCCGGGGAAGGACATCCACCAAACCGGCCCCAGGCCCAACACCCCCGGTTTGTTGCAAAAAATCTGCTGCCAGATGTAGATCGAATAGGACAAAACGCCGATCTGGCAGACCCAACGCCAGTTCAGAATGCGATAAATTCCCAAATCGGGCAGGAAAACACTTTGCAACATCAACAGGGCAAAACCCAAGGCTTCAAAACTGGGAATTACTGTCACCCTCAGAATTCGCAGGATCAAGTGCGAGTCGTTAATGTTGTCGAGCACATAGGGAATGAGAACGAGCACCAGTCCCGCAAGCAAAATTGCGCGCCGGTGGGTGTGGAAAATGGTTTTCTGGCAGTCCGTCCTCCGGACATTCGCCAGATAGACGGCACACGCGCAGCCCACGGCCAGGAGGTCGAAATAACTGAAAAAAGAACGCCCGGCCAAAAAGGGGACAAACATGGCGGAAGAGGGATTGTGGCCCAACACGCGGCAGAATGGCGCCGCCAAAATGGGAAGAGCCAGAAAACCTAAAATATGGCGGTTGTTGGCGCCGCATTTAATCAAACAGACAAGGGTAACCGGCCAAAGCAAATAGAACTGTTCCTCCACGGACAGCGACCAGAGGTGTCCTGTGGTGTGCGGGCTGTCTATAAAATTCTGGGTGAACGTGAGGTTCCCAATCCATTCCACCCAGTTTTGTGAGTACGGGGTGAAATATTGCAGGGCCGCGACGGTCAGCAGAAACGTGTAAAACACCGGCAGGATGCGCAAGGCCCTCCGGATATAAAAATGTTTGAGGCTGATCCGTCCGAGGCGGTCGTTTTCCACCAGCATCAGCCAGGTGATCAGAAATCCGCTGATGACGAAAAAACAAAGCACGCCCAGCCCTCCGTCAAACCAGTGGAAAACCGGCATCCATTTGGGAGAGTAATGATAGACGCGCTCGCTGTGCCCGCCCAGAACCAGCAAAATGCTCAAAGCCCTCCATCCATCCAAAGATGGCAGGCGCGACTTGGCTGGCAACGCTGACTTTGACTCTGGTTGACTTGCCTGCACTGGTTGCAACAACATTGCCGGCATAACGTAAACTCAAGGAGATGTTTAATCCGCCAATCCGTCACGACCGGTGTGGTTTAAGAATGCCATCAATTGTTCATGTTCATTTATCAGTCATTCCATCGGGTTGCAAGCCAAATGCCCCATCCCCAAGTTTGGATATGGTGCGTCACTCCTTGATTTTGAAGTCGCACAATGGCAGTTTCCCACCATTGAGTTGCAACAGTAAACCGGCCCAGGCGAAACAACTTGAAGTATTTTTCACGAAACCCCAAGCTCCGCGGGCTTGTGCATGAACCGCGCACGCCTGTAACGTGTGCCGCCGGTCGGATCGTCCGCTTTCGAATGTGAGCATCATGATGACCTCGAACCACCGTTTTGCCATGGCCTGTTTTATGCGGTCCGGCGACGATAATTTCGCCCGCGCCCTGGAGAATCACGGTTTGCTGAACTTTTACGCCTTGGGCACAAGGCGGGGAGTGAAAGGGGTTCCCCCCGAACACACGCGGCTGCAGCCCATCTTCGGGTTGCTCAATTACATGGCCGCGGTAACCCTGCCCGTTTTCCAGGCAGAATCATTCCGCTTCAGGTTGTTCGGCCTATTTGATTGGTGGGCACAATCATTATTGCGTCCCGGCCAGCATTTCTTCACGGGCTACGCTTTCGCCAACGGAGCGATGCGCCGCGCGAAACAGGACGGAGGGCTGGCGTTTTTGGATGCATGGACGTCGCACCCGGAGGATCACTGGAACCTGGTCGCCGAAGAGCAAAAACGTTGGGGATCGCGTTGTCCGCCGGCCTCACGCTATTATCAGGATCGGTCGGTCGAATCGGTGGCGGCAGCCGATTACATCTTCACTTCGAGCACCTTTGTGCGTCAATCGTTTTTGAAACGGGGTTTTGATCCCCTGCGGCTGCTGCTTTGTCCGTATCCGGTGGATCTGAGTTCATTTCAACCGGCGCCGGAGGCGCGGCCGGCCAACCGGCCTTTCACCATCATTCATACGGGCGGGCTGAGTCTGCGCAAAGGCACACCCTATCTGTTGGAGGCCTTTCGACTGATTCGCAAAGAGGTGCCCAACGCCGTATTGCGTGTGAAACGCCACATCCGGAATGACGTCGTGCATGTTTTGCGGCGTAATGCCGATTTGCCGCTGGAATGGTCGGGCTATGTTGATTTCGCCGGACATGTGCGACGCTATCAGACTTCGGATTTGATGCTCTTTCCTTCGGTGGAGGACGGATTTGCGCTCGTGGTGGCCGAGGCGCTGGCCTGTGGTCTGCCCGTCATCACCACCCCCAATACCGGCGCGTCAGACCTGATTCGTCCCGGGGAGAATGGCGAAATCGTGCCCATCTGCGACCCAAAAGCTTTGGCCGAGGCGGCTTTGAAGTGGTGGGAGCGCATCCGTGCGGGAGAACGCATCGGTCGTTTCGATGAGTTGAAGGATCGTCTGAGTTTCCAAAAGTTTGAGGAAACCTTCATCGGTCATCTCACCAGATTGGGAATTTCCTCCCAGCGGTAACGGGGGCAATCGGTTTGTCTGGTTAGACATCCTGCTGTTCCCAAATGGCCGGTATTCGCATCCGAAGAAGGGCTTGACGCTGCGAAATCGCGGAATAGGCTTTGTTCCAGTCAACCGGCATGGAGATCAATTCTCCGGATACCTCAAATTTGGAAACAATCCCTGTCAGGGGATAGGGACAAGCCACTGAGATGAGATCGGTTTTACAATCAAAATTATGGCTGTGGATTTCAACACGGTGAAGTTTTTGTTCTGGGCCAGGAAGCTGGGAGCTTCGTATGAACGAACCCTGACCTTGGGACACTTGGGTTTTACGTGTTCACGCCGGAAGCTGCATCAGGCCGTGCATGATTTTGGTCTCCCGGGGACCTCGAAAGAAATTGATCGCTGTTTGTATCGCGTTCCCATGACCGGCCTGTACGCGGACGAATTGTTTCGGTTTCTCGGAGCCAGGGAGATCGTCTCGTCCGATTACAGCGATTTTGAGGGAGCCAACTACCTGCACGATCTCAATGAACGATATCCCGAAGATATGCGGGGACGTTTTGACATGGTGCTGGATGGTGGCACACTTGAGCACATTTTTAACTACCCGGCAGCCTTGCGGCATTGCATGGAATTGCTGCGTCCGGGGGGCCACTTTATCACGATCACCCCGGCCCACAATTTCATGGGACACGGTTTTTACCAGTTCAGTCCGGAACTGTTTTTCCGGGTTTTTCAGAAGGAAAACGGTTTTGAGTTGCGCAAAATGGTCCTTTTCAAGTGGCCGGCTGAAGACGCCACCTTTTTCGAAGTCAAAGATCCCGCGGTGTCGGGGTATCGGACCGAGTTGTTTTCGGGCAAGCCCATGCTCCTGGCTGTGCTGGCACAACGGACCGCAGAAGTGCCCGTGCTGGCACGGCCACCGCAGGAAAGTGATTATGCGGCACTTTGGGAGAAGCACCGGAAATCTCCCGCCCAAGCGGTGGCGGCGCGTTCGGGATGGCTCTGGCGGTTGCGCGCAGCTCTGAACCCTTACTGGCCGGGTCGGCTCTTGTTCTGGAAAGGGCAGATGATTGAACGCCGGCGAGTTGGCCCGCCATCGCTAAACAATCCCCGGCACTTCCGCCGGTTGAGCCGGAAAAATTTCCATCGGGAAGATTCCACACCACCCAGCCAATGAAGTTGCCGTCATGGCCTTGAGTGGCAAGCGTGTGTCTCGTCAGCAACCCGCCTGCTGCTCACGGTTCGGGATTGGTATTCCGCCGCAGTAATCCCATGAAGGTTTTGATCTCGCGGGGAATGTCGGCCAGGCGAAAACCCAGCAATCGATTGGTGAAGGCGAGGGTGACAACATACGCAATGATCAGAACAGCCCACGATGCGGGTGATGTTCCAGGCACTGCCAATTTCAGCGCAATCAAGATCGCCAGCACGCCGAGCGGCAACAAAACCGCGCGTTGCATAATCACCCACAAGGACCAGCCCGGCTCGGAACAGAGGCGGCGCGCATTGAGGCAACTGAACACCAATTGCGCCAAGGCCGCGGCGCTGGCAATACCGAGTATGAACCCCGCCTTCATGGAGGCAAACGCCACAATCAGGTATAATCCGGCCGTCAAAATCACAGTGCGCGAGTAATAGCGCAAGTCCTCTGGCGAGCGCAAGGATACCACACGTTGTAAGGCATCGGCACCCGCCGCCAGCACCAGATTGGCGGCAAACGCGAACTGCACCGCGTGAGCGATCTGGTAATCCCTGCCCAGCCACCACGCCACGAAGGTGTCGTTGAAGAGCACGTAACCCGCCGCCGCCGACAGGCCCATCAGGATTTGAACGCGGTGCAGATAGTGGAACAAATTGACACCTTGCTCACGCAGCACCGGGTCATGTTTGGACTGGAGCAGGGTGACGATCTTGAACGAGGCGACGAAACTGGCGGCATTAATGAGACTAAAAGCCAGCTCCGGCAATCTGCCGTTCACCACAAAGGCCGGTACTTCCATCGCGCCAAAGCCGGCGTTGACCAGCAATTGCCCCATGGTCGTAAAGACCATGTTTCCGAGATTGGCGAGATAGGCCCAGATGCCCGTGGAAAACAGCCGCGCAAAAACCGCCCGGTCTGCGGCCAGCGGCAACAACGCGCCCACGCGCCGGTCGGTCCAGGTCAACCCTAGCCGGATAAACCAGATGCAAAACAACAGACTCCCCGCCTGGGGAAGATATTGGCACCATAACGGGCTGCCAGTCCGGGCCAGCAGCCACTGGCACAAAAAGGCAACCTGGGTGGCAACGAAGGCGGGCAGGATGGGCCAGCAAACATTGCCAACGCCATAGCTGACGTTGCCGAAATAACTGGCGGCGATGGTGAACGCGATGCCCACGCCACCCATGATGAACAGGAGCGTCAGCGAGCCGCTGCCGGGTGCGGCCTGGAAATGCAGCCAGCCCGGCAGCCACGGGCTGAGCAGCATCACCACCACGCCAAAACTAACGGCCAGCCCCAGCATCAGGGTGCGCGCCGAGTCGAGAAACCGGCCCATGTCATCAAAGCGCTGCTGGGCGCGATAGGGCAGCAGCAACATGGACACGGCGCCGCCAATGCCCGCCTCCCCCAAGCCGGCGAAGCGAGTCAAAGCCATGAACGCGATAAACAGGCCGTAAAGCTCCTTGCCCATGGAGTGGGTCAGCAATCGCGTCCAGCCGAGGGAGAACACCATGCCGCCGCCGAGGGTCACGAGCCGGAGCAGAAAACCGACGCGCGCAGAATCCCGCCGTTGCCAAAGCCAGCCCAGAAGCTTCTTCAGCATGCTGTTTTGTTGCGCCGCGTCCATCTTGGATTGAAATTATGGCCGGGCTTTCAAGCTTGGAGCGTGTCCGAAAAGTCGCGTTTGGTGTCCACCCTTCAGGGTGCCAAGTCGCTCGAACACGCTAAAGCATGGACACCCAACGGCTGTGGCCTCGAGAGACACGATGGCGACACGATTTTCCAGACACGCTCTTAGGCTGCTCGGTGCCAGCCGCCCGGGCAAAGATAGGAGACTCGGTGCGATTTTCATCAATACTTGCCACCGGTCCGGTGGCGGATCGCGCTGCCGGCGCAGCAGTGCGGGCGTATCATTGGCAGGCGCGGTTGGCGATGTCAATTGCGGCATAAAGGTTGCGAGGCATGGCGTGTTCGTCGAACGTCCATGCAGCACCCGAGGACTGCCGGGTCATGGCGTTCGGCGTCAAGACCGGTCGGCGCTATTCTTTTGGAACTCTCAACCCTCAACTCTCAACCAACCTCGAACCATAGAGCCAGGCTGGATTCCATTGCGCCCGGCTGCGCATTCTGATAGTTCTTTTACAAAATGAAGATTGCCTTCCTGGTCATAGACCTCCGTGAAAATGATCGCAGTTACGCTGAAGTAACGCCTCGTTTTTCCGGAGGCAACGCTTCCTTGTTCGAAGGTTTCGCGTCCCTGCCGGAAGTGGAAGTGCATCTCATCTCCTGCATCCAACAACCCGTGCGGTCGCCGGAAAAACTGGCCGGGAACATCTGGTATCACGGGTTGCACGTTCCGAAAATCGGCTGGCTGCGCACCGGTTATCAAGGTTGCATTCGCGCTGTCCGCCGGAAACTGTGCGAGATTCAACCGGACATTGTGCAGGGAATCGGAACGGAGCGGGAATGTGCCATCAGCGCCGTGTTTTCAGGCTTTCGAAACCTGGTGACGATCCAGGGGAACATGACGGAGCTGGGACGTCTTACCCGGGCGCGCATTGGGAGTTACGGATGGCTGACGGCCCGGCTCGAAAACTTCATCCTGCCTCGAACGACCGGTGTGTTCTGCAATTCGTCCTACACCGAGGAATTGGTCAGGCCTCGCGCCCGGAGAATCTGGCGGGTGCCGCATCCGGTGCGACTGGCCTTTCTCGATCCTGCCCCGAACGCCGGTCCGCGTCCCTGTATTTTGCTGAATGTGGGGGTCATCTCTCCGCGGAAACGCCAGTTGGAGTTGTTGGACGTGGCCGAGGCGCTTCATCGGCAAGGATTGAAGTTCGAGTTCCGTTTTGTCGGCTTTACCCACCCCGGAGCCGCTGCCTACACGGAGGCGTTTCTTAAGCGGATCAAACCGATGGAGTCGGCAGGATATGCGCGTTTTCTGGGCACGCCGCCGGACGATGAATTGCCTCAATGCTATGACTCGGCGTCGGCCCTGGTGCATTTTCCCACCGAAGAATCCTTCGGCAATGTCGTGCTCGAGGGGTTGGCGCGGGACTTGAAGTTTTTCGGGGCGCGGGTGGGAGGAATTGTGGACATTGTGAAGGACATGCCGGCCGCGGAACTTTTTGCCTGGGACGATTGGCCGGGATTGACCGCCGCCATCGCCCGCTGGATCACCCAAGGACATCCCCGGCCGGCCGGCGCGGCTGCCATCGTCCGGGAACGCTATCACCCGGTGGCCCTGGCGCGGCAGCATGTGAAAATTTACCAGGAACTGCTGGGATTAAAGAGTTGAGGGTTGCCCGCGTAGCGAGGTCTCGCCAGAGGCGGAAGGGTTGAATGTTGAGCGGGGAATACGAGATGAGAAGCAAGAAGTGCGCCGCGAGAATTTTGGAGTGCGGTGGCAGTCTGCCGAGGCGAAGCGCAGCGAAGACTGGAGCGCAGCGGCGACACCGCTTTTCGACTGCGGACAGAGCTTCCAAAGCGGCGTGCCCCGAATGCTTTCGGGGTTCCCGCCGCAGTCCAAAAAGATTTGGTTGCGGCTACGCCGCGCGGTGTTCTCTTGCGGCTATATCAACTGCGGAATTTAGCATAAACGGGTTGCCGATGATTTGCAAATTCAGGTAAGATGAGCGCCATTGCAGATGCGTGTCTGCGGTTGTGTTGAGTCAATAAATGAATAATGTTCCGGCCATTCTGAGGTCGCTCATCATCTACGTGGTGTGCGTGCCGCTGGCGTTCTTTATTGGTTATTTGCTTACCAACCCGTTGGATTATTCGACGTTTGCCACCTTCGGTGTGCTGGCGCTGGTATTGATGTTCCCGCTGTTGCTGCGTTATCATTATCCGTGGCTGGTGTTCAGTTGGTATGCAGGCATAGTGCTGTTTTTTTTGAAAGGTTCGCCCAGTTTGTGGTTGGCGCTGGTGGCATTGAGTCTGGGCATTTCGGTGCTGGAAGGCATCCTGAATCCTGAAAAACACTTTATCCGCGTGCCGCAACTGACGTGGCCCCTGATTTTCATGCTGGCCGTGGTGGTGATTACCGCCAGGCTGACGGAGGGATTTGGTTTGCGGTCATATGGCGGAGAAGTCTATGGCGGCAGGAAATATATTTTTTTAATCGCCGGCATTTTGGGTTACTTCGCCTTGACGGCACGGCGCATCCCGCTGGAGAAGGCCCGGCTGTATATGGCGTTGTATTTCCTTGGTACAACGGTGGGCGCAATCGGTGATTTTTATCTCGTGGCACCTTCGTGGCTTCGCCCGATTTTTTGGTTCGTTCCGCCGAGCGGCAACTTCAGCATCATGGACAATTCTTTCGAATTGGGGGTGACCCGGCTCGGCAATATTAGCGCTGCTGGTTTTGGAATCACATGCTGGCTGATGGCCAAGTATGGGCTTGGCGGCGTTTTGTTTTCCGGCAAAGTATGGCAAAAGGCACTGTTTTTCCTCGCTTTTGTGACCCTCTTCCTGGGCGGATTCCGTTACCAGCTTATGTCCTTTGCGGTGGTTTTCACAATGCTGTTCTTGGCGGAAGGATTGCACCGGACACGGGCGCTGCTGATTTTTGTGATGATAGGGATGCTGGGCATTGTCCTAATCATCCCGTTCTCCTCCCGTTTGCCCTTTACGTTTCAACGGACGCTGGCGTTTTTGCCGCTGAATATCAGCGCCGAAGCCAGACAGTCGGCCGAGGACAGTACGAAGTGGCGCATCGAGATGTGGGAAGCGCTGCTGCCGCAAATATCACAACATCTGCTGCTGGGCGAAGGTTACGCCATTTCCATGGAAGACGTTCAAATGCTAGGAAGAGACGTGGCCTTTCGCCCGATTGACGCGAGCCAGCAAGGGCTGGCGCTTGCGCACGATTATCACAATGGCCCGATCTCAGTGGTTCTGCCGTTTGGCATTTGGGGTGTCATCGCCTTGCTTTGGTTTGTGTCCGCCGGTTTCCCGGTGATGTATCGCAACTTCCGTTACGGCGATCCGGCACTGCGAACCATCAACACCTTCATGTGGGTCCATTATTTGTATTTGTGCTTCTCATTCCTGATCATCGGCGAATCGCTTGTTACGGACATGATGATGTTTACCGGCGATCTCGGATTGAGCATCGCGCTCAATGGTGGTGTGTGCCGGCCGCCGCCGCAACCGGCCCGGGAAAAACAGGCGCTCGATCTGGTGAAACCCTTTCCGCGGCCACACCCGGCTTTCCAGCGATAAATGAACAGGTCCCTGAATGGCATTCACCGCGCCTGCCTTGAAACCCAAATTACTCATCATCGAACTGTGGGGGCTGGGCGACCTCGTTATCGCCACGCCATTTTTGCGCGCCGCGGCGGAACACTTTGAGGTGACGCTGCTGGCCAAGCCCTTCGCGCTTGATTTGCAGCCTCGTCTCTGGCCGGGCGTGAACGTTGTCGCGTTCACCGCGCCGTGGACGGCCTTCAAACACAAATACCAGTTTTGGCGCTGGCCGCTGTTGGAAATAACCCGTTTGCGCCGGAAGCTGGCGGCGGAACGGTTTGACTTCGGCCTCTCCGCGCGCTGGGATCCACGGGATCATTTGCTTTTGAAAATATTCGCCGCAAAAAACCGGCTGGGCTTCCCGCGCCTGCGCAGCCGGACTTTTTTAACCCAGCCGCTCGCGCGTCCCGAACCCCAGGCGCACCGCTACGAATCCTGGCGCGTCATCGCACAGGAGCTGAACCTTCAGCTTCCGCCCCGCGATAAAATCTCCCTGCCCGCCGTGCCGGGCCGCGAAACGGTTTTGATTCACACGGGCGCCGGACAACCCGTCCGCGTGTGGCCGTTGGAACGTTACCAGCGGCTCGCGGCGCGTTTGCGCCAGGAAAAAATTCAAACGCAAATTGCGTGCGACCCGAACCAGCGTGCCTGGTGGTTGCGCGCCGGCGAGGCGAAGGTGGCGACGCCGTCCACCGTGACGGAATTGCTCGCGTTGATTGATCAAGCGGGGGCATTCATCGGCAATGACTCCGGCCCCGGACATCTGGCGTCCTTTTGCGGCGTGCCGACCCTTACCCTTTTCGGGCCGCAATTGCCGGAGTGGTTCGCGCCCCTGCCTTCGGTGGCGGAGTGGATTGAGGGCAAAGCCTGCCCTTACAAACCGTGCTCGGATTATTGCCGGTTTCCGACGCCGCACTGTTTGTGGAACGTCAGTGAGGACGACGTTTGGTTGCGAGTGGGAAAATTTGTTGTGAAAAATTTATCAACCGCTTGAAAAGGCCTTGGCTGGGTGTCACTACCCCAGGTGGTTCCAGCCAAGCTTTTGCGGCAGGCCAATCTTCGGCGATTCATTGGGCAGACAAATTTGGTTGGGACTGCCCGGAGCCTGAAAAACGGAATAGTCCTTGGGCATTGACGAAACCTCTTTGATATTCACCTCCACCAAAATGATTGGCCGATATTTGTTTATGGTTTTTCTTCCACCCGTTAACACTTCTGTTTCGGCCCCTTCGGCATCTATTTTAAGATAATCAAGCCGGTCCAGCCCTTCCCACGAAAATAAATCATCCAGGGACACAATCAGCGTAGATAGGCAAAGGGCATTCTGATCGCGCTGAAAAAGGCTGAAAGAATTGGGCTTGTTGAAATTCATCCAAAATTTTGCCGGGCGGGTGTGGTCGCCGGCGCAAAAATTTCGCAATCTTACATTGGTAAATCCATTGGCCTGCACATTGTGGTGCAAGGTAGCCAGCACGTCGGGAAAGGGTTCCAAAGCCACAACCACCCCGTCTCCGTTGGCACTGTAATGTTTTGCCGCCTTGAGGGTATAAATTCCCGTGTTGGCTCCGACGTCCACGAACACGCCGGATGGTGCCAGAAAGTCCTCAAGATATTGGAACTCCGGTTCCAGTGAATCGCGGAAAATAAAAATTCCGCGCCCGCCATAACCGGCGCGGTTTTTACCATAAATGAGCGCGCCATTGGACAATTTTGTGCGCAAGAGCCAGCTTCTTGGGGTTAATGCCACGCGAAGTTTTCTCATCAAGATTTTCAGTTTCATGTTACCAGTTCCTTGATTGATTACCCGGAATTGTTTTGCGCGCAGAATTGTTCGATCGCCAAACCATACGTTTCGTTCACGGCCCGACGGTAGGCATCTTCGGAGAAGCCGGTGGCAATCCGTTGCGCTGCCAGGGAACCTTTGTGGTGGAGCAGTTCACGGTTCCGGTCAATGGTGGTGATCACCCCTGCCAAGGCGTCAATCATGCTGGAGCGGCTGCCAACGGGGATTTTCCAACCGCAGGCTTCGGTGACGATGTGGGCCGGTCCGCCACAATCCGCCACAATGGGCACACATCCGGCCAGCATGGCTTCCATCATGGTAAGTCCCGCGCTTTCCCTCAGGCTGGGCAGCAGGAAGACATGGCTGGCCGCCAGTTCCTTCAAATAGGCGGCTCCCGTCCAACGGCTGAACACCACATTTTCCCGCAATCCCAGACGGTCAGCCAGGCGGCGGACACGATTCAATTCCGGTCCGCCGCCGCCAAGGTGATAGGAGAATTTCAGCCCCTGATTTTTCAACCGGGCGAGTGCCGGCAGGGCCAGGGCAATGCCCTTGCGTCCTTCCAACATTCCTCCGGCAAAGAAGCGAAGTGGAGCCTGATAATCCCGGCCGGACGCCGCGGCGGTGAAGGCCTCAATTTTTGATTGGGAATAAAAGGCCGGTGAAAGCAGCGACACGCCGGAGGCCCGGCCGCGCAATTGTTTCAACAAGGTTTCCGTCTCGGGATTGGCCGCAAGAATATGCGCCGCATGGCGGGCACATTTCCGGACGGCGGGGGAGTTCCGGGAAACCAGGTTGGACAATGTCCTGACCAGTTCAAAACACATGGCCGAGGGGCTTAAAATCGGATAAAGGCCGGGGGGGAATCGTTCATTGCCGCCCACCGGACCCCAGATCATGGGAATTCCCAAGCTCCACAACGGCGAAGGAATCCGCCAGGTGGCTATGGTGACATGGTGAACCAAGTCAAAGTGAACCGACTGATGCAAAGTCCGGGCCAGGGCGAGTATGTCCTGGGAATAATCACGATATTCGGTCCAACTTTGCAGCCGCGCCTTCATGCGGTTGGGAGGCCACTCCCGGAACCGGTTGGCATAGGAAAAACGGACGTTCGAGGGAACCAATCCTTCGGCCAGCGCCCGGTCTAAATCCGGCCGGTTGCGACCGCTGGTCAGCACCCACAAATCATGATCCCTGGCCAGACATTGCACCGCCGACCAGCCGAAGTAATTTTCGGAGCCGGTGTAAGGGGTGCAGGCAAAGGCGGAAACCAGAACTTTCATGACAATGTCAACACTGACGCGGCTCCGTTTCAAGCCTACAGGGGTTTACCGGATCGGGAAGTTGTTCAGGGAGAATCACTATGGCCGTTAATGGATTGAAAGCGAACATTTCATCGCCAGACATCAATGCCGCAATGCCGACAGGCTAGAGATCAGATAAACCCTGTCAAGCCAATCAGCAGGAGTCCATCGCAGCCGGTTCCACCAAACCGACGTTGGGTTGGGCGCGTCCATCGTCACCCGCCGTTCTGGACTTTGCAGCGTATAAATGGAATAGCTCGTCGGTTTCAACGAAAAATGTCCCGCGGCCAGACGGCGCAAGCGGTGATGCGCGATCCAAACCGGCTTCAACGTCCGCACCCAGCGTGGCATCATGGCGTCGGTTTCGGCTTTGTCGCGGATGATGGCGTTGGGCTTCAGGCTCATGTTTTCGCCGGCGTCGGTAAACACGGAGGTGAACGAATGGCAAACGGCCATGGACACCTTGTTTTCCATCATCACCATGACCCGGGGCAAATCGCCCAGATCACGCCAATTCAGGGAAGGCAAGCCCCGGGCCGCGGCGGGATGATGGCCGGACGCGGCGTTGAGGGTTGATGCTTTCAGGCCGCGCCATCCATTTGTGCCACCATGTTCAAGTAACGTGGCATTTGCACTTCCGATGACCAGAACAGCGTTTTATCGGCATTGCCTGAGAGCGTGCCCGCCTGGTACCGGTCCCAAAGCCGCTCCAAGGCGGCGGTTCCACCCGTGACGTCAAATTCATCACAGGCAAACTCCGTCATGCCGGCGGTGTCGAGGACCTGGCGCATTTCGGAGCCTTTGGGAACAAAGGACAGGATGGGACGCTGTGAACCAAAGCAGTCCACAATTTTGCTGGGCATGAAAAGACTGTGCAGGGAGGAAACCACCAGCAGCAGAATGGGACTTCGCCTCAGTTTTCTGATGTATTCACTGTAACTCACCGCGGGATTGATGGAGACGACATCTTGGAGCTTCAGTTCTACGATGAAGTGATCATGGTCCGCAAACCAGTTTCCGTGGAAAAGGAAATGGGTGCGAGGCCGCGCCCCGGGTTTCTTTTCCAGAAACCGGGCCAGGGCGCGCAGGAATGTTTCCGGGCTGCGGGCGCCGCGCCAGTCAAAAGTACCCAGATGAACAATTTGAAAACGATCCGATATTGCTTCCGCTGGCGCACGGAAAGCGTCCGCGTCAAAAAAATAGGGAATATGGACCGTGGCGCCTTCTTCCACCAAACCGTCCTGAATGTATGTCCGCCGGTTCGTGTCTGACGTAAAAACGACACGCCCGGCCTTGTGCAGAGTGTGCCGCTCAAGTTTTCGGAGAACCGGCACCATCATTCGTTGCAGGGGCGAGCGGCGCGGGAGCTGGCGGAAAAACGGCGTGATGGGTTCCTGAAAATCAAAAATCCAGCGTGGTCCCACCCGGCGCGACGACAGACCGCTGAGCAGGACAGACGCCGGGTTTACGAAAGCCAGAACACGATCATATCCGGTCGCATTCCCGCAAGTTCGCAAGGCCCGCAGGGACCAAAGAACGCATTCATCAGGCCATAACAATCCATTAGTGGCCAAAGAGACGAATCGGAACAGGGAAGGATGTCCGGCGAATTTTCGGCACAGTTGTTCCACCGGATCTTTGCGCCGGATGATGCGCAAGGCGGGATGCACCACGGTTTCGGCTGCGCCGTTTTCCATGCCCAAGGACCCGGTGACAATGTCCACCTGCCACCCCGCATTCAAAAAGCCTTTGACCAGATAATAAGGCCGTTTGGCATTGGTGTGGCGGCTGGGCGGAAAGGTGTGGGTGATGACCAGGAGGCGCATGAGCGAAAACGGCCGCGGCAAATATTTCTTTGCGTCAGATTTTTTGCCAAACGCGGCGGTTGATGTAATCGGTGTAGCTCAGAATGATCTTGGCTACCGTCCAGGAGACCTGATCCACGTTGTAGTCATTCGGCACCCGGCACGGGCCCCATTTCTTGAATTGCGCCGCCGTCATTTCCACCGCCTGCAGAATGCGGCCCTGGTCCAGGCCGCTCATGATCACAGCGCCCTCATCCATGCCTTCAGGGCGCTCGTGTGCCTGGCGGACCGCGATGGCCGGGAAACCGAGCAGGGAGGATTCCTCGGTAATGGTGCCGCTGTCAGAAAGGGTGCAGAAGGCGTCTTTCTGCAGGGCCACATAATCAAAGAATCCCAACGGCGGCATCACCCGGATGAGTTTGTGCAGTTTGTGCCGGCCCGCTTCCAGGCGCCGGCGGGTGCGCGGATGAACGGAGAAAATCAGGGGGAAGGCGTATTTCCTGGCCAGCGCGTTCAAAGCTCCCACCAGGCTGGACAGGTGGATGGGATTGTCCACGTTTTCCTCACGGTGAATGCTGACCGTAAAATAGCGGCCCGGCTTAAGCCCCAGGCGTTGATGAACAGTGGATGCGCCGATGGCGGCGCGGTGATAATCCAAAACCTCCTTCATGGGCGATCCGGTTTTCATGATTCGGTCGGGCGGCAGACCTTCCGCCAGGAGGTAACGGCGACCGTGCTCGGTATAGCAGAGGTTGATGTCACTGACATGGTCCACAATGCGCCGGTTGATCTCTTCGGGCACGCGCAGGTCGAAACACCGGTTGCCGGCCTCCATGTGAAAAACGGGGATCTTCCGCCGTTTGGCGGGGATGACCGCCAGGCAACTGTTGGTGTCGCCCAGCACCAGCACCGCCTCCGGTTGTTCCTTCTCCAGCACCGCGTCGGTCTTGGCGATGATTTTGCCGATGGTTTCGGCGGCATTCCGTCCCGCCGCATTCAGGTAATGTTTTGGCCGCGGCACGCCGAGTTCCTTGAAAAAGATTCCGTTCAGTTCGTAATCGTAATTCTGCCCGGTGTGGACCAGCACATGCCGGGCGACCTCTTCCAGGACGGCGATTACGCGCGACAGCCGGATAATCTCCGGCCGCGTGCCGACGATGGTCATGACCTTGATTTTTGAATTCATAAATTGCCTGTCAAACTTTCGGGGCCGTCCCTTCATCGTACCACCGGTTCCGGGTAGGTGTCCGGCCGTTGCGGATCAAAGATTTCATTGGCCCAAAAAAGGGTGATCATATCGGCGGCCCCGATGTTTTCGATGGAATGGGTGTAACCGGGCGGGATGTCCACAATCCGGATCTCGCGGTCGGTCACCGGATATTCGACGACTTGCTGATCGAGAACGTGGCGAAAACGGATGACGCCCTCCCCCTGGATTACACAGAATTTTTCGATCTTGGTGTCGTGATAATGATTGCCGCGAGTGATGCCCGGCCGGGTGCGGGAGACGAAAATCTGCCCGGCCTGGGACGATTTGATCAACTCGAACAGCCAGCCGCGATCATCCGTCTTGAGTTCCACGGCGCAGGCCAGATCGTGGACGTCATAAAAGGACACGTAGGTGGAATAAAGGCATTTGACCAGCGGGTTGGAAAGATCCGGGAGGATGGATTTCCGGCGTCCCTCGTGGAATGACTGGATAAGGTCATAAAGTTCCCCCAGGGTGATGGCATGAACCGGCTGGAGTTCATAGCGGGTAGTCGCCTGGTTATGTTTCGTCCTGGCCGCAATGTCCAGAAACGCGCGGACAACATCGTCAATGTAAACGAACCGCAAGGGATTTGAACGGTTGCTGATTTGCACCGGCAAGCCCCGGCTGATGTTATGGCAAAAAGTCGCCACGACGGTATTGTAATTGGGCCGGCTCCATTTACCAAACACATTGGGAAACCTGAAAATATAGACCGGAGCGCCAGTCTGCCGATGATAATCCAGCACGGCGTCTTCCGCTGCCTTCTTGCTGCGGCCATAGGGGTTGTCCAGTTCTGCTTGGATTGATGAGCTGAACGCCAGCGGTGTCTGGCGGCCGGTTTTTGCCAGGCAATCACACAGGCGCCGGGTCAGGCTGGCATTGCCGTCGATGAATTCTTTTTCCTCTTTCGGCCGGTTTGCGCCGGCCAGATGGAAAACCAGGCCGGCCCGGGCCGCCAGGACGGGCAGATTCTCCGGCGCGTGGCGAACGTCGAATTCCAGCACCTCGCAACCGCCCTGCCGGCGGAGGGCCAGGCAAAGATGCCGCCCCATAAAGCCCTCCGAACCGGTCACAAGAATGGTTTTCATATCAACGGTGGCGGAATCTGGAAGCTCGCGGCGCCGGGGCTTCCGGCTTCAGCCTTTGAGTTCCTGTTGGATAAAATCCAGTTTGAGCAGCATGACTTTCAGTTCATCGTCGCTGAGTTGGTGTGTGTTGGCAGAGGTGTAATCCTCAAAAGTGGCGATCTTTTTTTCCCCCTTCTCGAAATAGAGGGCGTAGTTCAAGTCCCGGTTGTCGGAGCCGATGCGATAGTACCCGCCCAAATCCTCGGCCCGGACCATTTCCTCGCGGTTAAGCAGGCTTTCATGTTTTTTTTCGCCGTGCCGCGTGCCGATGATGCGGACTTCAGTCTCCGCTTTGAAAATGTTTTTTAACACCCGCGCCAGCTGGCCGATGGTGGCCGCCGGCGCCTTTTGCACGAACGAGTCGCCCCCCTGGCCGTTCTTGTAGGCAAACAGCACCAGGTCCACGGCATCATCCAGCGACATCATGAACCGGGTCATGTCCGGATCGGTGATCGTGATCGACTTGTTGGACTTGATCTGGCTGACGAACAGCGGGATCACCGATCCTCGCGAGGCCATGACGTTGCCGTAGCGGGTCACACAGATGGTGGTTTCGTTTTTCTTCAGACCGCGGGACTTGGCCACGGCCACCTTTTCCATCAGGGCCTTGGACATGCCCATGGCATTAATGGGATAAACCGCCTTGTCGGTGCTGAGCACGATCACGTTCTTGACCCCGTTGGCGATGGCGGCATTGAGCGTGTTTTCCGTGCCCAGAATATTGGTGTAAACGGCCTCGATGGGATAAAATTCGCAGGAGGGAACCTGCTTCAGCGCGGCGGCATTGAACACATAATCCACGCCTCGCATCGCCCCGCTGATGCTTTTGTACTCGCGCACATCGCCGATGTAGAATTTCAGTTTGGAATGGTGCAGTTCCTGCCGCATGTCGTCTTGTTTTTTTTCGTCGCGGCTGAAAATGCGAATCTCGCCGATATCCGTGTGCAGGAACCGGCGGACGACGGCATTTCCGAATGACCCGGTGCCACCCGTAATCAGCAGTACTTTGTCTTTAAACATGATGTTTTCCTGTGAAATTCTTGCCAGCCGTGTGATGACTAAACATCACTGGGATACGGCAAACCCGCTGTGTCCCCAATTGTTGGCGTAAAGGCCATGTTCTGTATAACACAAATGGAACGCCATGTTCAGACAATCATAAGTGTCGGGCAAGCAGAAAGGCATGACCTACGGACGCGGGGGTGCAGTTGGACACTGTATCTGGACCGCGGCTTGTCCCAAGCCGCAGCACCAGCAAATGCAATAGTGGGTTGGAAAGTTTTTATGAACTGCTCTCCGCGAATGGAGCTGCTGCGAGTTGGGACAACTCGCGCTCCGATGGTCGTGCAGATACAGTGTTGCTTTGCACCCGGGCACGAACCGCTTTGCCGACGGCTGTGCGCTTTGGCTTTTGTCGGGAACGTGGAGCCAAGGTTAAATTCCCGCGCCGGATGGATGCCTCAATTATCTCTGATTGCGCCAGATTGCTGTGGGCTTGGGCACATCAAACTGAACCCGCTTTTCCGGGCTTTGCAACGTGTAGATGGAATAGCTGGTTGGCTTCAACGAAAAGTGGCCGGCGGCCAGACGGCGCAGACGATGGTGGGCGATCCAGACAGGTTTCAACATTCGCACCCAGCCCGGGATCATGGCGTTGGTTTCATTTTTTTCGCGGATGGCGTTGGGCTTCAGGTTCATGTTGTCGCCGGTGAGGGCAAAGGCGGAGGTGTAACGGTCAAAAACCACCATGGGCACCTTGTTTTTCATCATCGCCATGACCCAATGCACATCGCCCAGGTCGCGCCAGCGGGGGTCAAAGAAAATCCCGCGTTCGTGGATGACCCGGCGGCGGATGAAGATGGCTGCGGTCAGCGCCATGAAACGGAACCAGATGTGTTGGGGATGCGGCATCAACGCCGGCCGCTGGCAAAGATATTTGCCGTCGGCATCGGTGACGATGGCGCCGGCCAGCGCAACTTCAATTTCGGGATGCGCTTCAAAAAAGTCATGAACGGCCTTGAGCGCGCCGGGCAGATATTGTTCGTCGCAGTTGAGATGTGCGAGAATATTGCCCTGAGCGCGGCGGTAACCGCGGTTGACGGCGTCATACATGCCACCGTCCTTTTCGATGAAGGCACGGACGCGCTGGTCATGCGGCAGCCAGTTCTGCGTGCCGTCATCCGAACAGGAATCCTGCACGATGTGCTCCAATTCGACCCCTTGCTGGTCGGCAACGGAAGCGATGCAGAGCTTGAGCCAGCGCGAATTGCGGAAACTCGGTGTGACAATGGAGAATTTCACTGCGGCCATTGTTAGCAATTGCGCGCGGTGCTGGCAATCATAGTCCTGCAAACGGGCCGGGTTCCGATGCGAGGACAATCTGTTTGACTTGCCGGCGTTTCTATCAATAGTCAGAGCCATCCCATAGAAAAAATGCTTAAAACCATTGATTTTATTGCGATTTTGAATTGCATAGCTCAAAAAAGCGGCTTATCCCATCCCATAGCATAAAAAACGTCAAAAACGCCCAATTTCCCAAGGTTTTTGTGGAATTCCTGTGGGATGACTGTATCTATATAACCTATAAAACCAATGAACCAAAACCCGCCCGGCGCGGCAGCCACTCCATGAGCATCAGCTATTCAGACCGGTTCCGGGAAAAGGACGCGGTCGAGTTTTACGATTCCAATGAATATGGAAGTGGCAGTTATTCCACGGCCATCTGGCAATTACAGCGGCCAGTGTTGGAGCAGATTTTGAAGGATTTCCGGCGAGAACGGACGGAGCCGATCCGGCTGCTGGATTTCGCCTGCGGCACGGGACGGGTGCTGGCCAGTCTGGAACCGCTGTTGGACAGCGCCGAGGGAATTGACATTTCCGAAAACATGGTCGCGGTAGCGCGGACCAAATGCGTGAAGGCGAGGTTGCTGGTGGGCGACATCCTGGCCAGCCCGGAGTTGCTGCAAAAAAAATACGACATCATCTCCTGTTTCCGTTTTCTCCTCAACGTCGAACCGGAAATGCGGAGCCGGGTGTTGCGCCGGCTGCGGGAGGTGTTGCGCACGCCGGACGGCCGGCTGCTGGTGAACGTCCACGGCAATTCGCGGTCGCTGCGGCATCCGGCCATCGTCTGGCGTCGCCAGCGCGAGCGCGAGGAAAAATCCGGCGAGATGCTCAACGAGATGTCCCCTGCCGGAACCAAAAAACTGTTGCGGGAAACCGGCTTTGAAGTTGTGCGCCAGTTCGGTTTCGGTATTCTGCCGCCCACGCTTTACCGGACGCCGTTGCGAAAAGCGGCATTGGTGGTAGATTGGTCGCTGGCTGGCGACCATTGGTGGAATGATTGTTCCATAGATATGTTGTTTGTCTGCCGACCATGCTGAAAACATGAACCGCCCCGATTTTATTTTCCTTGAAAGTCCGGACAGTTCAATGAAAATTTAAGCCATGTTTCGTATCGTCCTGCCGACCATTGAGACGCTGTTTGTCGGCAATGGCCGGCCGCGCCAGACGGTGCATTTTGACTGGCGGCTGATCCGCAGAAAACGGCAGCCGTTCCTGCTCCTGCCAACCGTGACACCGAATGTGCGGGTCGGTTTGGAACTATATTCCGCGCAGCGCCGGCGCGCAAAAATCTGGCGGGCGTTGCTGCCACTGCTGTTCAGGACGCCGGCAGCTTCCCTGCTCGATCGGGTTCACTTTGAAGCCGATGCCGGCTCGGAAATCATGCAGTTTCTGGCGTGGCAATCCGGCGTGCCGGCCACCCGGATGCAGACGTTCGCCATCAAGTTTGGCGGCATAGCACAACAATGGTCGCGCCTCGTGCTGCTGCTGTGCGACGAAACCCGGCGCCCGGTGAGCGTCGTCAAGGTGGGACTGGACCCCACCGGCTGCGAGGTGACCGACCGGGAGGCCGACCTGCTGGAGAAACTGTCGCCCGACACGCTCGGCTGCATCCGCCTGACGGGACGGCTGAACACACCGGCGCTGTCCGCGTTTTCCACGGTTTATTTTCCCGGCGACAGTCCCGGCAACGACGCCGGGGTGGAACGCCTGTTTCACGTCTGGCTCAATCCCGGTCCGCCGGTGCCGCTCGCCGGCCTGGAAAACTGGCGCGATCTGGCAGCCGAAGCTGCCAAGGCCAATTCAGGCACGTGGCAGGTTTTGAGCGCGGCGCTGGCGGGAAAAACCGTCCGCACCACGCTTTACCACGGCGATTTTGCGCCCTGGAACATCCGCGCCGTCAACGCGCGAAACCTGCAGGTCTTCGACTGGGAACGCGGCCGGTTGCAAGGCATTCCCGGCTGGGACTGGTTTCATTTCTTCGTGCAGACCGCCATCCTCGCCCGGCGGCTTTCGGTTGAACGCGTCGCCGCCGAGGTGGAACAACTGCTGCATTCCGACCGGTTCAAAAAATACGCCGTCGAGGCCGGCATCAACGACTTTGCCCAGCCGCTGCTGCTCGCGTATTTGCTCCATCAAAAATGGGTCATCAAACCGAAGGAAGGCGGGAAAAAGACGGCGGAATTGTTTGAACTGCTATCCGACCACTGGCAAATGACACCGCCCGTTCCCGCAACCGCGCCGACAGAAATACCCAGCTCCGGCTTTTGGGCCGGTGCCGTCTTCCAGTTGAAATCTGCCGCCGCCCAGTTGAGCAACCTGTTTTGGGAACCGAGCCTGATGGTCAAGGACCAGTCCTTGTTGCGCACCCAATTTCTGCGCCATTGGCCAGTCATCCTGCTGGCCGGGCTGATGCTGGCAGGCGTGGCCACCGCGCAATATTTCACAAAGGCGCATCTGCTGTTCCTGCCGTTTTACCTGGTTCCCTGCGCGCTGCTGACCTGGAAAATTGACCGGCGCTGGGGGGTACTAATCGCGACCGCAGCGGCGGTGGCCGGGCCGCTGGTTGCGAGCGCAAAGGGTACAGGCTACAAACCGGAAGTGATGTTTTGGAACATGTGCATGCGCTTCCTCACCATGCAAATGTGCGTCCTGTTCATGGGACAAGTCCACAAGCAAAAAAAACTCTTCCGTCGTCACGCTGCGCCGGACCACCCGCCCGGGAAATTCACCGAGAACTGGGCGGTGGTGCTGGCGAGCGGCCTGTTGTTCCTGATCGTGGCGGCGCTGG
>DLMG01000156.1:318-8301 GCA_002479245.1 Verrucomicrobia subdivision 3 bacterium UBA7542 | reverse complement strand
ACGGGATACGCTTCAATGCCATTGAGCGCGGCGGAACAGACCCTGGCTAACATGGGAAAGTTATGGTCGAACCGGGGCCGGACATCAATCCGGTTTTTTGTTTTACATGGGAACGGCTGGCTGGTGGATGGCGATTTCGAGGACGAGGACGAGGACGAGAACGATTTAGGGCGGCGGGATGATTTCGAAGGGGATGGCTGGCAGTGCGCCCAGCGGCATCCGCTGGTTGTTGTTTGTCTTCGGCTTGGCCGCGTTGGTTTCCGCCGGGCGCGGTACGTAGCCGTTGATGATCAGGTTTCCCTTGAGGCCGGGCTTGACCTTGGCGGCATCCGTTTGCAGCACAATCTCCACCCCGTCGCGGACCGGTGATGCTTTCTGGATTGAGATTCCTTCCGGCGGATTGCTCAACTCGAACTGCGCCCGCTCCGCAATCCGCGGCCCGGGCAAGCCCACTTCAATCCGGGCGGTTGCGCCAGGAGGCATCCGCACCGGACTCCCGCTGAGAATGGTCATCGTCGCCCGGGGCGGTGGGCGTTTCAACACGGCGACCTCCAGTTCCTTCGCCGGGACCAGATGACGATAGGCAAACGCCTGCATCATGTCCTCGGCGGGCACGGCCTTTCGCACCTGCACTTGTCCTTGAATCATCGCGCTGCCTTGCAAGCTCAGGCTGACGGGTTCAGCCAGTTCTGTCGGCGGGGCGGTCAATGTGACTTGCACCTGCTTCTGGCCGGCCGGGATGGAGCCGCCGGTCAACTTGAACCCTGCCGGCGCGCCATCCAAAGCCAGCGTGATTTGATTGGTGAACCCGTCCTTGCGCAAGGCATAAACGGTGAGCGGAACGCTCCCGCCGGCGCGGACGTTGAGGCTGGATGGCACAACCCGCAGCGCGAAATCGGGCTGTGGCGGACTGAGACGCAGCCGGTAGCCGTATTCCGGGCCGCCCTTTTGCTGGGCGTCGCCGAGCCAGAGATAATAGGTTCCATTCGTCGGCAGGACCGTGCTGAAATAGGAATCGGCATGGTGCGTGTTCAGCCCCGAACCCTTGTCCTCGTAATCGTCATTGAACGCCAGTTGTTTGCCGGCGGCATCGGTCAGCTTGATCACCGAATCCAGCGGGGAATCGAGCCGGCGCGCATCCACATCCGCCACCAACGGGTCGCCGGTCTTGCCCTCAAACCGGAACACGTCCCAGTCGCCGGGATGGTCAATGCGCCCGTTGATGATGATGGGCAGCGTGACGGCCTGCGCGGTTTCCGGTGAATCGTTCGGCTCCTGCTCCAGGCATTCCGGCAATGTGTCCACGGCAAACGGAACGGTGTTGAAAAATTGTCCATTCAGCGAAGTGGTTCCGGCTTCGGCATTCTCGCGCTCCAGCGATGTCTCCGGCAGATTCCAGCCGGTCAGCGCGACGGAAGTTTTTTCGCCCGCCTTGCCGCCCAGCGGAAAAATGCCGGTGACGAACGGCCGTTCGCCCAGCGTGAGGCGATAGACGAAATCCTCGCGCCCGCGGTAAAGTGAATCATGAATTTCAACGGTATAGGTGCCGTTGGATGGCACTTCAAAATGGATGACGGGGTCGGGCTTGAAACGGAAACGCTCCTCGCTCGCCAGCGCTTTGCCCTTGGAATCGTATATCGTCAGCACCGCCTCGAACCAGCCCGGCACGGCGTCAGCCAGATAGGGGATGAGCTGCCGCGCCTCGACGGCCAGGACGAGTTGCTGGCCCTGCCGCGCCCAAAAATGATAACGGTCCGCGCCGCCGGGCGGAATCTGGCCGTTGAGGGTGACGGGCAGCGTCACGGTCGCCTCGGTGGGCGGCGGCAGCGCGGGGTCCATGCTGCCGCGATCCTTGGGCACGGCTTTCCAATCCGGCTTGCTGCTTTCCGGAAGCAGCCCCACACAGAACTTGAGCGGATTGGACAATCCGCCCGGAGTCCGCACGCGCATTTCATGGTCGCCGGGCGCGAGGTTGGTGGCCAGGGTGAGTTGCAACGTCATGAACTCGCTGATGGCCGGGTTGGCGGGCCGCCGTCCGAACTGCGTGAGCAGGCGCTTGATTTCTTCCAGTCTGGCCAGGTCCGTCTCGGTGAGCCGCTCGCCGCTTTTCCGCTTTTCCTGAAACTTGTTCAACTCCTCCTTCAACGCCTGCTGTTCCATGGGTTTGAGCGGGCGGTTGTAAGCGACGACTTTCGCGCGCGCCAAATCGCCATCCATGACCACGGCGAAATTGGTGATGCCGGTAGGAAACTGTCCGCCCACCGTGACCAGAAACGTCGTACCCTGCCGTCCACCGGCGGGATAAACATAGCCGACGTGCGGGGCGTTCTGGGCTTGGGCGGCGAACGCAATGGCGAGAAGAATCATCAACCCAAAAATGACTGGCTGGGTCCGCGCGCTGTGCCAACCGCGTGCGAAGCGTAGCGGCGGTTGGCAAACCGCCGATGGAATTTGCGGCTTTCTCCCGAAAGCCGCTACGAAATTAAATCGTACGCTCATGAAATTTTCACCGCTTACATGATTTCCTTCAGCAGTCCGCCGGACTTCACGCCGTCCGCCACCGTGGGCAGGACGCGCAGATCGAGTCCCCCCGGGTTCGGAAGCTTCGCATCGCCGTCAATGCCAAGCAATTCGTACATGCTGCCGATGAGGTCCACCGGATACACCGGCCGTTCCTTGACCTCCTCGCCTTTCGCATCCGACGCGCCGACGACGTGGCCGCCTTTGAATCCGCCGCCGGCAACCAGTGCGGAAAAAACTTTTCCCCAATGTCCGCGCCCGCCGTTCCATGGCTCCTCCCACTGGACCTTCGGCGTGCGGCCAAATTCGCCGCAACACCAGATGATGGTGCTGTCGAGCAGTTTGCGGTCGGACAAATCCTGGAGCAAGGTCGCCAGTCCCTTGTCCAGTTCCGGCAACTTGCGGCGCATTTCCTGGAAATGCTGCTTGTGCGTGTCCCAACCATTGTAGTTGATGGTCACGTAGGGAACGCCCTTCTCCACCAGCCGCCGTGCCGCCAGACAGGACTGCCCGAAAGTGTTTTTCCCGTACTGCGTCCGCAGTTCGTCCTTCTCCTGCGACAAATCAAAAACCTTTCCTGCGTCGCCCAAAATCAAGTCGTACGCCTGTTGCTCGGCCTGGTCGGATGCCGCGAGTTGCGCGTTGCCCGGCAGGGCGTGCTCCAGTGTGTTCAATTTTTGGAGCAGGTCACGACGGTCTTTTTGCCGCTGCTCGGAAATGCCGGGTGCGACGACGCCTTCCACCGCAAACGGTGTTTTGGCCGGATCGCCGCCCGTGGCGAACGGTTTGTAACGCGACCCCAGAAAGCCCGCCTCGGAAAAACGTCCCTGCGGCTCGGTCAACACGATGTAAGGCGGGATCAATCCCCGGTATCCGGCGTCGTAACCCTTGAACAGCGACACCACGGCGCCAATGCACGGAAAGACGTCTCGTCCGCCGGCTGGCCGGCCGGTCTGGACCATATACGACGCAGTTTCGTGGGCATTGTTGCCGTGGGTCATGCTGCGAATGAGGGAATACTTGTCCGCCTGTTTCGCCAGCAAGGGCAGCAACTCGCAAATTTTTATCCCGGGCACATTGGTTTCGATGGGCGTTTTGAACGGCCCGCAATAATCGTTACCCGCCTCCGGCTTCGGATCGAAGGTGTCCAGGTGACACGCGCCGCCCCAGAGCCAGATTTGGATGACCGCTTTGGCCCTGGCTGGCGGCGGCCCGGCGGCGGCAAAGGCCGGAAAATCCAACCCGCGGGCCAGCCACAATCCCGCCGCGCCCAGCAGACCACGGCGCATCGCCTCGCGACGGGAAATGCCGGCTAACTTGTGTTTCGTTTTCATGTCTTCTCGCTCTTCACCCGCTTTCAGTGCCGGTAAAGAAATTCCGCACTGTTGATCAAGGCCCACGCGACGTCCAGCGCCGCCGCCCGGTTGTCCGCACCGTCGGTCGGGAAATGTCCCACCGCAATCTGGAGTTCGTTCTCCGTCGGAAAACGCGAAAGAATCGCCAGATAAAGTCCGGCGACCACGTCGCGCGGGTTGTCCCGGGTTTTGAGCAGGTACTTGAACTTCTCGCTTTGCTCGATCTTGCGCTGGATGTGGCTCGAATTCAGCAGATGCAGCCGCTGGTTGGCCGTGGGACGGTTGTTGCGCTCCGATTCCAGGCCGGTGTCGCGCGGCGGGCGGCCGAACATTTCCAGGAATGAACTGGTGATGCTTCCGTCCGGCAGCGCAATCGAACGTTCCTTTTCCGGAATGAACGTGAACGGCTCCGGGATCGAGCTGGAATATTTTTCCGTCGTGCCGGTGATTTCGCACAAGGCGTCCGCTAACACTTCCGCGTCGAGCTGGCGCAGCGGATACGACGCGAAATTGGCCGCGGCCGCCGGTTGGTTGCTCCGGGGAACGGAAGATAACTGGTAGGTCTGCGAGTTCAATATCAGCCGGTAGAGATGTTTCAAATCGTAATGCGACGCAACCAGTTCCTTTTCCAGGTACGCCAGCAGTTCGGGATTGCTGGGCGGGTTGTCGGGCCGGATGTCGTCCGGCTCCTGGATGATGCCGCGGCCCAGCAGCCAGAACCAGGCGCGGTTCACAATATTGCGGGCGAACCACGGATTTTTCGGGTCAATCAACCAGCCGGCGAACACCTCGCGCGGATCGCGGTCGGTTGAAAGTTTGACGGTGGTGCCGTCGGGAAACGTCGCCGTGGCTTGCGCGTTCGTCGAGGCGGGATTGAAGAACACGATTTCCTCCTTCCACTCCGCCGTGGTCTTGATGCCGACCTGCGAGAAAAACGCGGCCATGCCAGCCAATTGATTAGTCGGCCACTTATCCGCACGCGCCCCCATGAACGTCAGCGCCACCGTTTGCGCGATGCCTTTCGGGTCGCGGTTCTGCATGGCGCGATAGAAATTAGCCTGGCCGACCTCAAAATTGCTGCCGCTGGCCGTGAGCAGGTCGCGCACGAACTGGTCGTAGGGCTGGTTCTCCTCGATGGCGGTTCGGATCCAGTGGTGATACGCCTGCGCCGCGTTGGGCCACAAATCAATGGGGAACTCCGCCTTCACCCGCAGCAAATCGCTCCACTTCATCGCCCAGTAATCCGCAAATTCATCGCGTGCCAGAAGCTGGTCAATGAGCTTGGCGCGCTTGTTCGGGTCGCGGTCCAAGATGAAGCTGCTGGCATCGCGGGCGGCTGGCTGTGTGCCAATCACGTCCAGATAGGCGCGCCGGACAAACACCGCGTCGGAACAGAGATTGGCCGGTTGGATGTCCAACTGTTTCAGCCGGTTAAAAACGAGCTGGTCAATTTCACTCTCCGGCGCCAGCTTGGCCGGGCTTTCATACAGTCCGGTCTGCGCCCGGACGGCAACCGTCCCTGTCAGGACAGCCGTCAGGACCAGCGCTGAAATCGCCGTTTTTTTCATGGCTTGATACGACTTGTGAATTCTTTGCCCGCCTTGGCGTTGCCGGGATAGGAATCACAACCAAGGTGTTGGACGGACATCTTGACTGGTTGGTTACTGGCCATCGGCAATTTTGGTGTAACTCGAATGCTGACTGTTCCGTCATAATAAACAGCAACTGCCGTAAAATGGAGATGTATATGCCTGCCGAAACCGTGCCTTTCCGGAGTCCAACCGAGTCTTGTGCCGCGCCCGCGCGCATCCGCCACCAGCACGGCGATGGACTGGATCTCGTCGCGGTCGAATCCTCGCCCGTCTCCGAGTTGCATTTGACCGTGACGCCGATGCCGGGCGAATCCATCAACGCCATGGCCAAGCGTCTCGCCGAAGCGTTGAACCCTTGGGCTGCCACGGTGCTGCGACAGTTTGTTTTTGGCTCGGCGACAGCATCCCGGGCAACGCTCAAAACCTTGCGCCAGGTGCTGGACGACCCCGAAATGCCGGTCACATGGGTGGAGGGAGCCGCTTGCGCTGATAATGCCATCGCCGGAATGCAAACCCACGCCATCGCCGGCGCGCGCGTCCGAACACTCTCCGGCAACGGTCGCTCCTTGGCGCGCACGTGGGAGGATGCGCTGGCGACTCATTGCGTGGTCAACCCGATTTTGCCAACGCGGTCCCCGGCCACGCCGCCGGAACAGGCCCGCGAAGTTTTTGAAAAGCTTCAAACCGGCCTGGCCTCGGCGGGCATGACCATGAAAGACCTCGTGCGGACTTGGTTTTATCTCAACGACCTTCTTTCGTGGTATGGCGACTTTAATCGCGTCCGGAACGACGTTTTCGCGCACAACGAACTGCGACCGCCCAGTCTTCCCGCCAGCACGGGCGTGGGCGGGCGCAATCCGATGGGCGCCGCACTGGCCGCCGCCGCGTGGGCCGTCCGCCCGCATGACCCGGCCGCCGAGGTCCTGCATTTTGCCCCGTCGCCGGAACAGTGCCCGGCGTCATCCTACGGGAGCGCCTTCAGCCGCGCGGTTGAAATCGGTTGCGCCGGATTTCGCCGGCTGCTGGTTTCCGGCACGGCCAGCATTGCGCGCGACGGAAAAACGGAACACGTCGGCGACGGGCGGGCGCAAATCGAGCGCTCGATGCAGGTGGTGGAGGCCATCCTCGAATCGCGGCGGATGACGTTTGCGGACACTGCGTTCGCCACGGCCTTTTTCAAGCACCCCGCCGATGCGCCGTTGTTTGCGGACTGGCTGGCCCGGCACGGACTGCAATCCATGCCGGTGGTCAGCGCGTGCTGCGACATCTGCCGGGACAATTTGCTGTTCGAAATCGAGCTTGAAGCCGTTCAGGCGGATGGTTGAAAACACATTACGCTTTAGAATCGTCCTCGTTCTCGTCCTTGCCCTCTCGTCCTCGAATTTGCGGGGAAAACGCATGGGGAGCGCGCCCAGCCGCAGACAAACCAAAAGGAGACCTCTGAAAAACCGGCGTAGCGGCTTCTCGGCAGAGAGCCGCACTCTTCAATTTACTGGAGAAATGCGGCGGTCTGCCGACCGCCGCTACGATGAAGGGGATTTTTTCAGAGGTCTCAAAAGGGGTTGACTGGTCATGGCCGGGGCGCATCATGCCCGCGAAGTCAGGATGGCGGGAAGGGACAAGGCCTTCGGACTTTGGCTTTTTCCCGGCAGAAGACACCCAATGACAAAGTGAGTTTGTCCGAATAATACTGTTGGCCTTGCAAACGGACGTGAAGGACAGAAGGAGCATGATACAAGAGAGCACGAGCATGAAGTCGATCCCGTTTCTTACTGAAGATAAAACCCGTTCCATCCATCGGGAATTTGGGACACCGGTTTTCGTATATGATCAGAGGACGTTGGAGCATCAGGCCCGCCTGGTACTTGGTTTTCCCAATGCTTTCGGCCTGACGGCCCGTTATGCGGTGAAGGCTTGTCCAACAAGCGCGGTGATCAAGGTGCTGGCCGATGCCGGTCTGCATATTGATGCCAGCAGCGGCTATGAGATCGAGCGCTCGCTCCGCGCCGGTGTTTCCCCCGAAAGAATTCAACTCACAGCGCAACAGGTGCCGGACAATCTGAAGGAGCTGGTGACCAGGGGCGTCTTGTTCAATGCCTGCTCGATTGCACAAATCCACGCATTTGGGGCACTGTTTCCCGGCCGTCAACTGTCGCTTCGGGTCAATCCCGGTCTGGGTTCGGGGCACAACAACCGGACAAACGTCGGCGGACCTTCGGCCAGTTTCGGCATCTGGCATGAACACCTGGACGAGGCGCTGGCAGTCGGACGGAAGTACGGCCTCAAGTTCACTCGTCTGCACACGCACATTGGATCGGGGAGCGACCCGAAGGTTTGGCAACACGTGGCGTTGATGTCATTGGACACATGCTCACGCCTGCGTGACGTGACCGTGCTGAATCTGGGTGGCGGATATAAAATCGGCAGGGTGAAGGGCGAAGAAACGACAGACTTGCAGAAGATCGGCCTTCCCATTATGGAGGCGTTTCGATCATTCGAAGCAAAACATGGGCGAA
>DLMG01000156.1:0-228 GCA_002479245.1 Verrucomicrobia subdivision 3 bacterium UBA7542 | reverse complement strand
GCTGCATCTTGAAGTGGAGCCAGGCACGTATCTGGTGGCCAATTCCTGCGCCCTGATCGCGACGGTCATCGACGTCGTGGATACGGGGCGTCGCGGTTATAAGTTTCTCAAGGTGGACACCGGGATGACCGAGATTCTCCGGCCCAGCATGTACGGGGCACAACATCCCATCGAAGTCGTGCGTGGCGCGACAGGAAGACGCAGCCAGGTAAAGTATGTCGTCGTTGG
>DLMG01000175.1:3896-4147 GCA_002479245.1 Verrucomicrobia subdivision 3 bacterium UBA7542 | reverse complement strand
GCCACTTCCGGTTCGTCCTCGTCTTCCTCTTCAATTTCCCGGCGCCAGGCGCGCGAGATGCGCGGCCGCACAAATCCATAAATCAAATACGCCGTGAAAAACAGCGGCAGAATGAACACCAGGATTTTCCCCCGCAAAACCACCACACAGCCGACAAACAAAATCGCCACCAGCGTCTTGGTGAAGGTTCGCGTCGCGCGCAAATTCAGCGATTTGAAGCTCGGATACCGCACCTGGCTGACCATCATCCA
>DLMG01000175.1:3515-3766 GCA_002479245.1 Verrucomicrobia subdivision 3 bacterium UBA7542 | reverse complement strand
TTGCCCTTGGGGAAATCCTTTTCCTCCACCCACATGATGAAGAGCGTCAGCGACGCCACCAAGGCCGCCGCCGAGGGGATGGGAAAGCCGACAAATTCCCTGCCGCTGCCGCCCGGCTGCAGGGACAGCACATTAAACCGCGCCAGCCGGAAGGCGCCGCAAATCAGATAAATCGAAGCGATGAACCAGCCGAGTTCCGGATGTTCGGGAAACACATCGCGCAGCACGATGCGATGCACCAGAAACGCCGG
>DLMG01000175.1:1461-3451 GCA_002479245.1 Verrucomicrobia subdivision 3 bacterium UBA7542 | reverse complement strand
ACGCCGAACGAAATCAAGTCCGCCAGCGAATCGAATTCGCGCCCGAACGGGCTTTCCGCACCGCCCCAACGCGCCACGCGCCCGTCGAACAAATCGCAAACACACGCGAACAAAATGAATATGAGGGCGAGGTAAATCTGGCTGACAAAATTATCGCCCAACGGATCGGCCTCAACGATTTTGGTCAGCGCCACAAAGCCGCAGAACAGATTGCCCGCCGTCAGCAGGTTCGGCAGAAAATAAATTTTCAGCCGGCTCTCGTCCGAATCGTCGGGCAGTGGTTTTTGTGGAATGGACTCGCTCATAATTCAAATTCAATCAAACGCGGCAATCACGGTTTCGCCGCCGATGACCTTGTCGCCGAGCTTCACCTTGATTTTGGCGCGGCGGGGCAGATAAACCTCCACGCGCGACCCGAATTGAATCAGGCTGATGCGTTCGCCGCGCTGGACGGTGTCGTTTTGATTGATCCACGGCACAATGCGGCGCGCGATGAGGCCGGCGATGAGGCGCACGCCGACCTTTTCGCCCCGCGGCTCGGCGGCGTCAAGACCAATGAGCACGTTCTCGTTGAACTGCGCGGAATCGGTTTTCACCGCGCTGAGGTATTGACCGGGCGTGTGCTGGAAAAAAGCGACGCGGCCGGTCACCGGCGCGCACTGGACATGAACGTCAATCACGGAAAGAAAAATTGAAATGCGCTGGCATTCGCCACCCATGAATTCCGTCTCGGTCGTCGTGTCAATCACGTCCACCTTGCCGTGACCGGGCGCGATGACGAGGTCCGGGCCGGCCGGCACCATCGGATCGGGATCGCGGAAGAAATAAAAGGTGAACGCGGTGAACAGCACCCAAAGTCCGACAAGCGCCCAGATGAAATAATGTTGCAGCAAGAAAGTCCCGATGTACTTGGCCAGCAGCGCCCCCACCAGCAGCGCAATCACCGCCGCACCGGACAAACCGATGAGGCGCAATGCGGCAAGCACGGCTTTTCCCGAGTGTTTCACGCGACCATGATAAAAATTTTGCGCGCCACTTGCAATTCGGCATTTTCGGTGCAATTTGAACCTTGTTGCCCAGCGGCGACGAAACAAAACCAATCCAAAACGATTATGTCACTACACACTCCTGATCTGACCAAACAACCCCCGCGCAGTCCGCGCGTCCGCCTGGGCGGCTACGTGATTCTGCCGCGCTGCCTCGACAAGGGCCGGGCGGAAATCGCCGGCAAAAACGGCGATTACCATTACGCCTGCCCGCTCGACCAGCAGTTTTTGACGTTCGCGGGCATTGACCCCGAGGCGTTAAAAAAGCAACTGAACAAAAGCGACACCGAGGTCCTGGAATGGATCAATGCCCAGGCGAAACATAAACGCACCGCGCCGGAAATTGCCGCCTGGACGGCGTGGCAGGAACAGCGCGCGCCGGACAATCCGGATTCGCGCGAATTTTTCAACAGCCTGCACAAGAGCGGCGCGCCCAAGCGCACGGACATTGTGACATGGTTCGACGCGCTGGATCTGGACGATTACGTGAGTTTCGGCGGCAAGGCTTGAAAAGTTTCAATCGCCAAGGCACGAAGGCGCAAAGAGGTTAAAACTTTGCGCCTTTTGTGTTTTTAAGGAGTTGAAACGACCGCCGCCGTTCCATTCGGCGCCGCGGCTGCCGCCCTGAAAGCCTCGATGCGTTCGATGCGATGCCGGCGTTTCGCACCGTGCAGCTCAAATTCCACCTCGTCGCCGACCTTGTTGTTGAGCAACGACTGCGCAACGGGCGTGAGATAGCTGATGACGCCCTTGTCCGGGTCGGAGTCCCAGGCGCCGAGAATCGTGAACGTTTCCGGCTGATTCGCGCCCAGATCGGTGGCCTGCACAATCGTGCCGATGCTGACGACGTCGGTGCGCACGTTGGCAAAATCCGTGCCGCGGGCGCGGGTGAGCTGCGTTTCGAGTTCGTCTTTGTGGCGCATGAGCATTTTCTGCATTTCCTT
>DLMG01000175.1:0-1403 GCA_002479245.1 Verrucomicrobia subdivision 3 bacterium UBA7542 | reverse complement strand
AGCATTTTCTGCATTTCCTTCGCCGCCTTGAATTCGTGATTTTCGCTGAGGTCGCCATAGCCGCGGGCGGTGGCGATTTCCTTGGAGTTGGCGGGAATTTTTTTCTGCACCAGTTCCTGGTATTCGGCCTTGCGGCGTTCGAGGCTCTCCCACGAAACCAGAATGGAACTGTCCTGTTTGGACTGTTCGCCGCTGATGAGCGATTGGACGGCAGGATGACTTTTAACGAGCCGGGCGAGGAGCGAACGCTTGTCCATGTCGTCGAACACCGGCGACAGTTGCAGGGCGCGGGTGAGGTCTTTGACGACTTCGATGTCGGCAGACGCGGTCAGCTCGGCGAGCAATTCGTGGTCGTCCAGGATGAATTCGCGCAGGCGGTTCGAGCGTTTTTCGTTGAACTGATCGCGTTCCATCGAGGTGAGCATGGCGCGAAAGACCTCCGGACCGAGAATGTCAGCATAGGCATCGTTGCGTTCGCGTCCGAGCCAGAGCAACAGTTCGCTGCCCGCCGTGTGCTGGTTGACCAGCCGGGCGAGTGTTTCCTTGAGTAAATCCATTTTGCCTTCCTGAATCAGCAAATTGGCAAACTCGCGGCACAATTTCGCGGAAACAAAATTCAACGAATTACGCAGCACTTCTTGCCAGTGCTCGGGATTCGCCGCCTTGAACGACCCCAGCGCGTGGTGATGTTTCGCGGCGGGAATTTGTTCCAGCACCGGACCGAATTTAATGTCCTGCGCCCAGATTTGGGCGGCGGTGATTTCGTCGGCCGGGGGTTGCAACCCGGCGATTTCGCGCAATTCGTCGCGCGCGAAAATGGCCTCCAGCGCGACCGACGGCTGCGTGCGTTGATACGACGCAATGTCCGTGTTCAGCCCGGCGATGATTTCACTGGCGGCGGCCTGCTTGTCAGTCAGGTCCGGGGCGCTCTTCGACAATTCGCTGACGACCGCCACGCGCGCCTTCAAACCTTTCGCCGCGCGAAAATTCGTCATTAAGCGGTCCTGCAACGAAATTTCCCTGGCTTGATAGACGACCGGCTCGGTTTTTTTCAGCGGCACGATGAAGTGTCCATCCTTTTTCATTTCGCGCCGCGCGGTTTCCCACCATTTCTTCCAATCGTCGCGAATGACATCCGGCACGAGCGCCTGCTGAATCTGGTCCGCCGTTGCCTTGCCGCCGTAGCTGTTCAGCACCAGCTTGATCAAATCAAGATGATGCGCGGCCAGTTGGCGCACGCCTTCCAGGTCGTTGGCCTTGCGCGCGAGAATGTGGTCCTTGGGAATCGGCTTGAGGCTCTCGACGGCGAAGCCCAAATCCATTGTGTGTCCCGGCTTGCCGGCGAAATCAATGGTGAACCGCGCAAAAACCGTGTCCACCGTTTTGATGCGCCCGAAGCCCCA
>DLMG01000306.1 GCA_002479245.1 Verrucomicrobia subdivision 3 bacterium UBA7542 | reverse complement strand
TGACTCAATCGTTGAAAATAAACCCTGACCTGACTTTCCAACATCCCCACCGCCCGGCCAATCCGCCGTAACGGTGGCAACTCGCCGTTTTCCGCCTTCCGTCTCACCGTCCGCTTGCACACGCCGAAAATCTGTTCCAGCTCGGGCAGACGTATCAACCGGTCATCGAATTTGTTCTCCATGTTCATGTCACTCCTTCCACTTCCAAGTTTTCTCCTTTTTATCCCACTTCATTCCTTTTTCCAGCCGCTTCCGATAAAATTCAGCCTTCTTGCCGGACGCCATCGCGGCCATTGCTTCCGCCAGCAGCAAAAACATATCCTGTTGCCGGTTCTCCGTATCAAGCGCCTCCTCATACCTGACTTTCCGGGTGCCCTTGTCCTTCGGGTCGGTCTCCGCGAAGTCCAGGGCTTCCTTGGCCTCCTTTTCAGTTTTTGGCTCATCCTCTGCCGCCAATGGCATCAGCCGTTTACTTACTCTCAAGGGCGTCTCATCCGGTTCGTCCACATAACCCGCCCGGCGTTTCATTTCTGCCGCCCACGCCTTGCATTCGCTCACGGACAGCACGATGTAGGGGCGCAGTTTAACTTTGCGCCGGGTGCCGAAGAA
The DNA here is from genome assembly GCA_002479245.1 of Verrucomicrobia subdivision 3 bacterium UBA7542. Classification (GTDB taxonomy): domain Bacteria; phylum Verrucomicrobiota; class Verrucomicrobiia; order Limisphaerales; family UBA11358; genus UBA11358. The sequence goes on along the minus strand of DLMG01000306.1, from coordinate 6,306 downwards.
CGTGCTTTCGATTCGGGTGATGTAAAAAAAGAACGCGGTCAGTTTGCCTTCCTTGATGCGTTTGTGGACGGCCGCTCGTTGGACGGGCACAAACATGGTGACGCCGGCGGGCGAGATGCCCACGTCGCCCTTGTAATACAAGCCGAGGTCTTCAATCCACTGTCCACATTCCGCGTGCGTCCCCTCCCGGCGGTAGGCGCGCGTCCTGGGCGTCGGCTCGCCGACAATCTTGCGCAAATCTTTCGGCACCTCGATGAATGGAAACTCAATGAATCCCATATTTCTTACATAGTATCTTACTAGATACAGTTGTCAACCATAAATCGGCGGAGGGCTGAATTATTTCCCGAAGTGGCGATTTTTTGAATCAATACACCAGCACCAGCACTGCGGCGTCTTGGGCGGATTTGACAACATCCCCAAACTTCCGGTCAGCCGTGACTGGTGCTTTCAGCTTGGCCGAAACCGCCGGAACCGATTCAAGGAAGCTCATTAGCAGACTGCTCTTGACCGCGTAATTCACATTCTCCGGCAACGCCCCGCTCGCCGCCAGCGCCGCCGACGCATTCAGCTTGGCCGACACGATGCCGATGACGTTGCCCCGCTCATCCACCAGCGCCCCGCCCGAATTGCCCGGCTGCACCGGCACGCTGATTTGAAAATGGCGCGGGTCATCCGCCGCGCCGGACAGCGACGCGATTTCCCCCGTGGTGGCCGTGCGCCAGCACCTTGGGCGCGAACCCCTGCAAACCGATGTCGAGAAAACCGACCATCGCCACGTGCCGCCCAGATGCGCCGACCGACTTGGCAAAATGGGCAGCGGGGCAAGAACCCCATTTCTGTCAATTTTTCAGGGCTTTGCCATCACTTGCACTGCGTCATCATGGCTATAACCACTCTCAGTTCTAAAGATCTGCATCTTTTCGTTTATGGTGTCTTTAAGCGCCTTGAGTTCAGGTGAGTCATGATGAGTGTTTAGGGCCAATTGATATGCGTCTCGGGCTTCCCTCATTCTTTCGTCCAACTCGGAAGTTCCGAAATATATACGTGCTGTATCGACAATATTCTGGTGAAGCTTATCAATCTGTTTAGTTTCGCTAGCTTCCATTTCACCGGCTTTTGTTTTGAGTCGGCCGATTTCTTCAAAAAGGGCTTTCCCCTTTGGTGCTGCAAGAAAGTCTTTAATTTCTTTTGCTTTCTCTTTGGCAACTTCTTCGACGATTTCCTGTTTTTTCGTTTCTTCGGCAGTTTTAATCGCGGCTATTTCATCATTTTTCTGGTTATCTCGAAGTTGTGCTTCCTGTTGAGCTTTGAATTCGTCCAATCTTCGCTCACTTGCGGTCTTTTCTGCGGACACTTGCCGATTTGCCAAATCTTGAGATTCCTTTTCGGCAGCGATTTGTTGTTGTTTTTTCTGATCAACTGCTGCTTGGTAGCTTTTTTGTATTTCATCCAGGGAATCTAGAATTGACAATAATGCTTTTGGCTCGCGAATGGTTTTTTCAGGGTGGCCTCCAGTATTTTCACCGGAGAAAAGTTGAATTTCTAACACCACCCGCCGCATTTTAGATATTCTATTTAAATCATCGTCGCCTCCTAAGTCAGCCCGAAAAACATAGGCATAATCACCGGTAAGCCCGTGAAAAGTTCCTTTTGTTAATGAACCCTCAGGGTCATACCAGTTTGTCCAAGACACACAATCATTTAGTAGAGTTCGTAAATTTTGAATGAATTGTTGATTGTGCATATCAACCCTAAAGATCTCACTGGGACCATCTGACGGCCTAAAATCGCGATAACCAAAATCGAAAGTGCCGTTATCCATTGAAAAAACCGCAGTACAGTATGTATATTTTTGAACCGCTTTACTGTATTGAACGATGGGTTGGATACGGACCTTGAATTGCTGCTGTCCGGACTCATCGGTAACGAGTATTTTATCTATTATTTTCCAATTTTCGTCGGCGTATACGTCAAAGTAAAACAAAGAAGACGGACCTGAAATCACTTTTACAATTCCGCCGTCCATAAATTCCAAACGCGCAAAAACGGAATTTGACGAGATGAAAATCAATGTGAGAACGAGAATGATATTCTTCATAAAAGTAATGCTAATTTCGTGTCAACTAAACTCGATTTTAGGGCGGACCTTCTAAACAATTAAATCTGAAATTCCATACTGACGGATGACAACAGAAATATGCGTTGCCCTTAACATCTTTCCCGGTTCCTTTTCCAGCCCACTTCTTCCAGTTTTCGAGGTATTTTTTCAGGTTTTCATCATTGAATTTTGCATTTTCAAAAACGGCCCATCCACCAGCGAACACAACCTTGAAATCTTTGTTGTTGCCCGCAATATCGCTTATGAGTTTGGCCCATATCGGAAAGGCTGCTTTGTGAATAGGATCTCCCAGATAACCTGATTGTTGATTTTTTCCATTTTTTTGCATTCTGAGACCCCATACCGCATTGGTAACCAGCCAAGTTTTATCATTCCAAATAGCCTCTTTCCAGGCCTTGGCTTTGTAAAGGTTGTGAATAGTTCGATCTTCCTTGTAAGAAAAATCCTGTTTTCCGATATAATCGACATCCTCTTGTAAGCCTTTTGAGCAGTTCCACCAATCTTGCATGATGAAAATGCCCCTAATTTTATCGGCGCTCGCATCTGGTTGACATTTCCACCAATTGAGCCATGGACAAGTGATGACGCCGCCTGGAAATGGGCTCATTTTATCTTTTAGCCACGTCTTTGTTGCTTCATTCTCTAAATCCGAAAGCAGTGAATTGAAATCTTTCATGCAGTCAATTCAAAGCTACTTCATCCCAGCTGTCCATCCCAAAATGAATTCAGGAAAAGAGTTCCCATCCGTCCCGCCTTGCGGGTGCGCCCCGTCTGCCCGTTTCCCCTGCGGCATTCGGATTACGAATTGTGGAATGGGGAGCGCGATGTCCCGGTTGCCCTGTCCGGCGTCGCGTCGGATGAAGTAATCCCATTTGCCATTGAAATTTGAACCGGGATTGGCAATCTCGTTCGAGGAACCGCAGCCAAATGAAATTGCCAAACGCCCAATTAGCAACCGTGCCGGAGCGGAAGGTCACACTTTATCTGCTCAATCCAGGGCATCCCGCCGGCGGCAGCAAGGCGACGTTTTTCCTGCGTTTTGGTTTTACCGTAGCCGAATGGCAGCGGCTGGCCGAGGCATTGCTCCGTCATGCCCGCGAAAATGAGGTGGCAGCAATGGAACAAACCGCTCATGGCGACCGTTACGTCGTGGACGGGCCGCTGACCGCACCCGACGGTTCGCGCTTGAATGTTCGCAGCGCATGGTATATTAATCCTGGTGGTGGTGGTATACCGCGTTTTGTGACCGCACACCCGTTGCCAAAACGATGAGCACAATCAAAGAACTGGATGCCGTGGCTCTGACGTGTGACCTGCCTGAACACAGGCTGGCGCGGGGTGACGTAGGCACCGCCGTCCTGGTGCATGGCAACGGAGTGGCCTTTGAGGTTGAATTTGTCGGCTACGACGGCCATACCGTTGCCTTGCTGACGCTGGAACGCGACCAAGTGCGTCCGCTTCAAACGAACGACATTCCCCATGCCCGTGAACTGGTTGCGGCGTGATTTTCCAGCCAAGATTTAACGGCTTGTTCATAAACAGCAGCCGCATCGCGAACCACAAGCAATCCGCCCGCAGCTGCGGTGGCCTCCGGTTCCTTCAACTTGGCAGCATGGTTGGGGAAGGCAAATTCCATGAACAAAACACCTCGGACAACATGATGTCTGTCAAACATTATGCGTGACAGGCATAATATTCATTCTGACATGAAGACGGTTCAAAACATCAATAATTCTGTCAGACATCTTCCCTTAGCACAGCTTGAGGAGCGCAGCAAGTGCCCCGTATTTGCGCAAATTTAGCGCAAAATTCGCGCGAATTTCCGACCGAATTATTGGTTTTGGAAAGGCGTCGGCAAAGGATGGTTACTCCATCGGTGAGACAAATTCTCCGTGAAAATTCTCTCGTGCGCGAAATCCTAAAAAGCAAAACTCCGGGAGCCGGGCGGCGTGTCAAGATGGACCGCAGAGGGTAACAGGGCGAGGAATATCTTGATACGCTGCCCGGCGACCTACAATGGAACATTCGATTCGCGCGCACAACTCCCGACGCCAATGCGTTGACATGGTGTTGACGGGAACATTCCCAAACATCGGCTCAATGCGAATATCTCGCGTTTGTCTTACCCTTATCTGCGGGCAATTTTCGGCAGACACCATCTCCCAAGCTCAGGCTTGCGGAAAAAATCGGCGCAAAACCGAGGCGGTAAAAAGCGACAAAAGGCGGCAACGAACTTGTCGCAATTTGCCGCTTTTTGTCACTGGCAGTTGCCGCAATTTGTTGCTTTCGGTTCAATGCAATTAAACGGCTTTCAATACCGTTCAACTTTAGCCGTTCACGCGCTGGAATACGCGTTGAAACCCGCCGTCAGAATGGACGGAAGTGAGCGGCTAAAAGTGGAAATTATGCCATGACACTTACCCCGCTGAAAATCGGTGACGAAGCTGCTCGATGTCGAACACAACGACTGCACACCAAAAAATTACCGGACGAATCAAACGCTGTCGGCGAAATGATCGCAACGCTGACGCAGCAACGAACTGGCAGCCGCTGGAATCCTGACGGTGCATCCGCTCGGTGGACGCTCGCCGGCCCGTTCCTGTCATGGTGCGTTGCGAGAGGCAAGCCCCATGCCAGGCACGCGCTGGCATCGCTGCATTAAAAAGTCAGCCGGTTCGTGATCGTCGCCCGTCCCGCCGCCCGGAGCGGACGCCAATGCAGTTCAGTCAGAGTGTCCGCACCGAGCGGCGTGCCGTTCGCCGTCACCAACCGGACAGGAAAACGAAATCGCGCCGGTTGCGTGCCGGTGGTTCGTCCGTTCATCGCCGCGTGCCATGTCGCGGGTTGTTGGTCGCCGGAAAAGACTACTTCTAGGAATGGATTGCTGGCCTTTTGGGGCGGCGTCTGATCCTTTGTTGCTGCGTGTGGCTGGCGAACGTCGCGGGCCTGCTTATTGGGCGCTCTGGCTGCCGCGCCGGGCAGCGTGGCGATGCTGTGGCGCATCGCCTGATTGCTTTCCGTGCTGTGTTAGCTCGCTGGTGGTTTCGATTTCAGGCTGGCCTCGAATTCTTCACGTTCGCTTGGGGTCATCATTTTCACGTTAGCGATGTGTGGTCCGCGCGACTTGTATGGGGTGTTCTCACTTGCAGGCAGCGGAACATTGCTCGCCGGCGCAATGGTCGGCGCGGCTTTTGTGGCCACGGTTGACGCACCTTGAGACGTGGCCGGGATGTTTGCGGCTGGCGTGACGGTCGTGTGTTTTCGCCGTTTTCGACGCTTGCCGCTGTCCAGGATGATGCGGCCGTATTCGGCCACGCGCGCCCGGCTGGTCTTGACGCCATTTTGTGTCAGCAAATCAGCAATGGCAACGTAGGACGCATTTTTGTTACGCAATTCCACGATGGAGTCATGGAATGGTTTGAGATTGTTGAACGGCACGCGATGCGGATTAGGCCGGAATTCCTGAACCGCCGCGCGCAGCGATTCAAGATCGGGCGCTGGTGTGGTTGGTATGTTCATATTTTTTTTTGGATGTCATGGTTAAAAGCTGACGGCGAAATTCCCACGAGCTGCTTGCGAGATGTTGCCTTGGCCGTTGTGCGGCTGTTGCGGGGCCAAGTTGCGAGCCGTCTCGCAAGTTTCCGGCGCGGACATTGCGCGGCCAAGTCCGGCGCAAGGCAAGTTGTCTTGCGAGTTGTCTTGACGGACGTTCGGCGGCATTGCTGTTGCCACTGTCCGGCCATTGCCGGGAAGTTGCGCGGATATGACGCGAGACATCTCACCGGCTATCTTGCCGGACGTTGCGCGTCCGTCGCGCGTCCATCTTGCGGGACTCCGCTGAATCATCGGCGAGCGATTGGCGAGTCGAAAAAACCTTACGAAGCTAAGGGGTAGGGCTTCTACCCTATAAAAGCGGTAGCACACAACCGTGCGACTGCACCGTGACTTGAAAATTGTTGCATGGGTTTTGACACGCTTCGTGTGTATGACTGTGCAAATTGGTAATGCAATTTGTGAGACGAAATTAACCGTGCCACCGTTTTCGTTTTTACGAGCGCGCCGGGCACAGTCTGATTGCCGGGAATGAAATGTGATCATGGTTCGTCCATTATTTCGTTGTCGTCATTTTGCACCGGGTCGGCATCGGTGATTAGGATTGGCGGTGGTGATTGATTCGGCGGTCG
>DLMG01000223.1:17298-30933 GCA_002479245.1 Verrucomicrobia subdivision 3 bacterium UBA7542 | reverse complement strand
TCCGACCGTTTCAAAATCATGCTCGACTATGCCTACGGCATTGACGCCATCCGGTCGCACGGTCGCGGCGCAAACAGCATCGGCGTGCTGATGCAATGGGATTTGAGGCCGACGCATGGCGAAGGTTTCCACCCGGCGCATCCCGATCGCTGGCGCGGCTGGCAATGGTTGTTGGGCGACTAAAAAGAGCGCGCGAAAATTTTTGCGCATGCCCGAGCCGCGCACACAGGATTCGATTCAACTTGCGCAAAGTGCCGCCGTTTGGTTCATTATGAAGGCGGGTGCGCATATGGTGGAATTGGCAGACACGCTACTTTGAGGTGGTAGTGGGGCAACCCGTGCAGGTTCAAGTCCTGCTATGCGCACCAAAAATTCCATTTCCCCCGTGGCCAGGCATCAAACACATCGGGGCCTCGCCCCTCAGGACGAGCGGCTCTTTGCCGCCCGGCAACTTCCCGCACTCCGCGCCGCCGCCGATGATCTCTGCTGGCTGCTCGACCGCGGCTACGCCTCGCGCTCGGCCGTCGAACTGGTGGGCAACCGCCACAACCTCACCTCCCGCCAGCGCATGGCCGTCTCCCGCCACGCTTGCGCTCACGAAGACGTTCAACGCCGCCAAAAACTCCGCGTCGAACCCGGCCGGCTTCAAGGCCATGAACTCTGGCTCGACGGCTACAACGTCCTGACCGTTCTCGAAAGCGCGCTGGCCGGCGGGATTGTGCTGCTGTGCCGCGACGGTTGCTGCCGGGACATTGCCGGCATCCACCGGCGCTATCGCAAAATAAATGAAACCATTCCCGTCCTGCGCCTGATCGGCGAAACCGCCGTGGCCTTGGGCACCAGCCGCTGCCGCTGGTGGCTCGATCAGCCGGTCTCCAACAGCGGACGCCTCAAGACCCTCATCCTTGAAACCGCCGCCGCCGCCGGCTGGAACATGGAAGTGGAATTGACCTTCAGCCCCGACCACGTCCTATCGCATACCGCCGAGATCATCGCCACCTCCGACGGCATCGTGCTCGACCACTGTCAACGCTGGGTGAACCTCGCCCGGCTGATCATCGCCGAACGGCTTCCGCAAGCGCGGCTTCTGGATTTGTCATGGACGGGCTTGTGACGCGACTCGACGGATCTTGAGGAATTTCCGCGCTTTCCAAAGTACATCGGGAGCTTGAGCTGGTGCTACAAAACTTTGTCCCACGTGGGACAAAGTTTTGTAGGGTCTTTGGCGGCGGTTTATGAAAAGCAGGGCTGGAAAAAGCATTGCCTTCCGGCTCCGTTGCGCGCAAGAGAAGGGCATGGTTTATCAAAAACAAATCCTGCTGGAAACCCGGGGCCACCGCCCGAGGCACGACCTGACGGCAGACGTGGCGCGGAGCGCAGCGGCGACGGCGCTTTTGCAGGACGTGACGAAATCAAAATCTTTGCGATGTTCGTTCGCAAAGCGGTGTCGCGCTACGCTTGCCACCACAGTCCAAAAAGTCGCAGTGCCGGGAAAACAGGAGACGGTTGGAAAGGCTGAGAGCGGCCTGCGAGTGCTGGTAGCCGTGCGTCAGCACCAGGGCTGATGCTTCGCACACAGCCGCGCTACGGAAGGCAAGGCGCGTTGCAACCCCTGGCTGCTCTGCCGCAGATGCATTTGCCCGGACACGGTTCAATCACCCAATCTCAAGCCCATTGCTTTGATCGATTCGGTTTGTGTAACTTCCCAACTGGATGAAGACAAAAATACCTGCAGAATTAACTGGCAACGTGCCGCAAACCAAATGGGGCAAAATCCTCCTCGCCACGCCCGTGGTGATGACGGTCATTGCGACCTTGCTCGCCGGGCTGGCTTCGAGCGAGATGACCCGCGCCCAATACGACCGCGCCCTCGGCGCGCAACTCCAGTCCAAGGCCGGCGATCAATGGGGCTACTTCCAGGCAAAGAAACTCCGGGGCGCGATGCAACGAAACTCACTTGAACTTCTCACCGCCACCACCGACATCCATCCGATAGACAACCCCGTGCTGGAAAAAGTTCCTGCTCCCGCTGCGCTCAGCGTGGATTCAAAAGTCGAAGCTGCGCTGCAAGCCATAGAAAAGGAAAAGCCTGAAACCGGGATTGCCGACCTTTTGAAATCAGTGGATGACAAATCCCTTGCGGCGGCCCTGCAAACCGCCAAAGACAACGCCCTCGCGTTCGACACTGCCCTTGCTCCGGCCAATCAAGCCCTCGATCAACTGGGAAAATCCCTGCCTACTGGCGACAAAGCCGCCGCCCGTGACCTTACCGCCGCCAGGATGCGCTACAACGCCGAGCGTTATGATACAGAGGCGAGATTGAACCAATCCATCGCCAACCTTTATGAATTGCAGGTGCGCAAAATCAACGTCTCGGCGGAGCGCCATCACAAACGCAGCGGGAAGTTTTTCTTCGGCATGTTGGCCGCGCAAGCCGCGGTCATCGTTTCCACCTTCGCCATCGCGGCGCAGAAGCGGAGCTTCCTTTGGATCCTCGCGGCGGTGGCCGGTCTCGCTGCCGTCATCTTCGCCATCTACGTCTATCTGCGGGTGTAAATCCGCAGCACGGGGAAAACGGGGAAGTTTTACCGCGACCTGCGAGTGCGGGTGGGGCTTTGCACAAGACTGCGCTTGGTCGATGGAGGGAAAGCGGCGGTGAACCGCGCGCAGTCCAGACGCTTCGCGAGGTTCGGAGACGGTCGGAAAACGCGATAGCATATCGGAGTGCGCCGGCAAAGCGCAGCGGCGACGGCGCTTTCGCAGGGCGTGACGTGATCAAACGGCTTGTGACACACCAAAGCGGTGTCGCTCCCGCCAGCGCGGGATTGCCACCGCAGTCCAAAATGCAGCACGAGGGAAAACGGGAGACGGTTGGAAAGGTTGCGCGCAGCCTGCGAGTTCATGGGCAGTCCTGGTTTCAATCCTCCTCGCAGAACTTCTTCACGGCAAATCGCTGGATGCGCACCGGCTCGAACTCGCCAATGCCGCCCTTGAGCCGCGCGGTGATGAGTTGTTGCCCGACTGTTTTGATGCCTTTGACATCAGGCAGCAACACCCCGCGACGATTATCTTTGGTGGCCAGCACGACGCCGTAACGCCGCGGGTCCAACTCCGCCGTCGAAGTGACTTCCTCCAGCGGGAAAAGCACGCTGACCTCGAAGCGCAAATGCTCCAATTCGTGGGCGCCAACCGGCGCAAAACGACCATCGAGAAAGGCGGCATCGCGCGCGACGCGCCACGTTTCCTCGGCGGTGTTCGCAAAGTGTGGTGTCAACGTGCCGACGCAGCCGCGCAACTTCCCTTGCCGACCGCGGATGGTAACGAAGACGCCGTGCTGCTCGCCCAGGATGCCCGCCACCGCGATTGCCGGTTCTTCCGTATCGCCGCGGAACGCGGCTTCGATCGAGCGCCGCGCGATCTGCGAAAGCGCCTTTCCAGTTGCTTGGCCTTCGGACTTGTTCATTTTAGTGTTCATTTGGGTGGCGCTGCCGAACCCGTGCCTCTATTCACCGGCAAAACAATCTACTCCCAAGTGAAGCTTTAGGGAAGAACCTGTGTTCTGAATCTCCGTCGCGTGCGATGGAACGGTGGAGTCCGGAATTTTGGAAACGGCCCATGCCAACCCAGAGCGGAGTAGTGCAACCGAAGTCTGTGACTGGCATGCACACCAATCGCAGCGCAGGGAAAAACAGGAGGCGCTTGGAAAGGTTGAGCGCGGCCTGCGAGTGCGGGCGGCCGTCCGCAAGCAACACCTCAAATGAGTCATGGACTTCCTCATCGCCATGAACGATAATGACCGTGCTCCCGTTTAGCCAGGCCGGACCAAGGCCCCGTTTCCGGCCAATATTTTTATGACCAAGAAACCAGCAACCAGCAAGCCAGCGCCTGACCAGCCCCCGGGCGACGAAACCAAACAGCAGCAGTTCGAGCGCATCCTGTCCCGGGACCAGTTCAAACCGCTGAAAGCCATCCTCGACCAGTTGCGCCGGGATGGTGCCGTGATGCACGGGGCGATTGTCACCACGAATTCCTACCCGAATTTCCTGGGCATGCTCGGCTATCGGGTCATTCTCGTGCCGCAAATCCACGAGCAGGACTGTTACTCGCGCCTGGGACCGGCCGGCGGCATCCGCGCCGTGCTGCCCCATCACGACATAGCCACCTACAGCACACTGGTCACGCTCGTGAACTTCGATTCCACGCTGACCACCACGCCCAAATCCGTGGACTTTTTCAGCGACCAACTGGCCGAATTCAAGACCCAGTTGATGAAATAAGCCGCCGGCTCGCGATTCAGCGGGGTGGAGATTCGGAAACGGAGCGCGACTCGATGAGCCGCGGCGCGGGGAAAACGGGAGACGGTTGGAAAGGTTGTACGCGGCCTGCGAGTGCGGATGGTTTTCCCAGAATCCGGGCTAAGGAGCTTGCGATTTTAGCTAGGGTGCGGGAGCGGCGCTCGCTGGTTGGCCGTCGGTTTCCTTGAGAAAATTATCCAGCACACTCAGATAAGCATTGATAGAGTCGCCGGCGTCGGGACCAAGGTCGCGCTTGAGCTCCCGCAACTGGTCCGCGGACGACTTTGCTTCGCGTCGAAGGTCATCCAGGTTCAGCTTTCCGGTCATCAAGCCGCTGACCAGCTTGTCGTAGTTGCTGGCCGCCTCGGAATTGCCGGCGAGCATCTGCTGGCGAATTTGCCCGATAAAATTCGTGTTCGCGCCCAGATTGCGAAACGCAGCGGACAAATCCACGTTGGTATTCGCCAAGGCAGCCGCAGGAACCGCGGCAGGAAGATTCGTGGACGCGGAGACTCGCGCGATATTGGTTGCCGTGTTCGGCGTGGCGGCGTTCGCGCCAATCATCAGGGTCGCCACCTTTTTGCGCGGCACATTGATTTTGCCCAACACTTCGCTCTCCAACACCACGGTGTCCGCGGACACGGACAACACCTTGCCGGAGTAACGGTCGCCGTTTTGCATTTCCACCAGGTCAGCGCGCAGCCGGGGCGCGGCGACGAACATGAAAATCATTCCAGACAAGACAAACAGCAGCTTGAACCTCATGGCAAGACGGTAGCCTATCGGCAAACACTTCGCAAATTAAGCCGGGCACGCAGCGCGGGGAAAATGGGAAAGTTTGGAAAGGTTGAGCGCACCTGCGAACGGAGCGCGACTCGATGAGCCGCAGCGCGGGGAAAACGGGTGATGGTTGGCTCTGGCGGAAATTTGCCGCCGGCACCAGGCTCGTTGCGAACGAAATCCAAATCGACCCGTGCTGCAATTTCATTCCGGTGGAATAGGACGTGCCAGCGGCTGGTTGCCATCGCCTACCAGATCGTTTTCATCGGCCAGGCCTGGATGAGTTTTGCGGTGGCAGAACCGCCATCGGCGTGAAGTTTCAAATTGGCAGCGGCGGCGTGCGACGGAATTGTTTTGGTGATACAAACTGTTTCGTTGGCAAAAACCTCCAACACGGAACGATCCAAAAAAATGCGTAAATTCAATTTCCGTTCGCCTGTCAATGTCAGCGGAGCTTTGACATCCATCACTTGAAGTTCTGTGCCATTGAAACTAACGACAATTGGCGACGTATTTTTAGAATCGCCGATTTGCATCTCAAAATTTTTGGCCGTTGGCATATCAATTTCCGCTTGGATTTCGATTGTGTTCGTATTCCATATTCCCAGAAAAACGCCATTGTTTTTCAATGGTAATTTCATTCCTGCCATCCTCACCGTTTCAGTGCTGTTATCCAAAAGAATGTTATGGAATTTGACTGCTTTGCCGCGAAGTTTAGTTAGTTGTGGCGCGGGGTTTTGCCGGAGTTGGCCGTCACGCGACAAGGTCAGCAGGCGCGGCAAGGACAGGCAACCGTTCCAGCCATGCCCACCGGGAAACCCACCCACCCAACCCCAGACGAGGCGGCGGCCATCGGGAACCTGCATGGTGTTTGGCGCATAAAAATTCGGCCCATAATCCAGGCACCCCCGCGTGCGCGCCCGAAAGCGGCAGGTCTCCGCGTCGAAATCGCCGACGAAGTATTGCACCTTGCCATACGGCGACACGAAGAGCACCCACTGGTTGCCGAGCTTGAAAAAATTGGGGCATTCCACCGTGGGCGCTCCGGCATCGGGATGTTGAAACATCACTCCACGATATTTCCATTTGGTCAGTTCGGGGTTTTCAGCTTCATAAATATTCACCGCCGCCCGACCTTCTTTCGCCATGTGGCCGCCCGTCACAAGGAAGGTATTTTTCTGGTCGTGAAAAATAAACGGATCGCGCCAGTCATAGATTTTCGTCCCGCCGTTTAATGCTTCGGACAGCACCGGGTTGCCGGGCGATTTGCGCCACGAGATCAAATTATCATCGCCGATGGCGGCCCATTGTTCGGCGTGGTCAAAGGCCGGTTTGCCAGGACCGATGCTGGTGTAAAAAGCCATGGGCTCACCCAGTCCATTCACGGTGCAACAACCGGACCAGACTTCCGTTTCACCCGCCTCGGCGGAAGGCCAGAGCGCGATGGGTAATGGTTCCCACTTCACCAGGTCGCGACTGCGGACATGCCCCCAGTATTTCGGCCCGCTTTCATCGCTGAACGGATGCAGTTGATAAAAAAGATGGTAATAACCTTTGTAAAAAATGGGGCCGTTGGGATCGTTGATCCATTGGGCCGGAGCCGTGACGTGAAAAATCGGGTGGTTGGGATCGGCCTGGGCACGCGGCATGGCAGCTTGGACGGCAGCGGTCGCACGAACCATTGCTTCGTTCGTGACTTCACCTCGCGAGCCAGGCGGCAGAAGCAAAAGCGCGAATAAGGTTAATGGCAGAGTTCGAAGCGTAAAGCTCACCGGACCTCCAGCCAGCCGCGGTTTTTCATCCATTCCGTTGCGCGGTCAGGCCAGGTGGTGATCGGCTCTTGCGTGCGGCGCAGGCCGTAGCCATGTCCGCCGGTGGGATAGACATGCAACTCGAACGGCACTTTCGATTGCTTCAGTGCGAGCGCGTAAACCAACGCGTTTTCCACCCGGGCAGGATCATTCGCCGCCATGACGATAAATGTCGGCGGCGTGTTGGTGGTCACGGCAAGATAGGGAGCGATCTTCCCGGGTTTGTCCCCGTCCATTTGAACAAGGCTGCCGGGATAGATGAGAAATTGGAAATCAGGCCGGCAACTGGTGGCATCGGCTTCGTCCACGGCGGGGTAAGCTCGCTCGCTGTCATTGGCGCAAAGGTTGGCGCAAAGATGGCCACCGGCGGAAAACCCGAGCACACCGATGCGCTGCGGATCTATGCCAAATTCTTTTGCGCGATGGCGCACTAGACCGAGCGCACGCTGGATATCCTGCAACGCCCCATTCTCCTGCTTCGGCACCCGATACTTGAGCAACACGCCGGTGACGCCGATGGAGTTGAGCCACTCGCAGACCTCAGTGCCTTCCAGGTCCCAGGCAAGGATGTAATAGCCGCCGCCGGGACAAACGATCACCGCCGCGCCGGTATCCTTGTCGGCGGGCGGACGATAAATCGTGATGCTGGGTTGTGACACGTTGCCGAGGCGGATGACGGGTTTCCCTGCGATAAGTTCACTGCCGGGCTTGCTCGTATCGTGTTCGGTCGAAACCGTATTGGTTTCACCCGGTGCGAGCCCCGGCCACAACGGAATGGGTTTGATTGGCGGCGCCGCCCAAACGTGCGCCGTGAAAAGAATTCCACAACCCAGATTGAGCCAGCGAATACCGGTGAATTTCATGCGCGCAGTAAAACGAATTCTCCGGCAAGCGTCGAACGTTATTCTGTGAAACCCCAGTGGGACCCGCAACATCACCAGGGGCGCGAGAGATCGGGACGCCTTTTGCGGACAGGCTGAGCGCTTACTTTCTGACCGGTGGTTGCCAAATCATCGGGTGGAATCACGGCCCCCGGCTGCGCTTGTTCCGACTCAGCCTGTATGACAGTCATCGCCTCGGCGATTACTCCGAGCAATTCCTCCCGACCATGCTTCGCCATCGCGGAACAGGTGAAGATCGCCGGCAGCTTCTCGAACCATCCGGAGATGCGGGCCGTAAACGCCGCGATGTTTGCCTGCACCGTGGCGGGCGTTACCTTGTCCGTCTTGGTGAAGACGAGGACGAACGGGACGGAGTTGCGGGCGAGCCAGGCCACGAATTCGACATCGATTTCCTGCGGTGGCAGCCCGGAATCGAGCAGCGCAAAAACACAGCAAAGGCTCGTTCGATGCTTAAGGTAATCGTCCACCGCATGGTTGAACTTGAATTTAGCCTTACGCGCCCCGGCGGCGAACCCGTAGCCCGGCAGATCCACCAGACGCCAGCATTTGTTCATCGTGAAAATGTTGATGAGCTTGGTGAACCCCGGAGTGGGCGAGACCCGGGCCAGATCCAGCTTGCCCGAGAGCAGGTTCAGCAGGGAGGACTTGCCGACGTTCGAGCGGCCGACGAAGGCGAATTCAGGCAGGGACTCGTCCGGACACGAATCCAGGTCCGGAGCGCTGCAGTCAAAAATGGCGGATGAAATGTTCACGTTGAAAACCAGCAGACCACTATCGCAGCAAATCTGCTTCACTGATACACCTATTTTCCGAGAACGATCCCTGTGGGAGCAGTTGCGCGCCGTCGCGGAATGAAAGCGGTGGAGGGCCACCGCAGATTGAAAATTTCCTCGATGGTGAAGCCGGGGCGCAAGGCGTGCCGGATGAAAAACACCCGCCCGGCATTCGGCACGCTCAGTTTGCGGCGGGTGATATCCTTGGGCAAAATGTCGCGGTCGCCATAGACTTCCGTGCCGATGCGCCAAGGCCTGCCGTCACCGCCCAGGCCGCTGCGGGTGAGGGCACGCGGCTGCACCCCGGCTTCGAGACGCCCGCCCGCCAAGCGTGCCGATCATTTTTCCGTCGGCGAAAAAATCGTCTTGGCGCCGGCGTGTCGCGGACCGGAACCCTTTGTGCAGCGATGATTTTGATTTTACGGCGTCACGACAACGCGATAAAAGCGCGCTGAATTGGTGTCGGCGACCGGGTCGGTGATGAGAAACAAAGTTGATACCGCGGTGAAATTCGTCAGCGTGGTCCACGCCGGAGCCGCCAAATCATTTTTGTATTCGAGGCGGTAATTCAAATTCGGCTGGGTCACGAAACTTAAATTAAATCCGCTGGCGCTGTTGAAATTGAAACTGGTAAAGCGCGGCAGGTTTAGGATCGCGCCGGGCGAGCCGATGTCGCCGTTCACCGCAGCCACAAACGCGCCGCTCTGGCCCGCCACACTCAAGCCTCCAAACGTGTTGGACACGGGATCGTAGCCGAAGGAAACCCCCCGCGTGGCTGCAGGAAAGGTGACACTCGCAACAGTATCCGTGAGGGAATTGGCCGCAGCGTTCCATAAATACACGGCATCCCCGGAAGAACTGAACCCGATGCTGGGATAGGTGATGATTTGGAGCTGGGCGGGAAGATTTTGCGGCCCCCACCAGGTGCGAAACTGGTCAGGTGTCATGTCTTCGGCCAGAATAATGGATTCGCCGGGCGCAATGGTCACGTTGTTGGTGAGGGTGTCGGCATCGCTGAATGAGTCGTGGTCGTCGTCAAAACGATAGCCTTGCAAGTTCACCGGAAAATCTCCGAGATTGGTCAATTCCCACCAATCCAGGTGATCGAGGGTTGAATTGATCGTGCCTTTGGATTCGCTGGACATGGCTTCCGTGATCACCAGATTTGGCTTGGGCGTAACGGTCAAAACAAATGAAGCATTGGTGCCGCCGGCCAGATTGGTGACGAGGATTGAATACGTTCCTGTTTGGTTTGTCCCAAGGGATGTCAGCGTGAGTTGCGAGTTGGTCTGGCCGATGAGGTTGGTACCATTAAATTGCCATTGATATGTGGGCGCTGGACTGCCGCTGGCCTGCACGGTGAACGTCGGGCTTTGGCCAACGTAAGCCCACAAATCCGCCGACCGTTGCGTGATGACGGGCGCGAACACCAGGACAAAATTTTCACTCGCCAGCCCCGACCACGGGCTGGACAGCGGCGGATTGTTGGCACCGGTCAAATTGTGATGACTCGCGTTGTAGGCGCGGGCCAGAATCGTCACGTTGGTGGTCAAGGCGATGGCCGAACTGTAAACCAGCGCGTTCGAGAGAACGCCCCCGCCGGACACGCGCGGGTCGGCACCGTTGGTCGTGTAATAAATCGTCGCGCCCGGCGCGGTCAGGACGAGCGTCGCGCCATTCGTGATGGCGCCGCTGGTGTTGCTGTAAAGGGGCTTGGCCAGAAAATTGGTGTCCATGAAATAAAGCCGGTCCGCATACCATTTTTTCAGAAAGTTCACTTCGCCCTGACACGTGCCGGGGAAGGTATAGCTGTAACCTGAAATCGTGATCGTGCCGGAGCGCGGCGTGGTGAGCGTCGGCCAGCGCGCAATTTCGCGCGGCTCCTCCGCCTGCACCTGCGCGACGAGCGCGTCAATGTCCGCGTAGATGTGGTTGGTGGACAGCACGCCGGCGCGCAAATCTTCGTAGCGGTCAATCCACGCCTGCCAGAAATCAATGTCCGTGAACATCCGGCCCCACCAGGGATAATTAAAAAAGTCCGTGCCGTAATCCGGGATGGGCGCGCGCCAGTAAAGCGGGCTGAAATCGCGTCCGTCCGTCGAGCCTTGGGAGCGGTCAAAATCCCAAATCGGCCCGAAAAAGAGTCCGTTCGTGCGCTCCTTGTAAAAATACGCGCTCAGCCGCAACGCATCCACGTTGAACGCCATCACGTTGAGAATATGATGGTCCAGCCATGACGGCACATCCACATAGGCGCGAAAGCCGTTGGTGAGATTGGTGTAACTGGCGCCGTTCAACGCCGTGCCGAACGCATTCATGTAGTTTTGCAGATACTGCTGCTGCGGCGCCCGCTGCGGCGTTTTGATGTCCGCCTCTTTCGGCTCGTCATAAACAATGGTCTGGCCGGCGGCGCTGAAACCGCTTTCGCCCGGGCCGAGCCGGTCAATTTTCATCAGATAACCGCCGGTGACGTTGGGCGACGTGTTGTCCTGCGGATGGAGGTTGTCCACGGAATGAATTTTATCAATGTCCACGCGGTTTTTGTCCCACTTGATTTTTTCCTCAAGCACATAGATGCCGTTGTAACTGGTGGCGGTCACCGGCCCGGCGGTGGTGACGAGATAAACTTCCACGAGCCGCGTGCGCGGGGCGTAACGGCCGACTTCGTTGCTCAACTGGTAAATCAGCGGATTATGAATCAGCACCGGCTCGAAATTATCCGGCGCATACAAAACAAAATCCGATTCCGCCGGCAAACCGAGCGGCGAATAATCCGCGGAATTGTTCAGGTCGTCCCAGAATTCCATCGAAAATGCTTTTTTGGGCAGCGACTCCGTGCTGGAGCCGCGGACAATCAGACCCGCGCGCGCCGTCAGCGTGGGCGCGTTCGTGAGCGAAGTGACGCCGTTTAGCGGCTCGTAGATGGACACGTTCACGAATTGATCGGTGGCGCCGACCGTGTCGTTATACGGCACGCTGCCGGCGCCAAAATTGTAAAGGACAATCGCCGGCAGGTTCGAATTGGTGCTCACGAGGCTGGAATCCAGTTTCAGAAAGGTCTCGCTGTGCAGCGGCCCGGGCATCAAGCCCGACCCAAACGCCCGCGCCCGCACTTGCACGGAGCCGGTAATCGAAATCGAGCTGCTGTAAACCGCGGAGTCCGATGTGGGTGCACTGCCGTCCAGCGTGTAATGAATTGTCGCGTTGTTCGAAGCCGTCGAAAGCTGCAAAGTGAACGGCGCGACAAACGTGCAACCCGTGCGAGAAAACACGACCGCCGGCGAAAAATTTGTGCCGCCGATGAAATTGGCGTCGCCCGGCGTGGCTGCGGGAAAATAGCCGGCCAAGTTGGGATTGAACGGATCAAGCCCATAGGAGACATCGGGCTGTTGCGGCGGATAAGCACTAAAAACCGAAACGATGTTCGTCTTGGCGTCCACCAGCGCCAGAAAACCGCCGTTCACCGGCAGTTTGAAATTGGTGTGCAGCTCGGCGGTGTTGTTGGTTCGATTTTTTCCGGACGCGAACACGACCAGAAAATTATCCGACCCGTTGGCGTCCCCCGCGTCAGGGATGACGACATTCGGAAAAAGCCACTGCCGGAGATTATTCGTATCATCCGTCAGCGACCAGCCGCTGAGACTCACGTCGTTCGCCGTGGGATTGAAGATTTCGATCCAGCCGGAAGGATCGCCGTCCGCGTCCAGCACCGTGCTTTGGTTCGTGGCCATGAATTCGGAAATGCCCACCGCCTGCCAGGTGAGGTTGGTTGACGCGGAAAACGCCGCCAGCGGACTCAAAAAAATCGCGGCGGCCAAAAGCGAAAGAGATGAGAAATTTTTCATGACTGTGGAAGATACGAAAGCCGAACACGCATGGGACAGTATTCAGAATACAAACAACGGAACCGGATGGCAAGCATTTTATTTTCGGCAAAGCGAGTTCGAGTTGAACCAGCCGGATTTCGATCATCAAAACGCACAGGAATTTTCGGCCAAAGGCTCATTCAAGAATTTTAAATTCCCCCTTGATGGCGCGCGGTCAACGTGTCTAAGCCCCCCGCCATCGGAATTGTTATGGGCACTCAGATTTTTGTCCCGCCCGGCAGGCCCGCAACACCATGCCGTTAGAGGGTGGCCGGTTCTTCCTCAAAATCCACAATCTCTTTGATCTGCGTCAGGAACGAAGTTGGTTGAGAGTTCATGGTTGAGGGTTGAGGGGCAATCAGTTTTTGGCCGAGGCAAGCTCTTCTTCGAAATCTACGATTTCCTTTATCTGAGCCAAAAACCACCTGTCAATTTTGGTCAGACCAAAAATCTCATCAATGGTGAAGCCGGCGCGCAAGGCGTGGCGGATGAAGAAGATGCGTTCGGCATTCGGCACGCTCAGTTTGCGGCTGATGACGTCGCGCGGCAGGATGTCGCGGTCGCCATAAACTTCCGTGCCGATGCGCCAGGGTTTGCCGTCGCCGCCCAGGCCGCTGCGGCCAATCTCCAGCGAGCGCAGGCATTTCTGCAGGCTTTCCTTGAACGTGCGGCCAATGGCCATCGCTTCGCCCACGCTTTTCATCTGCGTCGTCAGCGTCGGGTCGGCCTGCGCGAATTTCTCGAACGCGAACCGCGGTATCTTGGTGACGACGTAATCAATCGTCGGCTCGAAGCTCGCGGGAGTTTCGCGGGTGATGTCGTTGCGGATTTCGTCGAGCAGGTAGCCGACGGCGAGCTTGGCGGCGATTTTAGCGATGGGAAAGCCGGTGGCCTTGGATGCCAGCGCGGAGCTGCGGCTGACGCGCGGGTTCATCTCGATGATGACCATGCGACCGTTGTCCGGATTCACGGCGAACTGGATGTTCGAGCCGCCGGTCTCGACGCCCACGGCGCGGATCACGGCGAAACTCTGGTCGCGCATGATCTGAAATTCCTTGTCGGTGAGCGTCTGGATGGGCGCGACGGTGATGCTGTCACCGGTGTGGACGCCCATGGGGTCGAAGTTCTCAATGGAGCAGATGATGACGCAGTTGTCGGCCTTGTCGCGCATGACCTCCATTTCGTATTCCTTCCAGCCGAGCAGCGAT
>DLMG01000223.1:9512-17160 GCA_002479245.1 Verrucomicrobia subdivision 3 bacterium UBA7542 | reverse complement strand
CCGGTGCCGCCGAGCGTGAACGCGGGCCGGATGATGACGGGAAACCGCCCGATCTTTTCCGTCACGGCGCGGGCTTCATCCAGGTTGTGCGCGGTGCCGGAAATCGGCACATCGAGGCCGATGTAAAGCATGAGGTCCTTGAACACCTGCCGGTCTTCGCCGCGTTCGATGGCTTTCGCATTCGCGCCAATCATCTCAACACCGTGTTTCTCCAGCACGCCGCTGCGGCAGAGGGCCATCGCGGTATTGAGCGCGGTCTGCCCGCCAAGCGTCGGCAACAAAACCAGTTTGCCCTTCGCCCCGAGCTTTTTCATCTCCGCCTTCTCGCGGACGATGATTTTCTCGACACACTCGGGCGTGATGGGCTCGATGTAGGTGCGGTCGGCAAACTCCGGGTCGGTCATGATGGTGGCCGGATTGGAGTTGACGAGGATGACGCGGTAGCCCTCCTCCTTGAGGGCTTTGCAGGCCTGGGTGCCGGAATAATCGAACTCGCATGCCTGGCCGATGACGATCGGTCCGGCGCCGATGATGAGGACGCTGTGAATGTCAGTGCGCTTGGGCATAGTTCAAACGGTGGAAGATTGAACACGAATCAGGCGCAGAACGAAAGAAAATTGCTGGCGCAGTTCAAAACGGGAGCAAAGGGACTCCATATCTGGAGCGCGGCTGTCCCAGCCGCAGCAGATTGAAAACCCGGTGGCGTTTAACTCAATTCCACCGCATTTTTTGGTTCGTGCGTGCTGCGCCTGAGACAGGCGCGCTCCGTCCAGGCAGTCGCACAGATACATTGTTGTTTTGCACCCGTTAAAACACCGGCGCGAACCCGGATCAACCAGCGATCTGTCCGAGCAAGGCCGGGCGGGTTTCCTTGTGCGCCGGCAATTTTTCGGAAACGCTGCTCAAGAATTCAATCTTCACCTTGTCGCCATCGAACCGGCAGGTCACCGTGTCGTGATGCGGCGTTTCGTAAAAATGCCAGGTCATTTGAAAGGTGTTTTCGTCTGCCCAGGTGCCACTGGCCATGACTTTGGAAACCGGTCCCAAAGCGCCCACAGTCAGTTTCGGCGGAGTTCCGGGCATGTCAGTTTTGCCGTTGATCCATTTTTCGATGCCGCACGTGATGGGATGTGCGCCTTTGGCATCCTTCAAGGTGAAGAGGCAGGAACTTTTCTGAAACTTGAACGACACGCTCTGAACATTGGCGTCGTTCCCGATCTTGAAACTTTTGCCGGATATTCCAGCCGCGACCGGTGAAGTTGCCTGCGCCTTCGGCGGCAACAAGGCCAGGGAAGAAAGTTTTTGTTTCAACCGGGCCTGTGAAATTTGGTCCGGCGGCAAAACGGTTTCCTTCATCGCGGGCAAAAGATATTGCCAGATCAAATCAAATTCGCCGGCCATGCTGGCGCTTTCACTGGTGATGCAAATCACGGCGTCCTGGTCGGGCATGATGATGGTGTATTGCCCGAAAGCCCCGTCGGCGCGATAGGCATTGTGCCGCGTGCGCCAAAATTGGTAGCAATAACCCTGATGCCATTCGCTGGTTTTCTTGGCGTCCTCCAGGTCCTTTCCAGCCTCGGCCGGCTGCTGAATCTTGAATGTTGTCGCCTCCTCAACCCAGGCCGCCGGCAAAATCTGTTTGCCGGTCCAGGCGCCTTTTTGCAGATACATTTGCCCGAATTTGGCGAGGCCTTCGGTTTGAATGGCCAACCCCCAGCCACCGGTGTTGATGCCGCGCGGACACGTCTCCCAGGTCATGCCTTCGATCGCCAGCGGCTGGAACAAACGGGGCCCCAAATAATCAATGACCTTCTGGCCGGTCAGCTTTTGGACGATCGCCGAAAGCATGTAGGTGGCGCCGCTGTTGTAGAGAAAGGCGCTGCCCGGGGGATTTGCGACGGGCAAAGCCAGAAATACTTTCACCCAATTATCCGTTTGCTCGATGATCGGCGTTGAATCCTTGGCGTGACCGACCGACATCGTGAGCAGATGTTTCACCCGCAAAGCCGCGAGATTTTCACTGACGCTGGCGGGCAGATCGTTGGGGAAAAAGGAAATCACCGGATCCTCCACTTTCAACCTTCCTTCCGTCACGGCAAAGCCAATGGCGGTCGAGGTGAAACTTTTGCTCAGTGAATACAGCATGTGATTCAAATCCGCCGCATACGGCGACCACCAGCCTTCGGCAATGACCTGCCCATGACGAATCATCATGAAGCTGTGAAATTCATGCTGGCTTTTGCCAACCGCCTCCAAAAAGTCCAGAATCTCCGCTGACGACACACCCTGCGCTTCGGGCGCGCTGCGCGGGAGCCGGGGATGAATGGTTTGTTGCGCCGCGAGGCATTCAGGAAAAGAGGAGACCATGCTTAATCCAACGGCACCGAGGCCGAGTTGTTTGAGAAATATTCTGCGATCGGAGGTCATGGATTTGAGCCATTTATTAAAAGCGCCGGGGCCAACGCAATGATTGAAGCAAACCGGGCTGATTGTTTTTGCCAATTCGCAGGCCGGGTTTCATGCAGTTCAACTGCGTCGCGACGCGGCCCCCCATGATGAGGACGCTGTGAATGTCAGTACGCTTGGGCATAATTTGCGACGACGGATTGAACACGGATTGCGCGGGAAACAAAAGGAAAAAGCTGCCTGCAGCGGCGTCTGGATCAGCGCTGCGCCCCGCCGGTCATGGGCACGAAGCGCACAGGCAGCACGGCGTGCTTCTCCAATTGTTCTCCTTGCTTGCCGAGCAACACCAGTTCCTGGTTTCCCAAAGGCCCGACGGGAATAATCATCCGCCCGCCGTCCTTGAGTTGTTCGACGAGCGGTTGCGGCACTTGTTCCGGTGCGCAGGTGACGATGATGGCATCGAACGGAGCGGCTTCCGGCCAGCCCTGGCAACCGTCTCCGGCGCGCACATGAATGTTTGCATAACCGAGACGCTTCAGGTCGGCCCCGGCGCGTTGGGCGAGCGGCTCGATGATTTCGATGGTATAAACCTCTGCCACAAGCTGGGCGAACACTGCGGCCTGGTAACCCGAACCGGTCCCGATTTCCAACACGCGGTCCGTCGGCTTCGGCTCAAGTTTTTCGGTCATGAAGGCGACGATGTAAGGTTGGGAAATGGTTTGGTCATAGCCAATGGGCAGCGGTCCGTCGTTGTAAGCCCGGTACCAGAGTTCCACCGGGACGAATTCGTGGCGGGGGACCTTGCCCATGGCGGCCAGCACGCGCGCATTGGTGATGCCGTAGCCCGAACTGGATAATTGTTCTTTCACCATGCGCCGGCGTCCGGCGGCGAAATGATCCTCCTCACCCGCCGGGGTGGCGTTGGTCTGTCCGCGTCCTTTCCGGGGCAGGATTGACAGCGCCATGAGAATCGGCACCGCAATATTTTTCACGTGCTTCAATGTAATCCCGTTTGCCGGTGCCCGCCACAGGCAAAATGACAGGGTGCCGGACCGGGGCAATTTCCGGTTCAATGAGCCGCAGCTACTTCCACGCGCGGTTTGATGCGCAGGTCTTCGGCAATGCTCCGGACAATCGCGCCCAGGGTGCGCGCCAGTTTCACGGCTTCGCCTTCAATTTTTCCGCCGCGGCCAGTTTGCGCTGGCTGGCGTCGAAGGTCAGGAATTCCCGCGCGCCCAGGTGCAATGCCGTCGCCACATGCAGCACGTCAAACGCCCGGGGTCCATGCGCGCCGGTAGGTCTGGCCGAAAGCTGTTCCGCAAGGCGACGCGCGGAAAACGGTTGCGCAAATCCCTGACGGTTGCTGTTTTCATCGTGAGACTAATTTGTATCACAGCCCCGAAGAGGTCAAGGGCGGTTGTCCGAAAACCGAAATTGGCAGGCGCGTAACGCTAAAACAATTTCGACTGATTTCCCGTTGCCGGTTTCAACCCAAGCTTTTTGCAGCTCAACCCCGTCGTTGCCAAACGTCAGCTCTGATTTCCTTGATTCAAGCAGTTTGCGTTCTTAACATCGGGTCATGAATCCAAAAGGACGTGATTTTCCTGGCGCCGGGTGCGTTTCAAGGAAACGCTTTTTACTGGCTTCGTTTCTGGCGATACTTTGCGCGCTGCTCACGGGCTGTCCGCATAACGATTATACGGTCGAGCTGAAGCCCAAAACCAACGGCGTTGAACGCACGCTGATTTTTTATCGGGCTGACGGAATCAATTCCAACGGCGTTCCTGATTATCAAGCCTTCCCTTCAAATGAACTCGCAGCCATCACCCGTGTTTATCCTTCGGAGGCGGTGAAGCTGGATGGGCAGCGGTATCTTGCCCGGGGCGAATTTGCCGGCCCGCTGCCCAATGATGTTGGCGGCGTTGGTTCCTACACCAACCTGGTCACGAGCCTCGGCGACGCCGGATTTTACATGGAACGATTTCGGGGCAACGATGATTTGGCGGCGAGAACAACCCGGCAACTTGCCGCCGCGGACAAAATCACCGATTTGATCATCGGCTGGACCCGCGCAGAATTTGGCCGCGAGCGCGGCTATAAAAAGCTGCGCAATTTTCTGGACGAGGACTTCCGCCATGACCTCAAAAACGCGGGGCTGTATTACCAGTTCGGCGCGGCAATCACCTTGTCCGACACCAACGCGCCGGAGGAATTCATGGCCCGGTTCGGCCAGTATTTGCTGGAGCGCGGCTACCTCCGGTTTTCGGACGTGCCGGAATTGTATTCGAGCGACGGTTATTCTGCACTCTCACTGATTCAACGGCTGGCGGCGGAAAAAATGGGGATGCCAGCCAACGGGCCATTGCCAAAATCCTTCGCTGTTCTGGCTGATTATGCCGCACTGGAAAAATCGTGGACAAATTATCTCGCCATGACCGACCTTTATCGCGCCAAGGTGAAAGACTGGGAGCAAAAACGGAAAGCGGAGCCCGGTCTCAAAAAGCCAGAGCCGTCCAATTTGGCGGGCGATTTGTTTGAAGATTTGCTGGAACCGTTCGAAATCTTCGGCGACAAAGAAACGGATCATTTGACCGTGAAACTTGCGCTCGGGCGCGCTCCCAACCATTTCAACGGCCAGTGGCGGGACGGATGGGTGGTTTGGGAAACCGACTTGAATGCGAATCGCGCGCTGCCCGTTTTGTGTTTTGCCAGTTGGAGCAGTCCCGCGGTTGGGTTTCAAGAAGCGCATTTCGGGCAGGTTATTCTTGATGGCGATGATTTGACGGAATACTGCCTCTGGTTTAACAGCTTGAGTGAGAAACAAGCTGGCGAGTGGGAAAAAATCTTGGCCAGCTGGCAGCCCGGCCAGGGTTTCAAGGGTAAACTCGACGCTTTCAAGCGCAAAATTCAATTGGACAACGGATGCATTCTGCAAACCAATGCCCCAGCGGAAGAATCAGGGACAAATTCGGTTTCAAAGTAAGCGGTCCTGATTCCCTGAATTGGGACGCAACCCCAGCTTCTTGTAACTCAACTCCGTCGCGACGCGGCCCTGCGAGGTGCGGTTCAGGTAGCCTTCCATGATGAGATACGGCTCATAGACTTCCTCAATCGTGTCCGGCTCCTCACCCACGGCCACCGCCAGCGAATTCACGCCCACCGGCCCGCCGCCGAATTTCACGATGACGGCTTCGAGAATGCGCTTGTCCATTTCGTCGAGGCCGTTCTGGTCAATTTCCAGCATGGCCAGCGCCTTGTCCGCGACGTCGGCGGTGATGCGGCCATCGTGCCGGACCTGCGCGTAATCACGCACGCGGCGGAGCAGGTTGTTCGCAATGCGCGGCGTGCCGCGGCTGCGCCGGGCGATTTCATGCGCGCCGGTCTCGTCAATCTCGACTTTCAAGAGGCGCGCAGAGCGAACAATAATTTTCTCCAAATCTTCAGTAACGTAATAATCCAGTCTCTCGCGCATGGGAAAGCGCGTGAGCAACGGCGCGGTGAGCAATCCGCTGCGCGTGGTCGCGCCGATGAGGGTGAAGCGCGGAAGATTCAGCCGCACGCTGCGGGCGTTCGGCCCCTGGTCAATGATGATGTCGAGTTTGAAATCCTCCATTGCCGGGTACAGATATTCCTCGATGGTTTTTTGCAGGCGATGGATTTCGTCAATGAACAGCACGTCGCCGGCTTCGAGGTTTGTCAGCAGGCCAGCGAGGTCGCCGGCTTTCTCGATGGTCGGTCCGCTGGTGCTTTTGAGGTTCGCGCCCATGGCCTTGGCGAGGATGTAAGCGAGCGTAGTTTTGCCCAGGCCGGGCGGACCGCTGAGCAGGATGTGGTCGAGCGCTTCGCTCCGCTGTTTCGCCGCTTGCACGGCTATTCCGAGGCGTTCCTTGACCTTGGGCTGGCCGGTGAATTCGGAAAACAGCGACGGACGCAGCGTCATTTCCAACGCCACGTCCGGTTTGTTCAAAGTGGAAACCGCGCGTTCGGGCATCGCCTCAAAGATGCGAAAACGTTCCGCGAGCGACAAGGTCAAATGCGCCGGGCTGTATTTTGTCGCTGGCACCAGACAAGAGTGGTCGCCCGTTTGGAGTTCCGCCTTCAGGCGGTTGGGTGGTGGTGTTTGTCTGAACCGCGTAAACGCGGAACTCCAAACGGGGGCAGTGGCACGATGCTCCGGAAGGGATGAAATCATCAAGTTTCGGCACAATCCAGTTCAATTTTTGGAGAATTCTTTGCCAAATATGGTTGGCGGTCAGGGGGAGCTTTGTTAGCCTCCGCTGCGACAATATTTTATGAAAAAAACTAAAATTTTATTGTGGGCACTTGCGACATTCTGTTTGTTCGGCCTTGCAACCAATGTGTTTGCCGGTGAGGCGGACATCAAAATTCCTTCCCTGAGCGACGTCAAATTCGCCGGATTGGGCGGCATCAGCGGCGAAATGCTGATGTATCTCGGCATCTTGCTCTGCGGCGTCGGCGCCCTGTTCGGCTTGGTGCAATACAAACAGACCAAAGCCCTGCCCGTCCATGACAGCATGGCCAGGGTGTCCCACATGATTTGGGAAACCTGCAAGACCTATCTGTTCACGCAAGGCAAGTTCCTTGCCATCCTCTGGACGCTGATTGCGTGCTGCATGATTTACTACTTCAAAGCGCTCCAGGGAAATTCCGTAGGCCATGTGGCGGTCATTCTCCTCGCCTCCATCCTGGGCATCATGGGTTCCTACGGCGTGGCCTGGTTCGGCATCCGCATCAACACCGTGTCCAATTCCCGCACCGCTTTCTCCGCGCTCAAGGGCAACCCGTTCGCCACGCTGGGCATCCCCCTCCGCTCCGGCATGAGCGTCGGCCTGCTCCTGGTCTGCGTCGAATTGTTCTTCATGATCTGCATTCTGATGTTCCTGCCGCGCGAACTCGTCGGCCCCTGCTTCATCGGGTTTGCCATCGGCGAATCGCTCGGCGCGAGCGTGCTCCGCATCTGCGGCGGCATATTCACCAAGATTGCCGACATCGGCTCCGACCTGATGAAAATCGTTTTCAAGCTGCCCGAAGACGACCCGAAGAACCCCGGCGTGATCGCGGACTGCACCGGTGACAACGCCGGCGACTCGGTCGGCCCGACGGCGGATGGCTTTGAGACCTACGGTGTGACCGGCGTGGCGTTGATCGCGTTTCTCGCCCTGGCGCTGGCGGCCAGTCCGACCATTTGTGCCACGCTCATCGTCTGGCTGTTCACCATGCG
>DLMG01000223.1:8071-9453 GCA_002479245.1 Verrucomicrobia subdivision 3 bacterium UBA7542 | reverse complement strand
GTCTGGCTGTTCACCATGCGCGCGCTGATGATCGTGACCTCGCTGGTGTCCTACTTCATAAACGAAGCCATCAGCAAGGCCATGTTCAGCGGCAAGAAAGACTTCGACTTTGAAGCCCCGCTGACCCACCTCGTGTGGCTCACTTCGTTTATTTCTATCATCATCACCTTCATTGCCAGCAAACTGCTCCTGGGCGACTTCACTGACGCCACCGGCACCGCCCAGCCCGCGCTGTGGTGGGTGCTCTCGATCATCATCAGTTGCGGCACAGTGGCGGGCGCGCTAATTCCCGAATTCACCAAGATATTCGTTAGCACCAACTCCCGGCACGTCAAGGAAGTGACCAACTGCTCCAGGCACGGCGGCGCGTCGCTGAACATCCTGTCGGGCTTCGTGGCCGGCAACTACTCGGCCTTCTGGATGGGGCTGTGCATCATGGTGTTGATGGCCACCTCGTATTTCTTTTCCCAGAATCCGGCGCTCCTCTCGCTCATGCCGGCGAAATTCCTGTTCGCCACGCCGATCTTCGCGTTCGGCCTCGTGGCCTTCGGCTTCCTCGGCATGGGGCCGGTGACGATTGCCGTGGACAGCTACGGCCCGGTCACCGACAACGCCCAGTCTGTCTTTGAGTTGAGCCAGATTGAAGGCCGCAAAGGCATCAAGGAAGAAATCAAACGCGACTTCGGTTTCGACGCAGACTTTGAAAACGCCAAGTATCAACTGGAAAAGGGCGACGGCGCGGGCAACACCTTCAAGGCCACGGCCAAGCCCGTGCTCATTGGTACCGCCGTTGTCGGCGCGACCACGATGGTGTTCGGCATCATCATGCTGCTCGAAAACATGTTTGGTGATGTGGTGAACAAGCTCTCCATCGTGCAGCCGCAGATCATCCTTGGCCTCATCATGGGCGGCGCGGTGATTTACTGGTTCACCGGCGCTTCCTGCCAGGCGGTCGTCACCGGCGCGTATCGCGCGGTGGTCTATATCAAGGAGCACATAAAACTCGACTCCACCACCGCCTCGGAAAAGGACAGCAAGGAAGTCGTCCGCATCTGCACCATCTATGCGCAGAAGGGCATGTGGAACATCTTCATCGTGGTGTTCTGCTTCGCGCTCGCGCTGCCGTTCTTCAACCCGTATTTCTTCATCGGTTACCTGATTGGCATCGCGTTCTTCGGTTTGTTCCAGGCCATCTTCATGGCCAACGCCGGAGGCGCGTGGGACAACGCCAAGAAAATCGTCGAAGTGGACCTCCGCGAGAAGGGCACCGAACTGCATGCCGCCACCGTTGTGGGCGACACCGTGGGCGATCCGTTCAAGGACACCTCATCCGTGGCGATGAATCCGGTGATCAAGTTCACCACGCTGTTCGGCCTGCTCGC
>DLMG01000223.1:515-7932 GCA_002479245.1 Verrucomicrobia subdivision 3 bacterium UBA7542 | reverse complement strand
TCGCGCTGGTCTTCGTCTATCGCTCGTTCTACTGCATGCGGATTCCGGAAGAAAAAGCGGTTGGCAAGTAACTGCTGAGTTTTCCCCACCGCCCTCCGGCCCGTACCGGAGGGCGGTTTTGTTATGGGCGGGAATCAACGGGGTTTTCAAATCCGGTTGTGCCCTTTCGGAGCGCCGGAGACGCGGCATATTTGTAGAATATTGAAATTAAAAATGAACCAAGCTCTGTAGGAGCGAAATAGTCAAGGAATATGCCGCTCCTACGGAGCTCGAGACATTGTTTGGTTTGGGTGCTACAAAGATTTCGCGCCTACGGCGCTTGAGGTTTGGTTTAAGGCAAAACGTGGTCGGTAATCGAACAAGTTGGTGCTTCGCCAACCTTTCCAATGGTGTAAATACCACCTGCCGGACATCTCGGAATATTTCCTTTTGAATCAAGTTTGATGTAAGGCTTGATGTCGTTTTCGGTGCAAACGACGCCATTTGTTTTTCCATTCTCCAAAGCCCATTCTCTCTTTGCTGCGTCAAGCTGACGTAAATTGTTAATGCAATCCAAGCGTAGGGAGGGAGCACGCGCAGGAACAAAATTTGAAAATACAAACCAAGCGATGAAGCCAATTGAGGTGATAACCGCCAGCCAAGCAAGCGTGTCGAATTTAGACGATTTGTTTTCTGACTCGCCCATAACAATTAAATCAACACCGCACAAATCGCTCCGTTTCGCAGCGTATGCGTTGGAGTTCACGCTTCAGCGTGTCAGGAACAACCTGAAGGTTGAACTCCAGCTTCTACCTTCTCCGTCCGCCGGGGGCGAAGTGGTAGCCGCCGTGGACGCGCCCGCCGCGGGTTTTGCCGGCGTAGCCGGCCTTGGGCTGGCCGGGTTTTCCCTCCTCAAACAGCATGGTGTATTTGTAATTGAAATTCTCCAGCTTCACGCGCGGGATTTTCTGGCTGATGAAACGTTCGATGGCGAAGACGTGGCTGCCATCCTCGGCGGTCATGATGGTGAAGGCGTCGCCGTGCGCTTCCGCGCGGCCCGTGCGCCCAATGCGGTGGATGTAATCCTCCGGATGCTGCGGCACGTCGTAGTTGATGACGTGGCTCACGTCCGCGATGTCCAGCCCGCGCGCGGCGATGTCCGTCGCCACGAGCACTTCGTAGCGGCCGTCGCGAAAACCGCGCAACGCCTGCTCGCGTTCGCGTTGGGTGCGGTTCGAGTGCAGCACGGCCACGGCGTGATTGTTGCGCTTGAGCAAGCCCACGACGCGATCGGCCCCGTGCTTCGTCCGGCAAAAGATCAGCACCGAGCTGTAATTCACGCGCTTCAGCAGTTCGAGCAGCAGATCGGATTTCTGCGAATCGGAAACGGGATAAATGACGTGCTTCACCGTTTCGGCGGGCGTCCGGCGCGCGCCGATTTCAATCGTTTCGGGACTGCGCATCGCCCATTGAATGAGCGTTTCAATTTGCGGCGGAATCGTCGCTGAAAACAGCGAGGTGTGGCGCTGGCGCGGGCAGCGATCGACGATGCGGCGCACGTCGGGCAGGAATCCCATGTCCAGCATCCGGTCGGCCTCGTCGAGCACAAGAAATTGGACCTTGTCCAGACGCACCGTGCCGCGTTCGAGATGATCGAGCAAACGCCCCGGCGTGGCGGCGAGAACGTCGGTGCCCGCGCGCAACTCGTCCAATTGCCGGCCGTAACCAACGCCGCCATAAACGACGGTGACTTTCAAATTGGTGAAGCGCGCGAAATCGCGGATGGCCGTTTCCACCTGCGCGGCGAGTTCGCGCGTCGGTTCGAGAATGAGCGCGCGCGGACCGGGCGCGTGCCGGTCCAGTTTTGTGAGAATGGGCAGCGCAAACGCGGCGGTCTTGCCGGTGCCGGTTTGGGCGCTGCCAATGATGTCGCGGCCAGCGAGCACGAGTGGAATGCCGCGGAGTTGAATCGGTGTGGGTGTGATGTAACCCGCCGCGCGCACACCTTCAAGAGTTGCCGGAGAGAGACCTAACTTTGAAAAAGCCATAGGGCAGTTTAGCAGCGCACAGGATTAAGGAAAGCAAGGATTTATCCTGTTAATCGTAGTCACGGACGTTAGTCTGCGCTGATCAAAAGGAAATTTGCGCCGACTGACGTCGGCGGCTACGAAGGCGACGGGTTGTCATCGGCTGCCGGTTCACTGGCAGGCGCATTGGCGGTAGGTTCGGCCGGCGCGGGTTCGGCCGGAGCCGGAGTTTCAGCCGTTGCTTCCCCGGCTGATTCCGGCTCAACTGCCGGAGGCGGTTCGTTCGTGGGAATTTCCGCCTCGGTCAAAACCGGGGCTTCTCCCGCTGGATCAACCGAGGTTGTCGCGGTTTCACCTTCCGCTGCTGGTTTTTCCCCGACAGGTTTCTTTTCCGGCTCTCGCCTCGGCGAAGCCTCCGGCGCAGCCTGGGTCGGCGGCCTGGGCGCGGGCTTTTTGGCCGTGTCCATCCGGCCGTCGGCAAATTCAAGGACGTGACCCTGATGCGCGAGCCAGTGCAAATCGGCAATGATGGCGGTCTGCTCCGGCGTCGGCTCATCGGACACGGGCGGCGCGGGAGCTGCCGGAGAATCCTGCGGTGCAGCGGCGGCCTCGGTTGCGGCGGGCGCGGGCGCGGCAGCCGGCGGTGCCGCCGGTTTAATTTCAATGACCGTTGGCTTTTTGGGTGACGGCGCGAGGGCTTCAATCAATTGCCGCCGCGTGCATTTCGGATGCGTGTTGATGTGGCCGACGATGCGCTTGATGCTTTCCGAAACCGGCGTGGTTTCAAGATCGAGAAATTGCGGGCGGGCGACGGAAACGTGCGTGAAGGTCTTGTTGACCTTGAAGAAATGCAGGCCGTGTGTGGCGAATTGCCGGCTGAGGCCGGTAGCCAGTTGCAGCGGAAAATATTTCTGCCGTTCCCAATCACTGCGCACCAGCCGCTGCAATTCCCGGCAGCGCAGGTTGCGGCTCAACACGCCGCCGACCGTGTGCGATTCCGCCGGCTTGATGATGTTGTCCTTGTGGACGGCGCGGAAATGTTTCTCCACTTCCTCCAGGTTTGGGAGTTTGAGCGGCTCCGGCACGTTTAAGCAGGTGTATTCGATAGTGAAACTTTGCTCCTCGATCCATTTTTTGACGACTTCCTCGTCCCGCACAATTTTGACGCGCGATTTGAAGACATCGAACGGCATTTTGGAAAACCGCTCGGCGTGGAGCTTGCGCAACTGGTTCTGGTAATCGTGATAATTCGGCGGACCGAGAATGATGCCGCTCATGCCGCATTGCGCCACAAAGGTGTATTTGCCTTTCGGCGGTTCGGTGGCCGTGCGTTCGGCCTGGTAAAACGTGGCGAAATGATTCTTGAGCATGTGCGCCACCGCTTCGTCCTCGCTCAACCACGGGGTGTCGTCCAGCGCGCAAATGAACAGCGGTTGTTTGACCGTGCCATCGGCGTTTTTCTTCACTCCAAGCTGGACGGCGTAACGCTCCGGCTTTTGTAAAACGATCTGCGCAATCTGGAACAGCGGATACGCGCGGCCGGTCACCTTGATCTGGCGCGCGAGTGATTCGACACCCATTTCATCCGGCAAAAAGGTGACAGTGATTTCCGGCAACGGTGCGGGCGGCTCGAAACGTTCACGACGTTCGCCCCGGTCATCGCGCTGGGAAAATCCTTTCTTGCGGTCGCCAAATTTTCCACCGGTCCGCGGCGGACGGGGTCCGCGGCGCTCGCCGAACGATTCCGGGCGCGGTCCTCCGCGCCGGCCTTCGCGCTGGCGGTCGTCGCGTCCGGCGGGTTCGCCGGCGAACTTCGCGTAGGGGTTGGCGGCCGGTTTTCCCTGCGCCCAGGCGGGCAGGAAAAGCTTTTCCAGATCAATTTCGACGTCAGAAATACTGCTCATGTCAAATCAACGCCCCGTCATGCGGGGCCGAAAATCAATCATAGGATGGATTGGTGTGGTTTGGAAAGCAAGCGCAGCTTAGGGCAGTCTCTCAGCTTGTGGTGCGACTTGACTCAAATTAAATGTTACCGGGGCTGGGGGGTGGACGAGGCGTCTGCTGATACGTTGACTCATATTCATGGTTACCGACACCCTGACTATGAGTTTGTCATCCAAACGCGAGTATCTCGCCAAAATCCATGGCCGTTATCAACGTGCCGGTCGTCCACACAAGAGCCGCATTCTTGACGAGTTTTGCCTCAACTGCGGTTACCATCGCAAAGCCGCCCTGCGGCTGCTGCACCATCCGCTGGCAGGCAGGATCCGCAAGCGATCCGGCCCCAAAGTCACCTATGACCCGGCGGTGCTGTTGCCCGTGCTCAAGGCGGTCTGGCTGGCCAGCGATCAACTGTGCAACCAGCTGCTCAAGCCCGCGCTGCCGGAATGGCTCGAACAGCCAGGGCCTGAAAGAAGCGTTTCTCGCCTTGCGCCAAGCGGCAGAAAGCGCCGATTGATCCGCTTTAATCCCTGAAAACAGCGTCTGACCTTCAAGAAACACTCCCTGACCGTCTCGCGAACGATTTCCTCGGCTTTTTAACTGGTAGCGGGCGCGGCGTTACGTTTCGCCAAAATGGCCTCGACAATCTTTTTGGCCAGCGCGGGTTTTTCGGCCATCGCCTTTTGTGCGGCCTCCTTGCCCTGGCCGATCAACTCGCCCTCGAATTGCAGCCACGCGCCTTTTTTGTCCACGACCCCGGCTTCGATGCCCACGTCGAGGATGCAGCCTTCCTTGTTGATGCCGTGATTGTAAATGATGTCGAACTCGGCCTCGGCAAACGGCGGCGCCACCTTGTTCTTCACCACTTTGACCCGGACATGATTGCCGATGGCGTTGCCCGCGTCATCCTTGAGCGTGTCCTTGCGGCGGATGTCGAGGCGGACGCTCGCATAAAATTTCAGCGCCTTGCCGCCGGGCGTGGTTTCGGGATTGCCGAACATCACACCGACCTTTTCGCGCAATTGATTGGTGAAAATGCACGTCGTCTTGGACTTGGCGAGGATGGCGGTGAGCTTGCGCAACGCCTGGCTCATGAGCCGCGCCTGCATGCCCATCGTCGCCATGCCCATCTCGCCTTCGAGTTCGGCCTTCGGCACGAGCGCGGCGACGGAATCAATCACGATGACATCGAGCGCATTCGAGCGGGCGAGTGTTTCACAAATGGTCAACGCTTCTTCGCCGGAGTCCGGCTGCGATACGAGCAAATCGTCGAGGTTCACGCCGAGTTTTTTCGTGTAGCCCGGATCCAGCGCGTGCTCGGCGTCAATGAATGCCGCCAGGCCGCCGGTTTTTTGCGCGCTGGCGATGACGTGCAGCATGAGCGTGGTTTTGCCCGACGATTCCGGCCCGAAAATTTCCACGACGCGGCCGCGCGGAATCCCGCCGACGCCCAGCGCCAGGTCCAGCGCCAGCGCGCCGGTCGGAATCACGTCAATTTTGACCAGCGCCCGCGCGTCGCCGAGGCGCATGATGCTGCCTTCGCCGTAACTCTTGGTGATGGTGGAAATGGCGGCGTCGAGTTCGCGCTGGTGCGACGCGGCGGCTTTGGTTTCAGCGGCGGGCTTTTCGGCAATTTTCGGCGGCATAACTTTCGGATCCCTTTGTTGTTGGTTTTACGGAATGCGACAGTAGTGAATCAACTGAAAATAGTCAAACGCGGATGCGCATCAGCGGGGATCTGCCGGAGGACCGTGTTGAAACCAGTTGTGAACAAGCGCCGTAGGCGCGGAATATTTGTAGAACTTGGAAACAAATTACCGAGCTCCAGCGGAGCGGCATAACCCTGATGCTGCTTCTAGCGGAGCTTGTGTTTGCGGGGTGATGGAACTACAAAGATATCGTGCCTACGGCGCTGGCATGGGGGAAATCTGCCGCGCATAGCGACGGAAAATACACCAATGAATCTGAAATGGGCAACTGAGCGTGGGGCTGAATTGCTTGGACGAATTCCGTTTGAAGCGGTAAAGCGCAAGCATAGGCGGCATGCAGCACCTCACAAAATTGAACGCTTTCAACTGCCGTTTCGTCAGTGGGACGGTCCGATTGGGGCAGATTTCGGCAAAGGTCGCGGGCAGGTATATTCACTTGATGGGCGCAAACCAAATCGGAGTTGTAACGAAGTTGAAGTTGCAAAGATTCTTCGACGAATTCGCGATCATGCGTTTTGGTTCAGCGCATATCCCACCGTCAAAATGCCGGAGACATGGCGCCCTTGGGTTTTGTCAACGTCCGAGCTGCCTCATTGGCTGAAAAATTTGGACTCGGCAATTCGTGAGAGAATAAATTCGCCGGGTGGAGGCATGCCAGACATCGTCGCGTGGAATGATGGCCATCCTTCGCGTTCAGCTTTGTTCGTCGAGTGTAAAGCCGCAAAGGAAGGCTTTGGAGAAGCGCAGGAGGATTGGCTATGGGCTGCTCTTTGCAAGGGAATTAAAGTTTCCCAATTTGCGGTTTCGATAAGAGCTTTCTAACTTCGCAGCCATTGCAATTCATCCCGGAAAGAGGCTGTCCTTCGTTTGAATCAATCCACAGGGGTTCCGCCCTGCTCGTTTAACCCCCAATGATTGCTGCCGGGTTCTTCCTGAAACTCATTCAGCCTCGCCGGCCATGGGGCCGCGGAGGCCTCGATGCTCGTGTCCGGGAGCGGCGGCAGCAGCGGCAAAAAGTCCATTCGCAGCCGATGAGCGGCAAACTGCAGCCTGGACAAAAGCGCCCCGACGGCCGGGCCCGTAACCGGGGGTTCCGTGACGATCAAGGCCAAAGCGCCTTCCGCCTTCGTTCGGGTCTGGACGCACGTGTCCAGCCACTGGCTGGTCTCCAGAGTCAGATCATGGGCTGGCAGGGAAAATAATATGATGTCCGCACGGGCCACAGCTTCCGCCGCCCAGTGGGCCGATACCGGATCATTCAAATCTTTGACTTTCCAAAAACTGAAGGCAAACGCCAGTTCAGCCCCAAAGCGGGCCATCACCCCGCCGCAAACTTCCATCGCCAGGTCGTGAGCAACGGCATCCTCGTACAACACCAAAAAATGGCACGGATTGGCGCCTTCCAGTGAAAGTGGTTCCTGCACTAATGTTGCCATGCTCATGCTCAATTTTTTTTGAGACTTGCTGGCAGTCGAGCCCCCAAAACACGGTCACCAGCGGAAAGACCTGTTAATGGTCTGAATTACAGTGCTATGGGTAACAGGTCGTACCCTTTTCCGCCGGATTCAAGCACAAGTTGTTCGCCTCCATTCACAAGTTGTGCACATCTTGTTCGCGCATCGTCAAAAGCGACCGGGAAAATTCTTTTATGGCCGGAGCTCCTGGATCGCCGCGGAATGTCTGTCACGACTTCGCCCTTCGGCTTCGGCAATCTTCGCGCCGGCTCGCGACACCGACCTTGTCGCGTGCTCGCGGAAACGG
>DLMG01000223.1:306-434 GCA_002479245.1 Verrucomicrobia subdivision 3 bacterium UBA7542 | reverse complement strand
GATCGGGTCGGTGCCGAAGTCGGTTTTGCAGCGGACGAAGCAGGCGAGCCTTGTTTCAGAATGAGCCATGGTGTGCCGCATAATACCACCACGCAGCCAGACCAAGCGCGGCCAGGGCGGCGAGCAGC
>DLMG01000223.1:0-245 GCA_002479245.1 Verrucomicrobia subdivision 3 bacterium UBA7542 | reverse complement strand
GCGCGGCCAGGGCGGCGAGCAGCAGCAGCATTTTAATGATGAACTTGCCGACTTTGAATGCCAGGTAAAGCACGACCAACGCCCCGATGCCAATGCCGACGGCGCCGGGTTTGGTCACCGTGAGTGCTGCCAGAAAAATCGGGTTCATTGCCAGAATCCTTTCACGCCCGCCGCTCGCGTATCGCCGCCAAAATATCCGCCACGACTTCACCCTTCGGTTTCGCGCCGATGTTGCCTTTGCCGTG
>DLMG01000360.1:14373-14659 GCA_002479245.1 Verrucomicrobia subdivision 3 bacterium UBA7542 | reverse complement strand
CACCTGTTCAACCCGCAGTCCATCCACAAGCTGCAAATCGCCTGCCGCCTCGGCAGCTACAAGCTGTTCAAGGAATACGCGGAATTGATCAACCACCAGTCGCAAAACCTGTGCACGCTGCGCGGACTGCTCGATTTCAATTGGGCGGAGAAATCCGTGCCCCTCGAAGAGGTTGAGCCGGTCGAAGAAATCGTGAAACGGTTCAAGACCGGCGCGATGAGCTACGGCTCGATCAGCCAGGAAACGCACGAGGCGCTCGCCATCGCCATGAACCGCCTCGGCGGCA
>DLMG01000360.1:14081-14228 GCA_002479245.1 Verrucomicrobia subdivision 3 bacterium UBA7542 | reverse complement strand
CAGCGCGATCAAGCAGGTCGCCTCCGGCCGCTTCGGCGTGACGAGCCAGTATCTCGTCAACGCGAAGGAACTTCAGATCAAGATGGCCCAGGGCGCGAAGCCGGGCGAAGGCGGCGAGTTGCCGGGCCGCAAGGTTTATCCGTGGAT
>DLMG01000360.1:410-13929 GCA_002479245.1 Verrucomicrobia subdivision 3 bacterium UBA7542 | reverse complement strand
ATCGAAGACCTCGCCCAGTTGATTCACGACCTGAAGAACGCGAACCGCAACGCGCGCGTGAGCGTGAAGCTGGTCGCGGAGGTCGGCGTGGGCACCGTCGCCGCCGGTGTCGCCAAGGCGCACGCTGACGTGGTGCTCATCAGCGGTTACGACGGCGGCACGGGCGCGTCGCCGCTCTCCTCCATCAAGCATTCGGGCATTCCGTGGGAGCTCGGCCTGGCCGAGACGCACCAGACGCTCGTGCTCAACAATCTCCGCAGCCGCATTTACGTCGAGGCCGACGGCCAGCTCAAGACGGGCCGCGACGTGGCGGTCGCCGCGCTGCTTGGGGCGGAGGAATTTGGCTTTGCCACCGCGCCGCTCGTCACGCTTGGCTGCCTGATGATGCGCGTGTGTCATTTGAACACCTGCCCGGTGGGTGTGGCCACCCAGGACCCGCAACTCCGCAAATTCTTCACGGGCAGCCCGGACCACGTGGTCAATTTCATGCGGTTCATCGCGACGGAATTGCGCGAAATCATGGCCAAACTCGGCTTCCGGACCATAAACGAAATGATCGGCCGCACGGACAAGCTGGCCCCGCGGAAGGCGATTGAGCACTGGAAGGCGAAGGGCCTCGACTTCACGAGCATTTTGCAACGGCCGGATGTCTGGCCGGAGGTCATCCGCTACCGGCAGATTGACCAGGATCACGGCATTGAAAAGTCGCTCGATGTGACGCGGTTGCTGGACATCTGCGAGCCGGCCATCGAACGCGGCGAGCGCGTCCACGCTGACTTGCCCATCCGCAACATTCACCGCGTCGTCGGTACCATCACCGGCAGCGAAGTCACGAAGAAATGGGGTCCGAACGGCCTGCCGGAGGACACCATTCATCTCAAGTTCACCGGCAGCGCGGGCCAGAGCTTCGGCGCGTTCATACCCAAGGGCATGACGCTCGAACTCGAAGGCGACGCGAACGATTATTTGGGCAAGGGCCTTAGCGGCGGCAAAATAATCGTCTATCCACCGGCAGGTTCGACCTTTGTCGCCGGGGAAAACATCATCATCGGCAACGTGGCCTTTTACGGGGCCACGAGCGGCGAGGCGTTCGTGTGCGGCATGGCGGGCGAACGGTTCGGCGTGCGCAACAGCGGCGTAAATGCGGTCGTCGAGGCCATCGGCGATCATGGTTGCGAATACATGACCGGCGGACGCGTGATTGTTCTGGGCCGGACCGGACGCAATTTCGCCGCTGGCATGTCCGGTGGCATTGCCTACGTGCTGGATGAAGCCGGCGATTTCCCGGCGCATTGCAACCAGGAAATGGTCGGTTTGGAAAAACTGAAGGACGCCGACGAGATCGAGATGATCTGGAAGTTGATCCAGCGGCACCAGGCTTACACGAAGAGCGACCGCGCCGCGAAGGTGCTGGCGGACTGGCGGCAGCTTGTGCCGAAGTTCGTCAAGGTGATGCCGAAGGACTACCAGCGCGTGCTCGAATCCATGAAGAAAGTGAAGGAACAGGGCTTGAGCGGCGACGAAGCCATCATGGCCGCGTTCGAGGAAAACGTCCGCGACGTCGCGCGCGTCGGTGGCGGCTGAAAAGGAAAATCCTAAACCCAAAATCCTAATGACTAAAGAAATCCAAATACCGAATGCCAAATGCCGACCTAAGTGCGATCGGTTCTCATCAGGACGATGGCTGTTTTCGGATTTCGTGCTTCGAGCTTATTTAGGAATTAGTGCTTAGGAATTCGGATTTGCAATATAGCGGCACGATGTGAAAACTGGTTTCTGACAAGTCATGGGCAAGCCCACAGGATTCATCGAGTATCTGCGCGAACTGCCGGCGGACCGTCCGCCGGCCGCGCGCATCGCGGACTGGAAGGAATTTCACCTGCACCTGTCCGAGGCCGCCCTGCGCAAACAGGGCGCGCGCTGCATGGATTGCGGCACGCCCTTCTGCCACACCGGCGTGCTCCTCAGCGGCATGGCCAGCGGCTGCCCCATTCACAACCTCATCCCGGAATGGAACGACCTCATCTATCGCGGTCTCTGGAAGGAAGCGCTTGAGCGGTTGCACAAGACGAACAATTTTCCCGAGTTCACCGGTCGCGTCTGCCCGGCGCCTTGTGAAGGCTCGTGCGTGCTCGGCATCAACGCCCCACCCGTCACCATCAAAAACATCGAGTGCACCATCATTGACCGCGGCTGGGACGAAGGCTGGGTCACCGCCGACCTGCCGAAGCAGCGCACCGGCAAAAAGGTGGCCGTGGTTGGCTCCGGCCCGGCGGGTCTCTGCGCCGCCGCGCAACTGAACAAGGCCGGCCACACCGTCACCGTTTTCGAGCGCGCCGACCGCCCCGGCGGGCTGCTCATGTACGGCATCCCGAACATGAAACTCGACAAGGAACAGGTCGTGATGCGCCGCATCCGGCAGCTCGAAGCCGAAGGCATCCGGTTCGTCTGCAACACCAATGTGGGCGGAAATTATCCGGCGGAAAAACTGCTCAAGGAATTCGATGCCGTCGTTCTCGCGACCGGCGCCACCAAGCCGCGCGATTTGCCGGTGGAAGGCCGGAACCTCAAAGGCGTCCACTTCGCAATGGAATTTCTCACCGCGAACACGAAGATCATTCTCGACGGGAAAAAGAACGGCAATTTCATTTCCGCCGCCGACAAGGACGTCATCGTCATCGGCGGCGGCGACACCGGGACGGACTGTGTGGGCACCGCGATGCGTCACGGTTGCAAGAGCCTCGTGCAGGTTGAGATTTTGCCGAAGCCGCCGATGGAACGTGCCGCCGACAATCCCTGGCCCGAGTGGCCAAAGGTCTATCGCCTGGACTACGGTCAGGACGAGGCCGCCGCGAAATTCGGCGCCGACCCGCGCGTTTATCTCACCACCGCTACGAAGTTTGAAGGCGATGCGAACGGCCAGGTCACGGCCATCCACACTGTGCAGGTGAAATGGGAGAAAAACGACAAGGGCCAGTTCATTCCGAAGAACGTGCCCGGCACGGAAAAGATTTTGCCCGCGCAACTGGTGCTGCTGGCGATGGGTTTTCTCGGACCGGAACAGCCGCTGCTCGACGCGCTCAAGCTCGAACGCGACCCGCGCACGAACGTGAAGGCCGAGTTCGAGAAATACTCGACGAACCTCAAGGGCGTGTTCGCCTGCGGCGACTGCCGTCGCGGCCAGAGCCTCGTGGTATGGGCCTTCAACGAAGGCCGGGGCGCCGCGAGGGAGTGCGATCGGTATTTGATGGGTTCGACAGACCTACCGTAAACCACGAAATCGTCCTCGTCCTCGTTCTCGAAAAGCTTCTTAACGCGGAGTCACGCAAAGCATTCTGACCGGTGGAACGAGCGTCCTCGCAAACCGGCGTATTTCGGAGGGCGGAGCGCCACGGCACCCAAATTTCACTCGCCAACTGCGTGTAATCGTCTTCATTTTGGTATTGATATTTTCCCTGAACGGAAGAAACGATTCCCACGTGGAACACGCCATTATCAGTCGGGTCAAATGGAAAGCGTCCCGCGTCCGGCGGACAGTCTGCGTTCCCATCCACCACCATCGTTTCCGGCAGTGGCTGACGCCAGCCATCGGTTGGCTCTTTCTGTTCACGGCTTTGTCCCCGTCATTTGCCCAAACGTTAAGCATTACCGGGAACATCGGCGTGGAGACAACCAAGGACAGTCCTGCACCGATCAATCGTCTGACGGTGGCAATCCTCGGATTTGAAAACAAAACCGGCAATCCGGCGGAAGCTTATTGGCGCATTGCTGCGTCTAAGCTGATGAAGAATGCCTTGTGGGAGGTCAAAACGATCCGCATCTCGCCAAGTGTCAGGTATGCATTGAAACATCCGCACTTGTGCGTGGGGCGCCGCCGAGCTGGGGCGATTGGATTGCCGGAAAGATTTCCCTTTCAGACAGAATTGGAACGGGAAAGTTTATGCGACCAAACAGGTTCGCCCGGTGTTTGTGGATGAGCCTGGAGAAATAGTTGTGATAACGGTCTATACGTATTCCTTTTGAACCATGAAAATCAGCTACGATGCCGCAGTGGATGCGTTGAGCATCACGTTCCGCGAAACCACGGTCACGACCAAACATCTGGCCGAGGGCATCGCGGCTGATTATGACAGCGAAGGGCGGCTGGCCGGGCTGGAAATCCTTGACGCGCAAAAACGGTTTGGCGGCAAGGAAACCATGCGGCGGGTGGAGCTGGAAGGGATCGAATCCGCCACCGCCCCGCTCGCGCTTCGGGAAAAGCCCCCCAAGGAATACGGCGCTTAAATCCCCGGCGTGTTGGCTCGTCCCGCCGCTTGTC
Organism: Verrucomicrobia subdivision 3 bacterium UBA7542; assembly: GCA_002479245.1. Classification (GTDB taxonomy): domain Bacteria; phylum Verrucomicrobiota; class Verrucomicrobiia; order Limisphaerales; family UBA11358; genus UBA11358. The sequence goes on along the minus strand of DLMG01000360.1, from coordinate 9,611 downwards.
CCGCCGGCCTTTCGTGTCTGAATGCGAAAATGAGAAATGTGTCAAAACGAGGGACTGACCCTATTGACAAAACTTTGTCCCACGTGGGACAAAGTTTTGTCGTCCTCGTTCTCGTCCTCGAACTGGAAAATCAACTCCCCGCGTGTGAAGCTTTACACTGTCATAATTCTAGGACTGATCCCCAGCCGACCCCCAGCCGACCCCTTTGGCAAAGACACGGGTTGACAAGGGTGGGAAATCCCACCATGGTAGAGCCATGCCAACATCGACACTTGAACGCCCCAGGCAGAAACACCGCCTCACGATTGTGGAGAATTACGACGTCGCCGCTGATGCGAAAAAGCGAATCAGCCTGCGCCGGACCCGGACGAAATATTTTCACGTCAAAGCACTGTCGAACGGCTGCTATCTGCTGGAGCCGCGTGTGCTGGTATCGCCCCGGTCCATTTCCGCCCGTTCCCTGAAAATGCTGGACAAGTCGGTGGCCAATTTGAAGAAGGGGCTGGCTTCGGCGCCCATTGACCTGTCTGCGTTCATCGAGGCTTGAGATCCGCCTTAATCAGCGGAGTTTCTCGGCGACTTCACCGCGGATGACGATTTCTTTGCCCCGGATCCTTTGGAGGCCCTGGCATCGACTTTTTTCTCCAGCGAGTCGAAGTCTTTGCGCAAAGCCTGGTCTTCCTTCTGCAAATCCAGGAATTCCTTGCGCAAGTCGGCCAGACCTTCCGTGGTCTTTCGGAAATTCTCGATGTTCTGGATCGCACTGGCAGCAGCGCGTTGTTCCGGGCTCGTCCTGCGGGCCAGCGCAAATTTCTCAAGAGCCGGCAAAGCGACCGGGTCCGCCAGCGCGCCCAGAGCGTTGATGGCTCCAAGTCGAACCCTCTCCTTTCGGTGGTTCACATAGCCGAGAAGAAATTCGCGCACCGCAGTCTTGTCCTTTTCATCGCGGTCCAGGTAAGCCAGCGCACTCAATCCCTGGACAAATCCGTCGCTGGTGTAGTCCGCCTCGCGCTGCCTGAGGTTGTCGCGCAACGGATCGATGGAGGAAGGATCATCCTGCGCTCTCAGTCCCCGGATGGCGGCCTCGGCCAGCCCGTTGCGATACGAGGTGGAATTCAGATACTGCAGCAACAGCGCGCGCGTGTCCGGTCCGGCATAGGTCCCCAAATCCCGGATCGCCAGGACCTGGATGTCCGGATTCTTTTCCATGGCGAGCATCCCGCGCTCCGCATCGCTGCTTCGCGCCCGGTAAAACCCGCCGATTCCGGCATAGACCCGGCGGCGCACACGGGCGTCGGGCTGTTGGGTGGATGCGAGCAGCGCATCGAGGGCGTCATCGGTGTGAATGTCCCTCAACGCCTGCGCCGCCTCCATGCGCACGCCGTAAAAGGTGTCGTGGTTCAGCGCGCCCTTGAGCTTTTCCACCGCCTCCTTGTCCTTTTTTGTGGCCAGCGTTTCGATGGCAAGCAGCCGGCCGACGACGTCGGTTTGATCCTCCAGTTGCGCGTAAAGCATTGGGGTGGGAGGGATGAAATGGATCTTCGCCAGCACCGCATACTCGGGGTCGATGCGCACCGCCGTGGGCGCCTCATCGAGCGCAAAGTAAAAGTCCTCCGATTTTTCCTTCACGATGATCGGCTTGTCCACGGCGGTTGATTTCATTTTGAAACGGATGGTAAGCGGCAGATTGAAGAGGAAGGTGTCGTCGCTGATTCTTTGCGTTTGACGCACGGAAACTTTGGCCAGCTTGCTGCGCGCGTCCCAACTGTAGCTTACATCCAGGTCGGGACAGCCGCCGTGATAGACCCATTGATCGAAGAACTGATCGTAGGAACGGCCGGAAAGTTCTTCGATCACCGCGTTCAGATCCTCGGTGACGACCGACCCGAACTGGTGCTGTTCCAGGTAGGTCCGGATGCAGCGGCGGTACAGATCCTTGCCCAGTTGCGCGCGCAGCATGTGGAGCACCCAACTGCCCTTTTGGTAGGCGAGAACGCTGAACAGCTCCATGGGGTTGTCGTACTTCCGGTCCACAATCGGCCGCGACAAGTCGGTCATTGACAGGATTTGTTGCGCGTCGTGATACAGGCCGTAGAGCATGGAGTCCCGGCCATTCCGGTGCTCGTCGTACAGAAGCGCGTAATAGGTGGCAAACCCTTCATTCAACCAGATGTGGCTCCAGTCTTTGCAGGTGACCAGGTCACCGAACCATTGGTGGGCCATTTCATGCGCGACAAGGTTCTGGCTGGAACGGATGTTTTCCGTGTTGGTGGTGAAGAGCGTGTAGTCCGTGAGTGTGGTGAGCGTCGTGTTTTCCATGCCGCCCGCGACGAAATCATTGACCGCCACCTGGTAATACTTGGCCCAGGGAAAGGGCATGCCGATTTCGTCCTCGTAAAAAGCCATGATGTCCCTGGTGTCGCAGAATGAATTGGTGGCTTCATCGATCTCGGACGGGGGCGTGTAAAACGCCAGCGGAACGTCCCGGTGCCTGTCTTCCACCTTCTTGAAATAGCCGGCCACCAGCGACAGCAGATAATTGGCATGCGGCTTGTCCTGAAGCCATTTCACGGCGACGAGGCCGGTTGCGGGGTCTTTCTCCTCGGAAACCAGCCGTCCGTTGGACAGCACGGTCATTCCTGCGGGCACGCGGCAGGTGATTTCGGAGGTGAACTTTTCATTGGGCGAATCCAGGCAGGGATACCAATGCCGGGCCTCGACCGGCTCGCCTTGCGTGAACAAATGCGTGTCCCCGGCTTTGTAGCCCATTTCCGGCGTCCGGAAATACATTCCCTCCGTCGGCTCCGCGCGATGCTCAATCGTGACCCAGGCCTCCTTGTCCGCGGGAACCGGTTGGGCGAAGGTGACGATGATTTTCTCGTCCGTAACCTGGTAATCCAGGATCGCTTCGCTGGAGGTCACGGAGATCACCGTCAGGTCAACGGCGTCCAGGCTCAATTTCTCCAGCGGTTTCGCGATCGGTTTGAAGGTGATCGTGGTTTTCCCGGCGACAGTGTGATTGGTGAAATCAGGAGTGACATCCAGCGCCACGTGCAGGATGTTGATTTGGCGGCTCGGCGCGTATTTCCGGTAATCGGAGGAATCGGGCGCTGTCAGGAACGCGGCCGATTTCCGGCACTGGATTTCGTCCGCAGACTCTTCGGCCCGCGCCAGGCCGGCGACGCGGCAAAGCATCCACACGGCGAGCAGGATGCGAGCAGTTTTCATGGCGTGCTTTTACCACGTTGACCACAAAGCGAAAGGGAAAAGTGCGTTGCCAGACCCTGAAGCGCATCTCCAAAGCGCGGTTGCGGAATTTTCTGATGAAAGGGTCCTGGAATTGTGACATTTTTCCCCTGCCTGTTTTGGCGTCCCGGGTCTGGGATTTGGAACCGCCGCCGGAAACGCGTTAAAAAGCCGCAGGGGAAAGGCAATTTCAATGTGAAAGCGATGAACGCCCCCTATCTCGCCGAATTCCTGAGCCGTGAGGATGAAAAACTGGAAGCGGCCCAAGTGCGGCGAATCATCGCCGCCTTGGACGAAAAGTGCCGCGAATTCCCCGTGGCCCGAAATCCAAGACCCAAGACCCGAGACACCGCGTGAGGCAGCGCCTTTTACGCGGCCTGCCGCGTGGCGCAGCTTTACGCGGCCACCTCGCACTTCAATTAATGTTTGCGAAAGCTCCACCGCGGCTTACGATGCGGTCGAATCTTTATGGCTAATTCCTGAAATCTATGGATCAAGTTGCCCGCCATCACTACGACCTCAGGTTCAAGTGCGACTTTTTGGAAAAGAAAGGGAATGCCTTCCAAGATTTTTTTTCTGAACTGATGCAAAAAGTTCATCCTGCAGATTTCATTCCGACCAAACCGTGGGGAAAGGTCGGCGACAAGAAAAACGACGGTTACCTGAAGTCGGCCCGGACTTTATTCCAAGTCTATGCGCCAGACGAAATGACAGCCTCCAAAGCCATCTCCAAGATTGGAGCAGACTTCGACGGAGCGCTGCCATATTGGAAAACTCATTTTGATCGGTGGGTGTTTGTTCACAATTCCAAAGGACTTGGCCCTGATGCTTTGAAGAAACTGCTCGAAATTGGGAAAAAGCATCCGAAAATCAAAATCGAATCATGGGGATTTGAAGAGCTGCGGCGAGAGTTTTGGAAGTTACCAGAGCACGAAATTGTCGGTTGGTTTGGTGCGGGGCCGACAGCGGAAGCACTCCTGAAACTCGGCTACGAAGATTTACGGGTTGTCCTCGAAGCAATAGCAAAGCAAACGCCGCCGCTAAACGATCCGATCAAGCCGGTGGACCCAGGCAAACTGGCGGCGAACGCGCTATCTACAGACGCGGAGTCTCTGCTGGCAGCCGGTATGAGAAAGGCAAAGCTGGTTGAGAAATTCTTTGCCGAATGGCACGACCCGACTTTCGGCGATGTCGTAACGGAAGCATTTGGGAATGAATACCGAAGATTAAAGTCGCTCAAACTGTCACCGGATGACATCTTCGTTCACCTCCAAGATTTCGCTGGCGGAAAACTTCGAGGAAACTCAACACATCAAACTGCCGTATTAGCGGTGTTGGCACACCTGTTCGAGGAGTGCGATATCTTTGAACCACCGAGAAAGAAGACTGAAACATGATTTTACCGACAAAAAAGTTGGGTCAGGACAAGGCGCTCCTAGCCCTTGGCGCGGAAATTCTTTCTCTGTTGGACGAAACCAAAACGGTTTCACGCCTTTGGAGTGAAGCAAAACAATCTCGCGCTAAACAGTTGGGCAATCGGATGGTAACGTATGATTGGTTTGTGTTAGCCCTGACACTTCTTTATATGCTCGGCGCGGTTGAAACCGAAAACGGACGAATCAAGAGACAAACAAAGTGATTCATCGAATTTACAGCAACCTGACAATGTTTAAGAACCTTTCCTTTCGGGAAGGGCTAAACATTTTGGTTGCGGATAAAAGTCCTGGCGCGACGGAACGCCAAACCCGCAATCGAGCCGGGAAGACGAGCCTGATTGAGATAATTCACTTTCTTACAGGTGCAAACGCCGACACAGACTCTTTGTTCCGAACGAGTGCGCTTGAGCAGTTCAAGTTCGGACTGGATTTTGATATCGGTGGAAAGAGAGCTGTGGTTGAGCGATCCGGAAAAACGAAGAGCAAGTTGTCGGTTTTAAGCAGTGACACCAGTCATTGGCCAATTCAACCCTCACGCCGTGCATCTGGCCCGCTTCAGATTTCTAACACCGATTGGAGAGCCGTGCTCGGCGCGTTGATGTTTAACACAAAGGAGGCAGAGGAAGAAACACAAGCCAAACAAGCGCAACCTACTTTCCGTTCGCTTTTTGCCTATTTCGTTCGCCGTCAAGGTGCGAACGCTTTTTCAACTCCCGAAAAGCAGTCTGACATGCAACAACTTGGTGATCAGCAAGTGGCTATCACTTATCTGCTTGGCTTGGATTGGACTATTGCTAGAGATTGGCAAGCTGTTCGTGAACGGGAGAAAACTCTTCGGGAGTTGCGTAAAGCTGCAAATGAAGGGGCTTTTGGATCGATCATAGGAACCGCTGCTGAATTGAGAACTCAACTGACGGTTGCAGAAGACAAAACTCACCAAGTCAAAGAGGGGCTTTCTCGATTTCATGTTTTGCCCGAATACGAAAATCTGGAATCAGAAGCTGCTGATCTCACAAAGCAACTGGCTGATTTGGCGGATGAAAACACCCTTGATCGTTATCTCCTTTCTGATTTGGAAGATGCGTTGAAAAGTGAGTCTCCACCGCCACCGCAAGACTTGGAGCGACTTTATGCCGAAGCTGGAGTTGTTCTTTCTTCTTCTGTCGTACGTCGTTTCGAAGAAGTAAAGGAGTTCCACGATTCAGTTCTTAGGAATCGTCGAGATTACTTGGGTGGAGAGATAAATGCGGCCAAAGAGAGGATTGCGAAACGGGAGCGAATAAAAGCCCAGCTAGATGGTCGCAGAGCTGAGGTCATGGCAATTCTCAAGTCGCATGGTGCGCTTGATCAATTTGTTCACCTTCAGTCAGAGTTGAGCAAGGAGGAAGCCAAAACAGAAGCCCTCCGCCAAAGATATCAAGCAGCAGAACAACTTGAAGGTCAAAAGGCGGAACTCGATATCGAACGCAACCGGCTTTTACTCCGCTTGCGGCAGGACTTTGAAGAGCAAAAGGAGGCGTTGAAGACTGCTATTCTCACTTTTGAGGCAACGTCGAATAAATTGTATGAGTCGGCCGGCAGCTTAGTAATTAACGAATCTCTTAACGGGCCGGTATTCGAAGCAAAAATCCAAGGCTCAAGAAGTAAAGGCATCAAAAACATGCAGATTTTCTGCTTTGACATGATGCTAATGCAACTTTGTACAAATAGAGGAATTGGCCCTAGATTTCTGGTTCATGATAGTCATTTGTTCGACGGAGTTGATGAGCGCCAAGCAGCTAAGGCGCTTCAGGTCGGAGCAGAGTTGGCAGATGCGTTGGGATTTCAATACATCGTCACGATGAATTCTGACGATCTCCAAAAAACAAAGTCTGTTGGCTTCGACTTTGATAAATACTTACAGGATGTCAAACTTACTGATGCTCAGGAAACCGGTGGTCTTTTCGGCTTCCGATTCTGACCTTGTTCCCAGAGCGCGCCGCCGAAGAAATGATTTAACCGTTGCATGAAATTTGATTTAGTCATGGTTTCCGTGTGGCTCGCGGCGTTTGTACCGATGGTTGTTTTGATTCTGGCGATGGTCATTGACCGTCGCCGCCGGAAACACATTGAGAAGTCGCCCCAAACAGAAAAACTCCTGCGCCCGCCGGGTTACTCGCTTTCCATCCGCCTTGATGAAACACTGGATAAAATCCCGGATACCATGCTTTCAGCCTGTGCCCTTTGCAGTTTTGCAGGGGCTTCGGTTATTGCCACGGTTCAATTGCTGGCCGCACACGCTCCGGTTTTATGGCTCGCCCCTGCCGTCGTGCTTCTTGCGGGATTTTCTGTTGCAGGTATATGGGCGACGTTGCGGGCTTTTCACTATTTTCGGGAAGCGCAGGATTATCGTCTCGGCTTGCGCGGTGAACAGGCCGTTGCCGAAGTGTTGCACGAAGTTGCGGACAGTGGCTTTCGCGCTTTTCACGATTTGGAAACAGAAAAACTTGGAAACATTGACCATGTAGCCGTCGGCACTCGCGGAGTTTTTTTGATCGAAACCAAGGCCCGACGCCGACGCCAAAGTCGAAATGAGCAACCGGAGCACGTTGTTGTTTATGACGGCAGGACGCTTCAATTCCCTTCGGGCTACGACGCCGAGGCCGTTCCCCAGGCGGAGCGAAACGCCCGTTGGCTGTCCAACTACCTCACAAAAAAAACCGGTGAAAATGTGGCAGTTCAACCGCTGGTCGTTCTGCCGGGCTGGTTTGTGGAGCAGGGAAAAGGCAATTTTAATGTGAAAGCGATGAACGGCGCCTATCTCGCCGGATTCTTGCGTCGTGAGGATGAGAAACTGGAAGCGGCCCAAGTGCGGCGAATCATCGCCGCCCTGGACGAAAAGTGCCGCGACATGGAATTCTGAATCCACCACGCAAAGAGCGTGAAACCGAAAGCGGGCTTGTTGCGCCGTAGCTTCCCGAGCCAGAAATATCATTTTTCTAGGACCTTCACGCTGGCGATGTAGATGAATCCTTTCAAGGGAAAAAATTAGTCCTTGAGGTCAGGACCTGGGCACCAGAAACAGCCCCAAATTGAAGTCTCCGACGTATCGCCAGTGATTAGCTCTCCACACCAGCCGCACTGTCCGACTTCATCGTGCAACGTAAGGCAGTTCAAACATAGGTATTCATGTTCGCCGAACGGTATCACCGATGGTTCGAAGTTTTCGCACTCTGAGCAGCGGGCAATTGAGCTTTCTTCTTTTGGATGTTGATATGGACCCAGCTTTTCAAGGAGGTAATCCAGATCAATGGTTGTTTCACACTCTTCGCATTCACCGCCTCCCTCTGACTCAACTGTGACAGGCTTTCCACACTGTGGACAGGGAATTTTGAGAAAGTAGGACCGCCAATCGCAAACGAGACAGCTTCGCTCGAAAAGCGGATCGTGAAGTTTTTCAATTCGCGCTGACTCGTAACCGCAGACGTGACACGTAACAAAGGATATTCCCTTTTTCTTGTCCGCTTCAATTTCTGGGGCGAGAGCATTGAATTTTGACATTAAAAAGTGCTGGTTATGGCGGATCAATTTTTGGAGCCCGGCGATCTGTTTGTGATAGTTGGCAAAATGAATTTCCCATTTTGAAGTTAGCAGCCGATGCAAATAGAACCAGGCTTTGCATTGTTCCGAAACGATTTGAGCGAGAATGTTTTTGTCAATCGGAGGCTGATAATCTGGGTGAAAAAAATGCACCAATTTATTGCGGTGGTCGCGTATTGTCCGGAAGCAATCATGCTCGTGCGTTAGCAGAGATTCGTTGGCAATGTTTGCCAGCCGCTGGAGGCATTCGTCAATCGTGACCGAATTGAAGTCCCCACTTTGGAATGCTTGGAGCGAGGCCTTTTCAACTTTGGACACCACCAACGCCCAGTGTTCGCGAAGGAGGCGTGCCTTCAAAAAAAGCTCAAGCGCCATGTAAAAATGAATGACCGAATATTTGGGGTGCTTTTCGAGTTCTTGAACGGATTTTTGAAGAAAGTCGATTGCGTTGCGAACGAGGCTGTCAAAAAGGGCGGCGCCTGGCTCCGGCTTTTGATGATGCAACCGTTTCTTCATAACGCCAAAATAGTTTTTTCACGCGTCAAGTCGAGCGGCATTTGGGCGAACTACAAAACCGGAAACGTGTAGTCCATGAAAGGGTCAGTAACGAAGGCCGTTTTGAATCAAGACCCGGACGCGCAGTAGCACGTCCCTGCCATTTTCATTTGCGGATTCCGCTTCGCCTGTGGCGCAGTCGGCGGCATCCACAACGATTCGCGCACGTTGCGCACGGCAGGCGATTTATATCAACTTACACACGATGATCTTCGCGGATGATTTTGCGGCAGCCGCCGGATTGGCTGGAGCGCCAGATTTTCGGTTTCTTGAGCTCTTTCAAGCGGTCGAGCTGGCCGATTTCTTTCAGCCGTTTGTAAATCAATTGCCAGGCGCACGGACGGTCGGGGTTGACTTCGCACCGGTCTTCGCGGGAACCGCTGCA